>JASGMB010000058.1 GCA_030156665.1 Clostridiales bacterium
AACCAATTTATTCATTTTTTCATTACCGGTAATCATATCTTCAAAACTATATCGCGCTACATGCCCTTTGAGATACATTTTCTTCCTAATTTTTTCTTCCGTATTCTGGATTTTACTTATATCTTGGCAAATACTCAGTGCTCCCACAATTTTATCTTGAATCTTTATAGGCAGTGTATTTGCAATAATAATAGTATCACCTATATTATAAAACTTATCTATTTGGGATTGACCGGTTTTTATAACCTCTTCAAAATTAACATGAGGAAACACATCGTTGATACTGCTGCCAATAACAGAATCTTTATTGACATTAAATATTTTTTCAGCAGCCGGATTAAAAAATTTTATTTGTCCTTTATTATTAATACTCATAATACCATCATGGGTGTAATCCAATATGGTTTGCAACTCTTCAAATCTTTCTCTTTCTCTATTGGTAGCGTCCCTTATTTTTTTTGCTTCTATAAAACTTTCTAAAATAGAATCTTCCCCTGATTCAATCAATACCCCTTGAATACCACACTGCTCAGCAATTTGAATAGAAATGTGGTCTCCCACTACAATATCTACTTTGTCCCTAAGCTGTTTTATTTTCTCAGTTTTCTCCAATACCGTATCCTTCTGATTAAATATAATAGGTAAAAGATGTACATCCAAAATTTCTGCTATACTTTCAATATTGTATACTACATTATCATAGCCTAAAAATCCAATATTGTTTCCCATCTGCTTAGCCTTTTTAATTGATTTCATAATATCTATAGATGTAACTTGAATTTCAACAACCGGAACACCGACAAATTCTTTGAGAAATAAAGCTGTGCCCCCTCTGCTGATAATCACTTCTGTACCTTCCGAAATCATTTTATTTGCAATAGGAATCGCCTCATGCATGTCCCCTATTTGTACATCTATTGGTTCATCCAGCATATCTACTATATCTTTGACCATATCTGCCAATTTAGGATAAGGTGAAATTAATCCAATTGAATACATAAAACCTGCTCCTCACATAGGCTTTTAATTTTTCTAACAGCTTCATTATACTATAACTATAAATCTTTTTAAAGCAAAGGAAGCATTTGCTTTTTCATATAAAAACACCCCAAAATACATTTATGTAATGTATCTGGAGTGTGTTTTTATAATAAATCCTATCGTTCAGCTTGATATCGATTCACAATCCTCATGCTCCAAAAATCAAATTGGGAAGGAATAGTACGAGCTGCGGAACATAGGTAAATATCAGCAACGTGATAATTAATACAATCAAATACGGCATCACTGCCCTTGAAATTTTTTCAAACGGCACACTGGATACCCCGGACAATACATATAGAACCATTCCAACCGGAGGTGTTAATAACCCGATCATGAGATTCAATATCATGATAATTCCAAAGTGTACGGGGTCAATACCAAGATTTAATATGACAGGCATCAGTACCGGTGTTAAAATTGTTAATGCCGCAATTGTTTCCATAAATGTTCCCGCAATTAATAAGAAAATGTTAATGACTAAAAGTGCAACATACTTGTTCGGGAAAGCGGTAATAAAAAACTGCGACAATTTTTGAGGTATCTGTTCACTTGCAAGAATCCATCCAAATACCGATGCGGCTGCTACAATAAACATTACTGCAATGGTGGTATTGGCAGTTTCTCTTAAAAACCTTGGCATGTCTTTTAGTGTAATCTCACGATAGGCAATCCCTAAAATAAGGGAATATATCACTGCGATGATTGCAGCTTCTGTAGGTGTAAAGATACCTACTAATATTCCACCAATAATGACAACCGGTGTCAAAAGCGGAAAAAATGATTCTTTTAAAGAAGCCCACAACTCTTTTAGCGTAGCTCTCTTTTGTTTAGGATAATTTTTATTTTTACTCTGGAAATATACCAATATCCCCATTGCAAGACCCATAATTAAACCGGGTACAACACCGGCAATAAACAATCTACCGATGGATACCCCTGCAATAACACCGAATACTACGGCTGGTACACTGGGAGGAATGATTGGACCGATGATGGATGACCCACCGGTAACCGCCAAGCTAAAGTCTTCATCGTATCCCGCATCTTTCATCGCCTTTAGTTCTACAGCGCCCAATCCTCCTGCATCGGCAATCGCCGTCCCCGACATTCCGGAAAAGATAATACTTGCCAATATATTTGCATGACCCAGTCCGCCGGTGATATGGCCTACCACTCTATTTGCAAAAGAAAACAGTCTTTCAGTAATCCCTCCGGAGTTCATAATCGCTCCTGCCAAGATAAAAAACGGTACTGCCATCAGTGGAAAAGAATCTCCTACCCCCATCGCCATCCTTTGTACAACTACAAGAGGAGATATGTCCTTGGATATTAAATAGAATAATGAACTTATGAATAATGAAAAGGACACAGGAACTCTTAATACCAATAGAATCATTAACGTACCTAAAAGCAATAACATCCTCTATCTCCCCCCTTCTTCATTCTTTGCAGGTCTAAATACCTTAATGGTATCTATTAATAAACGAAGTACCAATACTGCACTTCCGAGAGGCACAGCAACAAATACATAGCTCATAGGCATTCCCATAGCCGGTGATGCAATACTGTGTTGACTGATTGTAAAGTTTATGCCATAGGGAATGATGTATGCAAAACAAAAAGCGGCAATCAGATTTGTAATGACAGTAACCACCTTTTGCATAGTTGGTGGAAACCTATCAAATATTGCTTCCATCTTAATATGAATATGGTATCTTACACCATAACCTGCGCCTACGAAAGCAATCCATACGAAAATATATCTTGCCAGCTCTTCACTCCAAACCAGCGGATAATTGAATATATATCTCATGAATACCTGGATGGTTAATACAATGCCCATTACGGCAAGTGCAGTCAAAACAAACCATTCTTCAAACTTATCCCATACTTTCATAGATTCACCTCTTTTTTATGGCAAATTGAGGGGGAGTATCCCCCTCAACTTCTAGTATTGATAGTATATTGTAAATTCAATCAATTACTTAACTTCTTGAATTTTTTCGTATAATCCTTTGCCCCAAGTATCTTCGAATTCTTTAATAACCGATTGAGTCGCTTGTCTGAATGCATCTACATCAGATTCAACAACTTCCATTCCGCCTTTTTTGAATTCTTCTAATGTGGCTTTTTCGTTATCTAAAATTTCTTGGTTAATTTCAGGTGCAATTTCATTTACTGCATCAACCAATATTTTTCTTAAATCTTCCGGTAGAGAATCTAATTTCTTTTGTGAAATAACCACCGGTGTTGCCTGAACAACGTGTCCAGTTAAGTTAATATATTTTTGAACTTCGTTAAATTTCTGGCTTGCAATGGTTGGAATCGGGTTTTCCTGACCATCAACAACCCCCTGTTGTAATGCAAGATAAACTTCTGACAATGCCATTGGTGTCGGGTTAGCACCCATTGCTTTTGCGTTAGCAACACTTAATGGTTGGTCAGGTGTTCTTAATTTTAGTCCTTTTAAGTCAGCAGGTGTTTTAACGGGTACTTTAGAAGTAGTTACATATCTGGTACCATAATATAATGTGTTTAAAGCTCGGATACCGGTTTCTTTTGCCATTTGATCCCATAGCTCTTGTCCTACCGGTCCGTTTGTTACTTTTTGCATATGGTCCATATCTCTGAAAACGTATGGTCCGTCAAAAACTAGTACCGGCTTGAATCTCTTTCCTAATTCGCCAGGACCGATAATTGCCATATCAACAATACCGTTTACTACACCGTCAGCAATATCTTTTTCACTACCTAATTGTGCTGCCGGATAGTGGTTGATGATAAGTTTTCCATCGGAATCTTTTTTAACCTTTTCAACTAATTTGTCCATACCTTTTGAGAAAGGATGATCCGGTGCATATACGTGTGCAAGTTTAAAAGTTACAGGTTTTACTTCTTTCTTTGGTTCTTCTTTTGCCTGCTTTGGTTCTTCTTTTGCTGTACCTGGTTCTTGTTTAGGCTCTTCCTTTTTTGCACCGCAACCTGCAAATGCAACTGTAAGAGCAAATACAGCAATTAACACAAGCGCTACAATTTTTGTCTTTTTGTTGAACATTCAAACTCCTCCTTATATATAATTGTATATTTTGTAATAATCCGGCAGTGCTGCCATTCTTCGTGATAGAAAAAGAATTTCTTACACCGCCGAATTGAATTACCATTGATATAAAGTTCACGGTTTTTAATGAATATCTCACAGAAAAATTAAATCTAAGACCTGTAAAAGGTAATCAAACTTATAATTTTGCGATTACTTTTAAATAGTCGTTAGGGTTTTTCATTAATAATTCAAAATATTCCGGTATCTGATCAAACTTGATGATGTTGGTAATAATAGGATCCAGGTTGATTTTATTTTCTGCAATCAATTGGATGGCTAATGGGAATTCTTTTGCACTGTTTCGTGAACCTCTTACATCCAATTCTTTCTTGGTAAATAAAAATGTAGGAAGAGGTATATCATCTTTTGGATATCCCACCAAGGATATACGTCCTGCGTAAGAAACATAGTCTATTGCACTTCTTACGGCAGCAGGCGCACCGGAAGCTTCTACAACAGCCTCTGCCATTCTTCCGTTTGTAACTTTCTTAATTTCTTTTATTACATCTTGTGTCATAGGATTAAAAGTATACTCAACTCCAAGCTTTTTCGCAATTTCCAGTCGCTTTTCCATTGGATCTACTAATATCGGAATAGCTTCCAAATACAAAACAAATTGTGCTGCCAGTAAACCTATCGCACCAGCTCCTGTAATAACAACATGTTCCCCTTTTTTTACACCAGCTCTATGGACACCATGAATAGATATTGTCAAAGGTTCGATCAACGCAATATGCTCCCATGGCATATCATCCGGTGCTTTATGAATGAGATGTATATCGTGAGAAAAATATTCCATATATGCTCCATTTTCATGTACACCTATTACTTTCAAGTCCTCACAGCAGTTGGTTCTGCCTATGCTACACGGATAACAGGTTCCACAATATTTATATGGGTCCAATGCAACTCTATCTCCAATTTTTATATCTTTGTTATTTTTCGGTACACGCACTACCTCACCTGCAATTTCATGTCCTAGAGTTCTAGGATAAACCCCCATTGGAAAAACTGCTTTATAGGCGGAAATCTCTGTACCACATATACCAATTGCTTTTACCTTTATAGTAACTTTATCTTTATCATCATTTCTTGGTATATCAGACATCTTAAAATTCTTTGCACCTTCCAAAAACAATGCCTTCATTTTATAATCCCACCTTTTTAAAACATATTATGATTTTTTAAGATTATTTACAGAGTTCATAAATGTAAAACATTTTACCAGATTAAAAGATCAGCATATAAAACATTTGAAAAACAGATCGTTACCGAATTAAAATACTTAACTGCATTATATTGTAATCAAACAAATGTAAAGACTTTCTACTTATAAAATAAATGATATGTTTAGTTTTTTGTTAAATTTACTAAAACCGAATTGTCATTCTTTTATTTATTATTGCACATTCACTAACCGATTTGCAATTTTAATATACTACAAAGTCTCAAAATCGTAAATTAACTTTTTTTTAAAACAGTGAACTTTTCTTATTATTTTCTTCTCTACCGCTTTATTTATCTGCATTTCCCATGCTAAAATATATTTTCAGCGACGCATATATTTTAAAAAATGTACATATAACGATTAGTGACGTGTTCGATATACAACAGAATTTTCAAATGGCAAATTGGCACTTTTATGATTCGATTAATCTTTTTATTTTTTTCATTTATTTACATAACTTTTCTTGTATTTTACAAAAAAAAAATGCATATACAATTCTTTTAATTCATTAACATTCTTTTATTATAATTAATTAAAAAAGAATAATATATGCACTAATCATTTTTTAGAAATACTATTGTTTTTTTAACTTTTCTCTTATTTTCATTTTTTCATTCAACACTTCGTCAAATATGCTTTTTATTTCACTATTATTAGCAATCCAACCTTCATATAAAGGGTAAACCGCATCTTTATATGCGTCCAGTTTAGGATAGACAATTTCCACCCCTTTATCTTTTAATGTATTAAAAATTTCTTTCTCCACTTCTTTGAGTAATTCAATTTCATAGTCTGCAGATTCTCTTGAAGCCTTCCAAATCAACTCTTTATATTCTTCAGATAATGTATCCCAAAATTTACTGCTTATCATATACATAGCAGGACTGATAATATGATTGGTAATGGTAATTTCTTTTTGCTTCTCGTTCCAACCGTTGTAATAACTTAGTAAGGGTGGATTGTCATGTCCGTCTATTACTTGCTGTTTTAATACTATTGACATTTCATTCATATCCAATGGCAAAACGTCAAATCCCATTACCTTTAAGGTATCTATATTTGGCTTAGAAAATATTGTTGCAAGCTTTAGTTTATCAGTTTGACCATGATCTGTCTTAAACTTTTCATAAGTTGAAATCTGCCTAAAACCATTTAAACTCCAAGCAAGACTGTGCATTCCTAAAGCATCGATACCTTTCGTAATTTTATCACCCACTTCTCCATTCAATATTGCTTTCGCCTGGTCATAACTGTCAAATATATAGGGGAATTCTATGACTTTCATACTTGGTAATATTTCAGTGATAGATTGTCCACCTAATCCCATCTCTATTGTACCATTTCGAACACCTTGTATATATTCTTTTTCTCCTCCAAGTTGGTTGTTAGGATACACTTCCACTCTAATCTTCCAGTTGCTGCCCTCTTCCACGATGGGCACAAATTTTTCTACCAAAGCAATATGCTGTGGATGGGATTCAGGAAAATAATGTGCAAATTTTAGAATAATGATGTCTAGTTTTTCTTTTTTATCTATAATTGGAGGTTGCCTGTCCCTTTTGATTTCAACATGCTGGTTATTATCTTTCATCCAAATAGTTGTAATAGTATAAATACTAATAAATAACGCTAAAATGCAGATAGACAGTAGTACTATTTTTTTCAATATAATCTTCCCTCCTATTCTATAACCCGTTATGCCTTATCTCTGTATTGTCCGGGTGTAATCCCTTCGTATTTCTTAAAAGTTCTCATAAATGTTTGTATACTATTGAATCCAACCCTAAATCCGATTTCTTTTACAGATAACTTTGTATTTTTCAGCAGCTGTTTCGCCTTTTCAATACGGCTTCCATTTAAATAATCAACATAGTTTTTGCCGATGTTTTCCTTAAATATTTTACTTACATATGCCGGACTTAAGTTTACAAACTCTGCAATATCGTTAAGCGAAATATCTTGACTTAAGTTTTCATCAATATATTCTATAATCTTTTCTACATTTTTTTGGCTTTTACTACTGTTGATATTATTAATGGTATCTACAATGATATTACAAATTTTAGATAACCAAACTTTAATATCTTTAATGGTTTCTTTAGTGGAAAGTTCTTCATATAGATTATATCCTGTGCCAAACACCTCGTCTACAGTCATTCCCATATTAATAATAAGTTCCACAATAGAACTAATTAACCTCATAAATACTTGCTGTACATAGGTGTAAGGAATATTTCGATTATCTAAAATTTCTTGAACCAACTCATCAATCAGTATTTCTACTTCTTGCTGCTGCCCTACTTTCAGGTTATTGATGAGCATTTTTTCTTTTTCTGAATCATAAAAATATAATTCTTCTGATTGCATTTCAATATCATCTATATTAATAATTTCATTTTTACCTTGATATATCTTATATTTCAGTGCATTTACCGCTTCATTATAGGATAGTTTAATATTTGTAATGTCTTTATACATTCTTCCAATACCAAGCGTAACAGTAAAAGGAAAATATTGTTCAACTTCATTCTTTATCTTTCCGGCAATTACCAATGATTCTGCTTTTGCATGCATTAAGGTAGTATTATCAGTAAAATTAACAATCGCGGCAACCTTATCCGATTCCACTTCAACACAAATCCCCTTATGCTGGCTGGAAATGATAGTTTCTACCATATTGATCAATTTAATCTTATATAAATTTCTTTCTATCTCATTAAATTTATTGCGAAATTCGTTATACCCGTCTATCTGCATGGCAATTGCAATAAAATTGGTTAAACTGAAGTTAATATTCAAAAAACCAAGCTTTTCAGATATTTCTTCCAAGTTTTCATTTTTTCCCATAATCAAATTGGTAAATAACTTTTCTTTAATCATCGGCTTTATATTCGTAAGAAGATCGGTCATATTCTTATTTTTATCCAATACGTCATTATAAGCATATCCCAAAAATTCGTATTCATCTTTAACTTGAATATTTTCCCGATTAAAAGCATTCTTGGATGAATTTAAAACCATGTTCATTAATTTTTCAATAGGATTATAAATCCCTTTTGAAATTAGGAAAGAAAAGAACAAACCTAGCAGAATGTATATCAAAGTAATAATAACAATAATTCTGGAGACAACTTTTGAATCACTCTGCAATTCTTTTAAAGGAATTGTGTAAATGTACTTCCATCCATTATACGGAGAAGTAACATATGTGAAAAGCATTTGCTCTCCTTTAACCTTTTGAATAAAATATCCTTTATCACTGTTTAATATTCTCTTAATATAAGGAGAACTGCTTAAGTCGTTATATAGTTTGCTTTTATCTTTATGGGACAATATATATCCCGCGCCATTGATAACATAAAATTCTCCTTTACCTTTTGTATTTTTTCCTTCAATGGTATCATACAGTTTGTCCTCACTTATATTAATTACAATGGCCCCTAATTTACTCCAGGATGTATACGGAAGATTTCGAATTAAAGTAGCACAATTAAATTGATTTCCCAACGCGTCAGATACTTTTCTGGTTTCCATTTGGTAGGTTCCTAAAATAAAATTGTTATAAGCTTCTAGCCATCCTTTGTCATAAAAACTATCTAATTTATATACCCCTCCACTCGAACTTAAAATTGTATTGCTATGAGCAGAATAAATATAAATTGATAATATATAATCATTAGAAGAAGATATATTTTTCAAATTACTAATAATTTTACTATTGTTCTTAATAGAATTGATATCAGGATTTATTATAAAGTTTAATATGTCGGAGTCTTTACCTAATTGTGGCATAATTTGATCTACTTGTTTAAATACCAAATCAACCGTTTCACTGGTCTTTCCCAGCATATTCATATTTGCATTACGTGTCTGTCTCTGAATGGTTGAAGTAGATTGTTTATAAATAATCCCATTTGCAGCCAATACAGGTATGATAGAAGATAAAACAAGAATAATAAAAGTTTTGATAAAAACACTATTAAATTTATAGTCCTGTATATATGTTTTTTTCATAAGATCTACATTCCCCTTTAGTTATTTAGGTATTAATTTATAGAACGACTGCAGCAGAAAACCTGCCCCCTTGTGAATCAGGATGAATGCCTTATAAAAACTCTTTTATATCACCCATTACAAGATAAGTTATAATTAACCAACTTTAAAACTAAATATTTAGTTTTAAAATTGGTTAATTTCATCATAACTACATTAATTTATTTTAAATTTAGATATTGGTTATCAATATATCATTAATAAATTTATACTCACTTCGCTCAAACAAGTAACGCTACATTCCTCCGCTTCTCTAAGAATTTCTAAGGCTTTTTCAACAATATTTTTGAACTAGCACAACGCGTTAACTTCATTAATTATAACGTTTTTATGTACTAATATGATTATAACAAATCCATTGGTATGCAACAATGGATGAATTGCTTATAAATGTAGTAGAAGTCCTAAAAAGCTATTGATTTCTTTTTAAATCAAATGCTATAAAAAAGGCTTCTAAAAAAACAATTTTAATGAAGCATTTTTTGAAACGCATTTAACGGAAAGTGTAAAACTAAAGGAAAAATATATTTTCCTATGCGTTATAAAATAACATAAAAGCTACGCAATGTTGCGTAGCTTTTATGTTATTTTATTATTCAATTGATATCGTTAGCGCTTAAAAGTAGAGATGGTACTTTTTAAATCTTCTGCTAGCTTTAGTAACACTTGTGCATTTTCTGCAATTGTTTCCATTGAATTGTGCTGTTGTTGAACAGACGCAGAAGCTTCTTCAACACCTGCAGCCGTTTCTTCTGAGATAGATGCGATTTGTTCAACAGAGCTATTAATATCTTCACTACTCTTGGCAACTTCCTGTAGACTTTGTGCGATATTGCTAATTCTATTAACAACCTGCGTTACCTCAGAATTTATGTCAGCAAACGTCTTTCCGGTGTCCTTAATGTGATTGGTTCCTACTTCTACCTGCTTATATCCCTTGAGTAGTCCATCTACCACCTTTTTAGATTCTTCTTGAATGCCAATTATAATATCCGTTATATCCGCTACGGAATTTCCAACCTGCTCTGCCAACTTTCGTATTTCATCAGCAACTACCGCAAACCCTAATCCGGATTCTCCAGCTCTTGCAGCTTCTATAGCTGCATTTAATGCCAACAGATTTGTTTGTTCAGCAATATTATTAATTATCTGAATTAAATGAGATATTTCCTGTGATTTTTTATCTAAACTTTTAACCGATGCAACAGAATTTTGTACGATACCGGTAATGGCATCCATTTGATGTATTGAATTTTCCATTAATGAATTACCTTTATTGGACATATCCAACAGTCCATGGGCAGACTTTTTAAGGTCGTCACTTTCTTTATTAGCTTGCAAAATACGCTCATTAAGTTTATCAAGTACATTTGCAATATTTGTGGCAGTGCTTGCTTGTTCTTGTGTACCTGCAGCTAATTGTTCCATTGTTAAGGCAATTTGTTCACTACCTTGTTTAACTTCGTGAGATGATTGGGTCAGTTTTTCACTCTGAATCTTTACTTCATCCGATGCAGTAAAAATCCGCTGTGTAATATCCCGAAGATTATCAACCATGATACTGATAGATTTTGACAATTGCCCTATTTCGTCGGTTCCATTGTAATTAAGTTGTGCTATCGCAAGGTTTCCGTTTGCAACCTGGTCACTAATGTTAATCACTTTATTTAAATTCCGTTGAATCATCCTACTAATGACAAACATAATGGCTAAACCTAATACTGCGGATACGGCAATAGATATTAATAGAACTAAAATGGTACCTAACAAATGTTCTTGGGTGTTAGTGATTACAGCTTGTCTGTTTGCTTTTAACAGCCCTTGTACTTCTTCTAGTAATCCAATGTTCTCTAATCTAATGCCGGTTAATTTTTTTCGAGCAATAACATATTCTGTTACAAGATGCCGTGATACTTTAGGTACAATCTCTTTTATAAAAATATCGTTAATTTGTTGATTGTTCTCTCGAATTTTTGCAAATATATCTTCCGAGTTCTTTATATGTATATTAGAGTGTATATTTGCTAATTGTTCGTCAAATTTCTTTATATTTTCTTCAAAATCTTGTATGATTTGAGGCGTCTGGAATATTATATAGTCACTCACCTGTACATCTAGTTCATTGAAAAGTGCTATCATCTCGGTTATTTCTACAGCATCATCACCTGCTTCTTTTATAAACTTGACATCGTTATTTACAACGGATAAAAAATTATAAACAATTCCCATTGAACCTAAAAAGAATACCACTGTAAGAAGTAAAGCCACAGCATATTTCCAGCCAATTTTTAAATTGTTCCAATTAAAACGTTGTAAAATACCCATAAAACTCCTCCCTTTTTACTCCGATTAAGTATACTTTCGACAAAGTTTTATAAAATCCTTCTGTTTTTATACAAAACTTTGGTAAATATAAAAAAATCGTCTTCGACGAATTTATCTCACTTCGTTCGAATATGATTTAGGTAGATTTTCTTGAAGCCAGAAAGTATATCTTGCAGATATATCATATTAGGTAACCATGTTACAAGTCCTGGTATATATGCAATTAAGAACAATGCTAGTAACATGATTGCTAACATTGGTAATAAATCTCTTACCGTTTCTCTAAATGAACACTTCGCTATCCCTGAAGTAATAAATAACAGTACACCAACCGGTGGTGTAATACCGGCAAACACTAAACCAACTACGATAACCGTTCCGAAGTGAATTGGGTCTAAAGCCAATGCATTACCTATTGGGAATAGTATCGGTACAAGGATAATTGCTGCCGCTACCGTCTCAATAACACATCCCACCAGTAATACAAATACAATCATTAAGAACATAAGCACATTTTTATCTGTGGACAGCCCCATCATGAAGGTTACAACTTTTTGAGGGAATTGTGAACTTGCCAATATCCACGCTACTACTGAAGCAGTTGCAACAATCAACATGATGGTTGCAGTTGCAATTGCCGCATCCAGGATAATCTTAGGAAAATCTTTAATTTTAATTTCTTTATATATAAACATACCTACCAATATTGCATAAATCGAAGCAACAACCCCAGCTTCTGTAGGTGTAAATACTCCCTTTAAAATACCACCGACAATAATAATTGGTAAAACTAGTGCCCATGCCGCATCCATAAAGGATTTTAATAGTTCTTTAAATGAAGCCTTGGCTTCCCCTTGATAGCCATACTTTCTCGCATACACATAGGTTACAGCCATTAGTCCAATACCAATTACCAGGCCCGGAATAACGCCTGCCAGAAATAAAGATGCAATAGAAAGACCTGTAAGGGATCCATAAATAATCATTACCAAGCTAGGAGGGATAATCGGTCCTAACGCTCCTGCACACGCTTGTAATGAAGCAACGAATCCTTTTTTATATCCTTTCCCAATCATGGTCGGTATCAATATAGAACCGATTGCAGCTGTATCTGCCGCTGCAGAACCGGAAATACCGGCAAAAATAACACTGGAGACAATGGAAACCATTGCCAGACCTGCTCTAAAATGTCCTACCAGTGCACTGGCAAAAGCAATTAATCTTCTGGACACACCACCATAACTCATAACCTCTCCGCAAAAAATAAAGAAAGGTATTGCCATTAAAGAGAAAGAGTCAATATTCACCAGCATTCTCTGTGGTAATACGGTCAAAGGAATATTTCCACCTTGTAATAATGCAAATAATCCGCCCGCACCAAGTGCAAATCCAATAGGTGCCCCAAGTACCATGACAAGTCCGCTAAATATTAAAGCCCATACACCCATTCTACTCTTCCTCCTTTCTACTTCCGGTTAAATCCTCCAATATATTGTTAATGAGCACCAGTGCCATCCCTATAGCACCTATAGGAATAGCCAAGTATACATATCCCATCGGTATTCTTAAAGCAGGACTAGGCTGCGTCATTGTCTTGACAACAATTTGAAAACCGTACTGAATGACATAATATAAAAATATTGCTATAACGATATATGAAATAATTCTAAATATTTTCTTCATTCCCGGTTTCAGCATTGAGGTTACTAAATCCATTTCTACGTGACGTGCTGCATCATAAGCAATGGCTGCTCCTAAAAATGCAGACCATACAAATAAATATCTTGCCAATTCTTCTGACCATGTCAAGCTGTTATGAAGTACATACCTAAATAATACCTGTAAAAATGAAACTACGATCATAGCACCGAAAGTTGTTCCTACGATATATTTAAACACAGTCATAATTATATTTTTAGTAGCTTCAAGCGCTTTCATACAATCCCTCCCCTTTCTGTAATAAATATAAAAACATAAGGTTTGTTTATCCATATCAACAAAATTAAATTTGATTTTCCATTATACAATAATTGCCGCCCCCCTCTACAGAAGGACGGCATGAAATATTAATGAGAATAATTGTTTATTATTTACCAGCTTCAATCATCTTATTAATCATGTCTTTTGCGCCAGGATTTTGTTTAATAAATTCATCATAAACTGATTGAACAGCGTGCTGCATCGCTGCAGTATCTACTTCATTATATTTTACGCCTGCTTCTTTAATCTTTTCTAAGAATTCACCAGTTTGCTGCTCAATTGCTTTGTGTTGATGCTCAACACTTACTTTTACAGCTTCTTGTAAAGCCTTTTGAATATCTTCTGGGAGTTTTTTGTAGAAGTCTTCACTGATCATGATAACTCCACCTTCCCAGATGTGGTTTGTAGCAGATAAATATTTGATAACCTCTTGAAGTTTATATTGATATACAACAGTTGGGCTATTTTCAAACGCATCAACAACGTGTGTTTGCATTGAAGTATAGATCTCACCCCATGGAATAGGAGTTGGGTTTGCACCTAATGCTTTAAATGCACTTAAGAATAATGGCGCTTCAGGAACTCTGATTTTTAACCCTTTAAAGTCATCAAGTGTATTGATTGCACCTTTGTTAGAAGCTACCATTCTGAAACCTTGCGCATATAAACCTAAAGCTCTGATATTTTTATTTTTTAACAGATTGTCATATGCAGGTTTCATTAAGTCTTGGTCCATGATTTTTTTCAAGTGATCATTGTTTTTAACAAGGAAAGGTAAGTTGATAGCTGCTAAAGTAGGTTCAAAGTTAGAAGAAACTCCTACAGAAGTAATCGCCATATCTACTGTACCAAGTGTTAAACCTTCAGTAACATCTCTTTCATTACCAAGAACACCATTATCAAAGATTTGTAATTCTACTTTATCTCCTACTTTTTCTTCCAAAACTTCTTTAAGTTTTGCTACACCGATACCATAACCCATATCAGATTGTTGGTTATGCGCAATACGAATTGTATACTTTTGTCCGTCTGCAGCCTTGTCACCGTCTTTAGCTGGTTGATCAGCCGTCGCTGGTTGATCTTCAGTACTTGAACTAGAACATCCTACAACCGCAAAAACAAGCATAATTGCAAGTGATAAAGCTAATACAGATTTTAGTGCTTTTTTCATACTTCCTTCATCCTCCTATGTTATATATTTTTTTGTTACACACTCTTCATTATATTTAATATTATGTTACATAATGTCGAGCTGTGTAACACAGGTTTAATTGTAGCGCATTCTGCTTTTAGAATATATAGAAATTATTTTTATCTTATATAGAATTTTTTATATTTTCTTAATAAACACTAAAAATAGTATATTTCTAATATTATTTATGCATCCGTTTCTTTCTGTAATTTTTTTCTCTTCTTGATTACTTTTATTCTTTTTTGATAAGATATTATTAATATTTATCTGCAAATTTATTATTACACACTGCGCCTTACTTTTTACAACTGATACAATAAATGAATTTCTATAGATAAAATTTTAGAAGTGAAACGAGGAAAACCCATGAGTATTAAAAGATTAATCGGTTATATATTAAAGAAAGCTTATATACCTTTTCATATTAAACTTTCTCTCTCACACTTGTTAATTGCTGTATTACCAATGAGTATCATATATTTTGTTTCTTACAATATTTATAGCAATTCGATTCTATCTGAAACTTCGGATAGAATCACAAACGTAGTTTCTCAAACCAGCGAAGAAGTTGATAAAACTTTTGATTCGATGAAAACACTTTTAATCGCTACTTCTTCCAGTTCAAATATAAAAAACATAGTATATAACCCTCAATGGATTACCGAAACACCTATTGAGCAAAAAATTGAGGAATACCAAAGAATTCATGATTTATTTTATGGAATTCTTTATTTGAGAAACAATATCTCCAGTGTACGACTTGTCCCATTGAGAGGTATCAGTGTCATATGGTATGAAAACGGTTTAACAATCGGATACCCTCACCCCAAAATACCATGGTATGAAGATATTGTAAGGTCTAACCGACGAGAAGTATTTATTCCGCCACATAAGCCTTTGCCTCCGTCTATGATCCAGTCGGACGTTTTTTCTGCTGCAAGAATTTTAAGAGACCAGGACGGTAATATTATCGGAACGATTATGATTGATAGAAAAGTAGAAGAAATAAATTCCATCATTAATAAAGCCAGTAGCACAAATAAAATACAAATTGCAATATTAAACACTGACGGTTCCATCGTTTTTAAATCGGATAATCTTCAATATGGTAGATTCTTAGATAACGAACTGTTATTAAAAATCAATAGTAACTTAAATGGAACATTAAACTACAAAATGAATGGTGAGGACTATATCCTGATGTTCAATACTTCCCAAGTATCAGGATGGAAATTTGTAGCTTTTACCAAGGTCAGCAGTCTTCTTGAAAAGGCTTACCAAATAAGAAGTATTAGTTTGATTGTAGCTTTTTTTACAATCGTATTTTCTTTGTTGCTTTCAATTTTTATTGCTGTTAAAGTAACTAAACCATTGAACAAGTTAAATGCATCTATTGAAAATGTAAAAAACAAAAATTTTGATATATATCTTCGCCCTTCCAGTAATGATGAAATTGGAAGATTAACTCGCAACTTCAACTCTATGATAAAAAGAATAAAAAATCTTATCATTAAAGAGTATGAAGCCGATTTAAAGAGAAAAGAAGCCGAGTTAAAAGCATTAGAATCACAAATTAATCCTCACTTTTTATACAATACATTAGAAACAATCAGCAGCATTGCATATTTAAAAAATGCACCTGAAATCACTACAATTTCCAGAAGTTTATCCGATTTATTCCGCTACAGCATTAATAACGAAAAAAAACTGGTTACTTTTGGAGACGAATTGTATCACACGCAAAACTATATAAATATTCAAAAAATCAGACATGGAAACAAGTTTAATGTAATTTTTGATATAGATGAAGAACTAAAAAATTATAAAGTGATCAAATTAATTTTGCAACCAATTATTGAAAATTCAATTAATCATGGATTAGAACTTATGAAAAGCGGTGGTTTGATAACCATTGAAGCAAAACTTCATAATGATGACACACTGGTAATAGAAATTCAGGACAATGGCGTTGGCATTAGCCAGCAAACACTAAAAGCTATCCAGGATTATTTAAACAGAGACCCTGGTGATACATCTATCGAAACAACTAAAACCATTGGTCTTGCAAATGTACATTTTAGAATACAACATTATTATGGTAAAAATTACGGTCTTACAATAGAAAGTGCTCATGAACAAGGTACTAAGGTAACAATAAAAATTCCGGCTATACAATAATAAGAAAGGATGCATAACTTATGTATAAAATACTGGTAGCTGATGACGAACAATGGATTAGGAAAGCAATTGTTAAAAGATTAATGACATTGGGTCTTGATTTAGAGGTAGTAGCAGAAGCATCCGATGGAAAAGAAGCATACCAGTTAGCTATTGAAACTCAACCGGATATTATCCTAACGGATATACGAATGCCTTATATGAACGGGATAACATTTATTGAAAAATTGAGAGAACATTTACCCAATACAAAAGTAATCATTATTACAGGATATGCTGATTTTGAATATGCGCGTTCTGCTTTACAATTACGTGTTTTCCGGTATATATTAAAAACGGTGGATGATGATACTCTGAAAGAAACATTAAAAGAAGCAATAGAACATATTCAAAAAGAACGTACTGCGATTGGAGAATTAAAAACATTAAAAGCAAAATTGGCAGAAAGAACACATATTTTACAGAAAAACTTTATCTATGAGCTATTATCTGAAAAAGTATCCTCTGAAGAGTATATTAATAGAATGATAGAGAATTTAGATTTGCCGTTTCGATTAGATAATTATTTTAATATTATGGTGTTACAATTGGATAATGCTGACACTAATCACCAAAATATCAGTGACTCTATACAAGACTTGAATAAATTCTTTCATGAAAAACATTATACCTGTTTTATTTTGGAGAATGTTCAAGGCTATAAAGAATTGAATATCCTATTATATGCTTCAGTGCAAAACCAACTTGCAAAACTTCGTATGACCCAATTATCAAAAGATTTAATTGAGTCTTTCAGTCATCTACCTATTTTTATTGGTATAAGCAATACTTATAAAAATTGTGTAAATTTAAATAGAGCATATATTGAAGCTATTGACGCTTTGAAAAATAAAAATTTATCAAAAAATAAAAAGTCCCGTTATATATACTTTGAAGACGTAAGTATCTCAGAAAACTTTACAAACTTGTTTACTTCAGCTGATGAAAGAAATCTTGCATATTATATTGAAATGGGTAACTTTCCTGAAATTGAACATACAATAGCCTCAATATTCGAAAACATACATTCAAATACAAAAATTTCTACAAAGCTATTAATGAAGCTATATTTTGAAATTGTTCTGCTGTTAGAAAACCTGCTCAATAAATATCAGTTATCTGTTGAAAAAGTTTTAGGAATAGATTTCTTATCTCTGGTAAATACTCCTAAAACTTCATCAATTGATACCTTAAAAGATATATTAAAATCTTTTGCCATAAAAGTATCGGAATATTTGGTATCAATAAAAAATGATAACCCTAAGGCTTCTCTTGATGCTATTAAAAACTATATAGAAAACAACTATTTTGAAAATATAACCTTAGACACCATTGCTCAGAAATTCTTCATCAGCAAAACCTATTTCAGTCAGCTATTTAAAAAAGAAATGGGTATAACTTTTATTAGTTTTCTTACAAAGATTAGAATGGAACATGCTATACAACTGCTTAAAAATAACGATTTAAAAGTACATGAGGTGGCCAAAATGGTTGGATACTCCGACCCTCTTTATTTTGGCCAAGTATTTAAAAAACATTTTGGTGTTCTACCTTCTGAATACAATAGTTAACGCGTTGTGCTAGTTCAAAAATATTGTGACAGGAGTATAGTAATAGCTTGGAGTTCGGAGTTCGGAATTCAAAGATATTGGGGCGGAGAATAATGGAAAAGCCTTAGAA
>JASGMB010000059.1 GCA_030156665.1 Clostridiales bacterium
CCAAACATTATAACAGAAAACCGATTGGTCTTTCTATTTATAGGCATTGCCTTTTCTATTCTCACCCGCATAGCGGGTGGTTTTTTACCATTAATAAAAAACATCCTTTAAGGATGTTTTACTTTTATTTAAAAAGAGATAGTGCAATTGATGTAATAACGAATACAACTGCCGCAACTGTTGTCCACTTACTTAATAAAGCATCTATTGTTCTTCCTTTATTCTTACCAAAAAAGGTTTCTGCACCACCTGCTATAGAACCTGACAATCCTGCACTTTTTCCAGATTGCAAAAGAACAATTGCAATTAATGAAACAGCCACAATGATATGGACAATGGTTAAAAATATTGTCATCTTCACACCTCCCGAATCGTTAACATATTTATTTTAACATATACAAACCTCTTGTACAATATATTTTTTAATTCACAGGAAAATAATAACCACTCAATAACGCAAAATAATTTTATAATGAAACAACTTTAAATCATAATATTATGATTTAAAGTCGTTTCATTTCATCGATAACTACATTCATTTATTTTAAATCTAGATATTGGTTATCGATATAAAGCCCCTGATTTTAATATGTGCATTGCACCTGATTAAAACAAAATATATTCGTTTATTATAAATAAATACCGGGAAGTAAGAATTGAAAGCATACATACTCTCATCCTCACTTCCCGCTTTTAAGCTTAAATATTATTTATTTTTTAAGTTAAACCAAGCTTTTAATCCTAAATACTGTGCACTTTCTGCCAACTCTTCTTCAATTCTTAATAACTGATTGTATTTTGCAACACGGTCAGTTCTAGAAGGAGCACCAGTCTTAATCTGTCCTGCATTAACAGCAACAGCAATATCAGCAATTGTAGTATCTTCAGTTTCTCCTGAACGATGAGATACAACTGCAGTATAACCAGCTCTATTTGCCATTTGGATAGCGTCTAATGTTTCAGTCAATGTACCAATTTGATTAACTTTAATTAAAATAGAATTACCTACGCCAAGATTAATACCTTTTTCAAGTCTTTCAGTATTTGTTACGAATAAATCGTCGCCTACCAATTGAACTCTGTCACCAATCTTTTCAGTTAATAACTTCCAACCTTCCCAGTCATCTTCTGCAACACCGTCTTCAAGAGAAATAATTGGGTACTTCTTAGTTAGTTCATCCCAATAATTAACTATTTCTTCTTTCGTCTTCACTTGACCGGATTTTGGAAGATGATATTTTCCATCTTCTTGATACCATTCAGAAGAAGCAGCATCAATTGCAATTCTGAAGTCATCACCAGGCTTATATCCAGCTCTGTCAATAGCTTTCATGATTACATCTAATGCTTCTTCATCTTTGCTAAGGTTAGGAGCAAAGCCACCTTCGTCACCAACAGCAGTAGTATTGCCCATTTCAGCCAATACCTTTTTAAGATTATGGAATACTTCTGCACACATCTGCAATGCTTTTGAGAAGCTATCTGCCCCAACAGGCATAATCATAAACTCCTGAATATCAACGTTGTTATTTGCATGAGCACCACCGTTTAATATATTCATCATTGGTACCGGAAGTACTTTTGCATTTGTTCCTCCTATGTACTGGTAAAGGCTTACACCTAACGCTTCAGCAGCAGCTTTTGCACAAGCAAGGGATACACCTAATATTGCATTTGCACCTAATCTTCCTTTGTTAGGAGTACCATCAAGAGCAATCATAGCTTTGTCAATCGCAACCTGATCAAGTACATTCATGCCAATAATTGCTTCTGCAATTTCATCATTTACATTATTAACAGCTTTGGTTACACCTTTTCCAAGATATCTATCCTTATCTCCATCTCTTAATTCAACTGCTTCAAAAATACCAGTAGAAGCACCGGAAGGAACTGCAGCTCTTCCTACATATCCTCCTTCAACAATGACTTCAACTTCAACGGTAGGATTTCCCCTCGAATCCATAATTTCTCTTGCAAATACATCTTGAATTTCAATATACTGTTTCATTGAATTTTCTCCTTTCATCATATGCTTTTATAATATATATTATAAAAGTTCACTGTTCACAGTTTACAGTTCACAATAGTTTAATATAATGGAAATCCGTGAACTAACAACTATGAACTAAGAACTGCGAACTACTCATCAATCAAGCTTTCTCCTGTCATTTCTTGTGGTTTTTCCAGTCCCATAAGTTCTAGCATAGTAGGCGCAATGTCAGCCAATCTTCCTTTTTTAAGCTTTGCATCCTTACCAATTAAAATAAATGGTACTACATTGGTAGTATGTGCAGTATAAATGCCACCGGTTTCATAATCCTCCATTTGATCTGCATTGCCATGGTCAGCAGTGATAATTACAATTCCATCTTGTGCTTGTACAGCTTCTACTACTTTTCCTATACACTCGTCTACTGCTTCAACTGCTTTGACTGCAGCATCAAATACACCGGTATGGCCTACCATGTCACAATTTGCATAGTTTAATATAATCACATCATATTTCTTAGAATTAATTCTTTTTAATACTTCCTCAGTGACTTCATAAGCACTCATCTCCGGCTTCATATCATAAGTTGCTACTTTAGGTGAAGGGATCAGCACTCGGTCTTCTCCTTCATAAACAGCTTCAACGCCACCGTTAAAAAAGAAAGTTACGTGAGCATATTTTTCCGTTTCGGCAATTCTAAGCTGCTTATACCCTTTTTTACTAATATACTCGCCAAAAGTATTGATAAGCTCCTGTGGTTTAAATGCTACTGACACATTTGGCATATCAGCATCATATTGTGTCATACATACATAATGCACTGGGAAATAACCTTTTGCTCTTTCAAAACCTTTAAAATCAGGATCTACAAAAGTACGTGTAATTTCTCTCGCCCTATCAGGACGGAAGTTATAGCAAATAATTGAATCATTTTCTTTGATTGTAGCGATTGGTTTCCCATCTTTTGTGATAACTGTAGGAAGTACAAATTCATCAGTGACATCATTGTTATAGGACCTTTCTACAGCGGAAACAGCAGATTCACAAGTTTCTCCTTTTCCAAGCACCATAGCGTCATATGCTTTTTGAACTCTCTCCCATCTGTTGTCACGATCCATTGCATAGTATCTTCCCATAACAGTTGCGATTTGTCCAACACCTATGTCTCTTAACTTCTCTACCAATTGCCGGACAAAATCTCTCCCCGAATGCGGTGGAACATCCCTTCCATCCAGAAAACAGTGTACATATACATTTTCCAAGCCTTCTCTTTTAGCTAGTTCTAAAAGCGCATATAAGTGCGTATTATGGCTATGTACACCTCCGTCGGAAAGCAGTCCATACAAGTGAAGATCAGAACCTTGTTTTTTACAATTGTCTATCGCTTTTAGTAAAACTTCATTGCAATAAAATTCTTCATCTTTTATTGATTTTGTGATTCTGGTTAGTTCTTGATAAACTATTCTTCCAGCTCCAATGTTTGTATGCCCTACTTCTGAATTACCCATTTGTCCTTCAGGTAATCCAACATCCAAGCCGCTACAATGTATAATAGTATTTGGATACTCTTTTATAAATTTATCCATATTAGGCGTGTTTGCTGCTTTGATTGCATTACCTTTTTCTAGTTCATTTAGACCATATCCATCAAGTACAACAAGCATCGTTAGTTTATCTTTCATAGAAATCTCCTTATTCTCCATAATATCCAAATCTTCGATTTTATTCTTCGAGGCAAGCCTCGAAGTTATTTAATAGGTAGATTTTGATCAAACTTTGTGCGGCATTCATCTTACCCGCAAGTGGGCAAGTTTTCTGCCGCGGTCGTTATAACAGTTCTATCGTTTACTGTTCACAGAGCATATAGTACAACGGTACTACAACCTGTGAACTGTAAACTTCTTTTTTAATCATCATACTTAACTATTTTACTGAAATCTTCCGCTTTAAGGCTGGCACCACCTACAAGACCACCATCTATATCCGGCATATTCATTAATTCCTTTGCATTTCCTGCATTTACACTGCCACCATATTGTATCCTGGTATAAGTGGAAACTTCTTCACCAAATAATTCCTTAACAGTTTCTCTGATGACTGCATTTACTTCATTTGCCTGTTCTGCAGTAGCAGTCTTTCCAGTTCCAATTGCCCAGATAGGCTCATATGCTATAACTACCTGTTTTGCTTGCTCTGGAGTTAAACCTTTCAAAGCTATTTTAGTCTGCATTCTTACTAAATCGTTAGTAATACCTTGTTCTCTTTGTTCAAGAGATTCGCCGACACATACAATTGGTATTAAGCCATGCTTAAATGCAGTTAATACCTTTTTATTTACAGTTTCATCTGTTTCGGCAAAATATTGTCTTCTCTCTGAATGGCCTATAATAACATATTTTACCCCTAAGTCAACAAGCATATTCGGTGCAACCTCGCCTGTATAGGCACCCTTTTCTTCAAAATACATATTTTGTGCACCAACTTCAATATTCGAACCCTCTACTGCTGCTTTTACTGCAGGAATACAAACAAAAGGTGGGCATACCACAACATCTGCATTCGCATTTGCTACCAGTGGCTTTAACTCTTCTACTAATGCAACCGCCTCTGTAGGTGTTTTATTCATCTTCCAATTTCCTGCAATAATTTTTTTTCTTGGATTTTTATCATCTAATACAGCAATTCCAGGCAATTCTTTACCCTCTAAAAATTCCAAAGAAGCACCCCCACCCGTTGAAATATGCGTCATTTTATTTGCATAGCCTAATTGTTCTACTGCTGCAGCAGAATCACCACCACCGATAATGGTAACTGCATCTGTATTTGCTACTATTTCTGCGATCGCCTTTGTCCCTTCTGCAAAACGCGGAAACTCAAAAACACCCATAGGTCCATTCCAAATAATAGTTTTTGCTTTTTTGATTACTTTAGCAAATTTATCTACTGTAATATTACCAATATCCACGCCCATCCAATCTTCCGGCATTGCATCAGAAGGTACATATTTTGATTCTGCATCCGGCTTGAATTCTTTTGCAACAATACTGCCTACAGGTAATAGTATGTCAACACCCTTTCCCTCAGCCTTTTGCATAAGATTTTTGGCAAGTTCAACCTTATCTTCTTCACAAATGGATTTGCCTATTTGATAACCTTTCGCCTTCAAAAAGGTATATGCCATTCCTCCACCTATAATTAACGCATCTACCTTATCTAAAAGATTTTCAATTACTCCTATCTTATCCGAAACTTTAGCTCCACCAAGAATGGCTACAAAAGGTCTTTCCGGGTTAGCCAGCGCTTTACCCATTACTTTAATTTCTTTTTGAATGAGGTATCCGGCAACAGCTGGAAGGTACTCTGCAACACCTGCTGTGGATGCATGGGCTCTATGGGCCGTTCCAAAAGCATCATTTACAAAAATATCTGCCAAGTTTGCTAGTGCCTTTGCAAATTCAGGGTCGTTCTTTTCTTCTTCTTTGTGAAACCTTACGTTTTCTAATAAAACAATGTCCCCATCTTTCATTGCAGCGACAGCATTTTTAGCACTATCCCCAATCACGTCTTCCGCCATTACAACCGGTTTGTTCAATAATTCTTCCAATCTTTTTGCTACCGGTTTAAGACTGTACTTAGGATTGAATTCTCCTTTTGGCCGTCCTAAGTGCGAGCAAAGTATCACTTTTGCACCTTTATTAACGAGATACTTGATAGTAGGTAAAGCACCTATAATTCTGTTGTCGTCGGTAATTTTCCCATTTTCATCCAAAGGAACATTAAAATCACATCTAACCAATACTTTCTTACCAGCTACGTTAATGTCTTCAATCGTTTTCTTAGTCATCATATTATCTCACCTCGTGAAAAAAATCTCAATTCGTTAATTCTAAAAAAGTCCAGCCCTATAATGTATATAATATACATTACAAAACCGGACCTTTCTTGTGTTAGGTGGAAACGGTAGTCAATTAGATACCTTTACTCGCAATATAATTTACAAGATCAACAATTCTATTGGAATAACCCCATTCATTGTCATACCAGGATACTACCTTAACCATATTATCTCCCATTACCATAGTAGATAAACCATCAATGATAGAAGATCTTGGGTCACCCTTATAATCAATAGAAACTAGTGGCTCTTCCGAATATCCTAAAATACCCTTCATTGACCCTTCAGCAGCAGCTTTTAATGCTGCATTAACACTTTCTTTCGTTACTGTTTTTTCTGTTTCAATAACCATATCTACAATGGACACAGTGGGTGTTGGCACTCTTAACGCATATCCGTTAAACTTACCTGCCAACTGCGGTAATACCAAGGCAACAGCTTTAGCTGCACCAGTAGTTGTGGGAATCATTGAAAGTGCTGCCGCTCTTGCTCTTCTTAAATCTGAATGAGGCAAATCAAGAATCCTCTGATCATTTGTATAAGAATGTATCGTTGTCATTAAACCTTTTACAATACCAAATTCACCATCTATAACTTTTGCATAGCAGGAGCAGAAATTATAACCTTTTTAGCGCCAGCTTTTAAATGCTTTTCAGCAGCTTCTCTCTTCGTAAACAAACCGGTAGATTCGATTACGATTTGTACACCAAGGTCTCCCCATGGAAGATTCATAGGATCTCTTTCTGCAATAATTTTTATTTCTTTTCCGTTAACAACAATAGCACCTTCTTTTTCTTCAACTGTGCCATTGAATCTGCCAAAACAGGAATCATATTTTAAAAGATGAGCAAGTGTTTTTGAATCTGTTAAGTCATTGATTGCTACAACATCAATTTGATCTGAATACTTTTCCATAATTACTTTAAATGCATTTCTTCCGATACGCCCAAAGCCATTGATACCTACTTTTATTGCCATAATAAATCATCCTCCTATATGCATTATAATTTTTCTAATTTATGTATTTAATAAAGCTACAATGTAGCCTATGGCACTTAAGCTATTGCGATTGATGCTCAAAAATTAGTAGAACTTTCCTATCTCGCCGCTTACATTTTACATTATTTTATACAAGTTTTCAAGTAATAAAAATATTTTTATTAAAATTTTAACAAATATTTTTTAATTAGATATAACTGTTCTTAAACATGTCCAAATTGGTTTTAAAATATAAAATATTTTTGTTATATATGTACAATGATTAAGAAATCAAGATAAACAATCAGTAGCCATTAATCCAAGCTACAATTACAGATTACAATATAATATTACTATTATAACCAGGAATAGAATATTTACTCTATAAATTATAAACAGGGACAACTAAATTATGTAATTTATAATCCTATGCATAAACTTTACCTGTAGTTTATATTAATCCCTCATGAAAAATACGCCGATAATACCTGGACCGGCATGGGCTCCGATTACACTGCCAACTTCTGAAATAGTAAAACCTTTTGGATGAAACTCTTGTTCAATTGCTTGTTTCAACTCCTCCAGCTTGTCTGGTATCGACCCGTGAGCTAAACCAACAACCTGATTGGACAGATTATAACCTCTAGCTTTTATTAGTTTCACCATCTTCGGTATTACTTTTTTACTCCCTCGTATTTTATCAATAGGAACTACCAACCCATCCTTAATCCCTAATACCGGTTTAATATTTAATATGTTACCTATTACTGCTGTTGCTAAGTTTATTCTTCCACCTTTTTTTAAATACTCTAACGTATCTACAATAAAATATACATCCAACTTATCCAACAAATACTTTACCTGTTCTATAATTTCTTGTTTAGGTTTGCCTTCTTTTGCCATTTTTGCAGCTTCTATGACAATCATTCCATAACCGTAGGATAAGCTCATAGAATCTATTATTTCTATATCCGCATTCTCTATACTATTTTTTGCTATCACTGCTGATTGATATGTGCCACTTGCCTTTGAAGAAAGTGTTATGCAAATGATTGAATCATTTTGTTCTATTTCACTTCTAAAAACCTCTTCAAAAGCTGCTGGGGTAACCTGAGAAGTTGTAGGTATGATATCCGAGTTTTTTAATTTATCAAAAAATTCAGCAGGAGTAAGATCATACCAATCCTTATAAGATTGATCCCCAAAATGAACCGTTAAAGGGACAACGGTAATATTTAATTGCTGCGCTAAATCTTTAGGAATATCCGCTGTACTATCAGTGATAATTTTAATATGTGCCATTACTTTTCCCTCCTACAAACCAATCTAATCACCACTCAAATTTTGTTAAGCTCCCCTGTATCTTAAGAGATTCAAAGGCTCTTTGCCTCAAAACCTCATAAGCGATAATTGCAACTGAATTAGACAAATTAAGTGACCTTGCCCCTTCTATCATAGGTATTCGGATACAATTTTCTTTATTGTCTTTTAGAAGTGTTTCAGGCAGTCCAGCCGTTTCTTTACCAAATACTAAGAAAGTATTATCGGGATATTTCACATCGCTATAAATATTTAATGCTTTCGTAGTAGCATAAAAAAAGTTTTCTTTCGGATGTTGTTCAAAAAAATGATGAATATTATCATAATATCGTATATCAAGCAAATGCCAGTAATCTAATCCTGCCCGTTTTAAATATCTGTCGTCGATTGAAAATCCAAGGGGTTTCACAAGATGTAGATGTGCTCCTATTGCCGCACATGTTCGTGCAATATTTCCGGTATTTTGTGGAATTTCCGGTTCTACAAGAACAATATTCAAATTCATTTGCAGTACCATCCTTTGTTATATATTTCTTATACACTTCACTACTTTTAAAATAAATTCATTCCTTATTATATGACAATAATCCATAAAAATAAAGAATCAGAAAAATATTTTATCCGCAAGCTTTTGCACAAGCTATTTTTTTAAATGATAAAAAACACCTTATATAAGGTGTTTCCATCAGTGAAAGAAATTTATTCTACTACAGCTATATCTAACTCTATTTTTTCCTCTGCATTAACATGTAACGGTACACACATGGTTTTCATTTTAGTGGTTGATATTTGGATATTATCTCCCATTAAAAGAGAAGGGGGAGTAATGTCTATCATAATACCTCGATTGTACAAAATTGTAGCCGTGTTCCCAAGAATCATATTGGCAGCTTCTGCAATAGCACTCTTTGACATCTCATCCAATTCTGTCACTGGCATGCCCATCATCATCGCTGATGCAATGCTGCAGGCAACTTCTTTACTCATACTAAATATAACCTGTCCTCTCAATTTTCCTGTTAATCCAATAATAATTGCTAAAGTATCACTCGGATAAGGCGAATTTTTTATATATGACTTTCCAAGAGTTATATCCATATTTGCAACAGATTTTAATACCGTCTGACTAGCTTCAATAAAAGGATTAATATATTCAACATTCATCTGTATAATACCACCTTTTCAATATATTTTAAAATTTTATCACAATTGTTATTTTAAAAATTTCTCAATCCACCATGGCCTTTTGATTTGTATTGCTTTTTTAGGGCATAACTCCTGACAGCAAAAACACTTTATACATTCATTCAAATTTACATAAGGCTTTTTCTCTTTCATGGTTATTGCTTTTGGAGGACAGTTTACCTCGCAGTCTTTACATCCTATACATTCTTCATGTATGAATACCGGTTTCGGACTAATCCAGCTATTAATGCTATTCTGCATAAATTGAGGTAATCCTTCCAAAAAGCTTAATGACCTTCCTACCGGCAATTTATAATCTTTTATAATAAATCTATTGATATCGTCACCAGTAATATTAATTTCCGCAATGTTGGACGGACAAAGTCCTCTTTCTATACTATTTACAATGGTATAGACTTCCGATGGTTTTATACTAATAATGGTTGTCGCTACTAAATCTACCAGGTAAGGACTTGTACTTGCTATAACTACACCAATTTCCCTCGGATTCCCTCCCGATGGTCCGCTTCCTTCCATACCAACAATTCCATCCATAAAAGAAAGGCTTGGCTTTATAAATTCACACAAATCTATTAAAGCATTACAAAAGTCTTTTTTATTCTGCATCCTGAAATGATATTCAGCCTTATATGTACCGGGAATGGTACCAAAAAGATTTTTTACAGCTCCTGTAAATAAAGTCATACCATGTGTTTTTAGCTTAGGAACATTGATGATCAAATCCGATTCCAATACCGGAGTTATTATTGCAAAGGATTTAGTAATTTTACCTTCCGGAAAAGATACTTCTTTGTAGGTAACATCATAATTCAAGATAGCCCCTGTCTTTTTTGCCACTTCTTCAATGCCACAGACTGAATAAACTCCTTTAAGAGCTTTTTGCGTATACAGACCTCCAGGGCTGTCGGCTATAGTAACAATACCACCTGCCTCCTGAACAGCCTGGGTAAGAGCTTCTACAAAAACAGGATGTGTAGTAGTGACTTCTTCCGGCCTCTTTTTCATTAGCAGATTCAGCTTTAGCAGCACTTTCATACCAGGTTTCACAAATTTTTGTATCCCACCAAGGTTAATGAAAGTTTGATCGATTACTTCTTTTACTTGTTTATAGTTATACTCATCACAGTGTAAAAGTGAAATATTATTCATGTACTCATCCCTTTTAATAACTTGTATTTTATATTTCGGTCGTTTCCTTTTGCTGGATCCTTTTATCTACAAATTGAAGCAGTAATAGCCTAATAACTGCAATTGTCGGAACACCTAAAAACATTCCCGCGATACCGAAAAAGCCCCCGCCAATAATAATGGCAAATATAATCCAAAAAGGACTCAAACCAATTGAATTGCCCAAAATTTTAGGTCCCAATACCATACCGTCAAATTGCTGAAGAACTAGTATGAATACAGCTAGCCATAAAGCTTTGACCGGATCATCAAATAGCGTGATAAGCACTGGCGGTACTCCTCCAATAATAGGACCGAAATATGGAATCATATTTGTTACTCCTATAATCACACTAATCAGAAGTGCATATTTTATATTTAAAATCATAAGACCTATAAAACATAATCCGCCTATAATTGCAGAATCAATAGCCTTACCGATAATAAATCGAGAAAATATGTCATTTACCTGCGCGGCAAATTCCCCCCAAGCCTCTACCGTTTCATCTTTTAATAGTGCTCTTAAAAATCTTTTAAGATCTGCTATAAAACCTTCCTTTTCCATAAGCAAGTAAAACCCTATAATAAAACCGAGAATGTAATGAAGAAAAATAGTCGTTATATTCATAACACCCTTCAACAAACTACTAATCGCAACGTCAATATTTTGCAGATCATATCGATTCATAAAACTAATTATATATTTTTCAATATATGCTGATATATTATATAATTTATCAAGCTCGTGCTTTTGTAAAAATTCCGTTATAAAAACTTCTGCCTGCACAAAGTATTCGGGTATCCGATTAATAAGGTCACCTATACTATTGACTACCTTAGGAGCAATATAAATGATTGCCAGCGTTATTAATCCTATGACCATAAAATAAACTAACAATATACTTAATAATCTTCTTTGTTTGCTTTTAAATACACTGCGTTTGTTTCCGAATATATATGTTTCTATCCACATAACATAGGGATTCAATAGATACGCGACAACAAAGCCAATGATAAAGGGCGTTAATAATTTAAATGTCGAATCCAACAATGTTCCTATACTCGCAATAATACCCCCAATATTGTCTAATGTTTTATAAACAAACATTAATGCTGTCACCAGTAAAAATATATAAAAACTATATGTAAAATATCTTTTATCGTATTTTATTTTCATATCTTCTACCACCATTTAATTATTTTGTATCACTAACCACTTTTTGATATATTTTATATACATTCTTAGTATCTTGTCCCATTGACTTTTTCTTAGTAACTTATTAAAATTTTTATCTTGCACTAAAATTATACCTTAATTATACTTTTTTCTATATATAGAATAGGTTTCTCATTAATTTTACTTAAATTTAACACAACCTATTATATCAAAATCTTCGATTTTATTCTTCGAGGTAAGCCTCAAAGTTATTTAATAGATAGATTTTGATGAAACTTTGTGCAGCATTCACCTTACCCGCAAGCAGGCAAGTTTTCTGCCGCAGTCGTTATAACAACAAGTATTCTAACGCGTAAGCCACTCCATCATCGTCATTACTCTTGGTTACAAATTTCGCAAGCTGTTTTGCTTCATCCCATCCATTTTTCATGGCAACGGGAAAACCTGCAATCTCTAACATTGAAATATCATTTTCATTATCTCCAATGGCCATTATTTGGTTCATTGTATACCCAAAATGCCGAGCCAAAATTTTTAATGCTTTGCCTTTACTAACACCTCTACGCATGATCTCAAAATTATTCTTATCGGAACTGGTTAGCTCAATGGATGGTATTTTTTTTAATTTCGTCCGAATAGCCATAAGATGGTCAATATCTTCTGACATTACAACAAATTTGGTTACCGGATTGCCCATCTCTTCTATGTAATCCCATACATTATCTACAATGTGTATATTTACCCTATCCTCCTCATCAAAACGTTCATTAATTTGTTTGTATCTAAGTGTTGAAAATTCCAGCCGTTCAGATACCATACTATCTCCAACATAAGCATGAAAATATATATTACTATTATGTAATGTATCTACCACTCTTTTACAATCTTCAACATCCATTAGCTCTTCATGAATGCTAGCACCGGTTATCATATCTCTGACAATAGCTCCATTACATGCAATAATTGGTTCTTTTACTCGTATCATTTTACTGTATATACGAGCTCCCATAAATATTCTTCCTGAACAAATTACGATTTTAATACCTTTATCCATCACCTTTCCGATAGTGGATATATTTTTTTGACTGATTTCTTTATTGGAATTTAATAATGTGCCATCCAAATCTATTGCAATTAGCTTTATATCCATACAAACCTCCTCTTTCGTTGAAGCAGTGGTAGCAAATAGTGTAAAAACAAATACCAATCACGTTATTTTACTTTTTAATTTATCATCAATCCTTCATGGTTAAAATTTATATTCATTTAAGAACAAAGAGTGAAAAGTAAAAAAGATAATTTTTCTTTCCTTTTACACTCTCCACTCCCTATTATTTTAAATTATTCACTATTATTGATAAATCATACATCAATATCTATCCTTATAGAAATGAGGATAAATTTAATTTTTCCACTACCTGCTAGATGTACTTTCTTACAAATCGTTCTATTCTTTTTAATGCCTCATTAATATTCTCAATCGAATAAGCGTAAGAACATCTTATAAATCCTTCTCCGCTATCTCCAAAAGCTGTGCCGGGCACCACTGCAACTTTTTCCTCATATAATAACTTTTCACAAAATTCATTAGAAGACATTCCGGTCTTTTGAATAGAAGGGAATACATAGAATGCTCCCAACGGTTCAAAGCAATCTAATCCCATCTTTCTAAAACCATCTACAATCACTCTACGTCTATAATTATATTCCTTGGTCATATTCTTTATATCGTCATCGCCATATTTCAATGCTTCAATTGCAGCATATTGACTGGTAGTAGGAGAACTCATAATAGCATATTGATGTATTTTTGTCATTGCTCCTATAATGGTAGGCTCTCCTGCTGCATATCCCATTCTCCATCCAGTCATTGCATAGGATTTAGAAAATCCATTAATCAGAATAGTCCTTTCTTTCATATCCGGCAAACTTGCAATAGAAACATGGGAACCTTCATAAGTCAATTCTGCATATATTTCGTCTGAAAGAATAAATATATTAGTGTCTCTTATTACTTCCGCTATGGCTTCCAGATCCTGTTTATTCATAATTCCCCCGGTTGGATTATTAGGATAGGGCAGTACTAATAATTTTGTTTTTGGCGTGATTTTTTCTTTTAACTGCTCCGGTGTCAATTTAAATTGATTTTCCGCTTTTGTTACAATTGGGACAGGTGTTCCGCCCGCAAGTAATGTGCAAGGTTTGTAGCATACAAAGCTTGGTTCCGGAATAAGCACTTCATCCCCAGGTGAAACCAAAGCTCTTATAGCCAGGTCTATGGCCTCACTACCTCCAACTGTTACCACAATCTCATCTTTAGGATTATATGTAACATGAAATTTTCTGCTTAAATACGCTGCAATCTCTTTCCGCAGTTCAATTAATCCCCAGTTAGAGGTATAATATGTTTGACCTTTTTCTAAAGAATATATACCCGCTTCTCTTATATGCCATGGCGTTACAAAATCTGGTTCACCAACACCTAAAGATATCGCATCCTTCATTTCGGTTACGATGTCAAAGAATTTTCTTATACCGGAAGGAGGGATACTTTTGACAGCCGGTGACAACATATCATCTATTCTCATAATGTGATCACCTGCCGATCATCTTTCTCTTTGTCTTCAAATATTACGCCTTCATCCTTATATTTTTTTAGCACAAAATGGGTAGCAGTACTTAACACTGATTCCATAGGGGCCAATTTTTCAGCAACAAAAAGTGCAACTTCTTTCATTGTTTTTCCTTCTATAATGACTGTCAGATCAAAACCGCCCGACATTAAATATACTGCTTTTACCTGAGGATATTTATAAATCCTTTCAGCTACCTTATCAAATCCTTCACCCCTCTGCGGTGTTACTTTCACCTCAATCAATGCAGTAACAAATTCTTTTTCTGTCTTTTCCCAATTGATAAGTGTCTTGTATCTTAAGATAATTTTATCGTCTTCTAGTTTTTTTATTGCAGCTTTTACGTCATCCACATCCCGATTTAACATTACTGCAATTTGCTCAGGTGTAATTCTGTTATCTTTTTCTAAAATCTCAAGTATTTGCTCCATTGCAACTCCTCCTCTTTAAAATTAAAATTTAAGCTTAAAAACAACAATCAGCATATATTAAATTTTAAAAATGTATTCACCTTGAGAAATACAAGCATTATCATACGATTATTTTTACTCATAGTTTATAATAAAAACACAATATAAGATTAGAGTATATTATATAATTATATTTATAAAATTGCCATATATAATTTAAAATAATTTATCTTTAAAATAAGACAATCGCCTTCGGTGCATTGATGTGCCTTTCGGCACAAAAATTAAGGTAGATTGTCTTGATATTACGCTTCGCTTCATAATAAAAAGATTAAGACTGTAGGTAAAAACAATCTTAATCTTTTTATCGTACTATAAATTATGCCTCCACCCCGGTATCTTCTGCGGCAGCAGCAACTTCCCGTTGCATTCCATCCGATTCATCTTCTCCCTCTTCTGTCAGTTCAACTAACTGCAGTTCAAACTTTCTCATGATATTGATAGCCTGTAATCTTAGCTCCTTTAATTGCTGCTTGGCGTTTTCCAATTTATTTTTTTCTAAATTTATCTCTTCCTGAAGCTCTTCTTTTTTACGTTCTGCTTCTCTAATTGCATCTTCTACTATATTTTTTGCTTGTTCTTCAGCTTTAATAATTGCATTGGCGATATATGTACGTCCATTTTCAATTTCTTGTAACTTACTGCTTAATTCTTCTACTTGGCTTTTTAAATCCTTGTTCTGATTCCTTAAAGTGGCAAGTTCGTCATCTTTCACTTTTATTTGTTCTTCTAAATCTTTCGCCAGCTTGTCTATGAAATTATAAACGTCCTGTTTTTTATAGCCAAACAAACTATTTGCAAATCTTTTTTCGCCTGTCGTCATAAATATTCCTCCAACCATTCAATAATATATTTATGATATATTTTTATTCAATATACAATAATCAAAATCCTTCTTTTTTGCTAAGAAATTTTGAATTTTAAAAACATTTTACATATTAAGAAACATTAAATACTGCTTTTATTGTATAATTCTATTCCCACTGTTGAACATAGGTAATTAGTCCTGAATAATATGTGTTATAAAAAAAGAAAGAGATAGGCTTTCCCCATCTCTTTCCTTTTTATGATTAAAGATTTCTTTCAATCATAGCAGCAAAATCTGCTTTTGACCTTGCACCTACTACCTTGTCAACAATTTCTCCATTTTTGAAAAGCATAATGGTAGGTATACTCATTACTCTAAATTCGGCTGCTAGCTCTCTTTGTTCATCTACATTGAGCTTTCCTACTTTTGCTCTACCATTGAAATCATCAGCCAATTCATCTATAATTGGCGCTACCATTCGACAAGGTCCGCACCAAGCCGCCCAAAAATCAACTAATACAGGAATATCAGAGTTTCTTACCTCTTGGTCAAAGTTATCTTTTGTAATCGTTAAAACATTTTTACTTGCCATAATAAATCTCTCCTCCCAATATTATGATTGGTATTTGTTTACTAATACTTTTAGTACATTTATACCAACATATTTAAAATTTAAACTTACTTGATAAACTTTAAGACAATATCAATTAACTCATCCATAGCTTCTTCGCCGCTATCGGCATTAACAGCTTTTTTAATGCATGTTTTAGAATGATTTTGTAAAATTAAACCACCTACTTTATTAATAGCTGCCCTTATTGCTGCAACTTGAATAAGTATATCTGCACAATATTTTTCTTCTTCCACCATTCTTTGTACGCCCTTGACTTGCCCTTCAATTCTTTTCAACCGCTTTAGTAAGTCATCTTTATAATTTTCATTTGATTCCATATTCCATCCCCCTATATACCCATACCGGGTATCTATGGTTTTATTATATGTTCTTTTCCTTTAGTTGTCAATATTATTATCCCAAATTTTTTAAAAAAAATTTAGAAAATTTTAATTCTTAACGCTTACTCTTCTTTAAATAATGCTGTACTCAAATACCTTTCTCCTGTATCCGGAGCAATAACAACGATTCTCTTTCCCTTTTCTAATTTTTTAGCAACTTGCAAAGCTGCATAAACTGCTGCACCACAAGATATACCTACTAAAGCACCTTCTTCACTTGCAAGTTTTCTCGCTGTTACCAATGCATCTTCATCAGATACCTTTATCACTTCATCTATAATATTTTGATTAAGTATTTTGGGAATAAATCCTGCCCCAATTCCTTGTATTTTGTGGGGACCAGGCTGACCTCCCGAAATAACCGGCGACGCTTTCGGTTCCACTGCAATCACTTTAACAGATGGAATCTTTTCTTTTAATACTTCTCCCACACCCGTCAAAGTACCTCCGGTACCTACTCCTGCTACAAATGCATCAATATTTCCTTCTGTCTGTTCTAATATCTCTAGTGCTGTTGTCTTTTTATGTATATCTGGATTTGCAGGATTATTAAATTGCTGGGGCATAAAATATTTTGAGTCTTCTTTCGTTAGTTGTTCTGCTTTAGCAATAGCACCCTTCATCCCCTCTATACCCGGAGTAAGTATTAATTCAGCTCCGTAAGCCTTAAGAAGATTTCTTCGTTCAATGCTCATGGTATCCGGCATTACAAGGATAACTTTATACCCTCTTGCTGCCCCTACCATTGCAAGACCTATACCCGTATTGCCGCTAGTAGGTTCAACAATCACAGACCCTGGTTTGAGCAGGCCTTCGTTTTCTGCTTCTACAATCATATTATATGCAATTCTATCTTTTACACTGCTGCCGGGGTTAAATGCTTCAAGTTTCAGCAATACCTCTGCACTCTCTTTATCCACCAAACGATTTAATCGTAACATAGGCGTTTGTCCTATGAGCTCATAAATGTGATTTACAACACGCACTGTTTTGCCCTCCCTCATCTCTATATTTATACATAATTGGTTGCGACCAACACACAAGCCTGTACCGTGTTAATACCTTTTTCTTCTGCTAATTCTAACAGTTCATCGCTTACTGTACCTGGTTGAAGCCATATATTTTGTACACCTAATTTTGCTGCTTCTTCTACCGTTTTAATACCATACTTCGGTGCTACCACCATATTAATTACATCAGGCACTTCAGGTAATTCACTAAGATTGGGATAACATTTATCCCCTTCAATCTCCGGATAATTTGGATTTACCGGATACACGTGATATCCTTTGTTTTTTAGTTTCTTATAAATCTTATAGCCATACTTTTCTTCATTGGGTGTAGCTCCAACTACAGCCCAGGTTTTCATTTTTAAAAGTTCTTCTTCCTTCATATTTATAACCATTCCTTTCGCTTTGCTCAAGGCACAAAACGGCATGAAACCATTGCCTTTGAGCTTATTTTGTCTTATAACTATATTGTTGAG
>JASGMB010000060.1 GCA_030156665.1 Clostridiales bacterium
TTGTCAAGAATTTTTCTTTGGTAATTTATTCATCGCTCCTTAGCGCAGCGACAAAAATTATATTAACATAATCTTTAATCTCTGTCAACACTTTTTTCGAGTAATTTATACACAGCTTCTCAGTGCGACTTTCATATGTTAACACAGTTACTTTAACTATGTCAATATATTTTTTACTTTGTTGTCTCCCGACAGCTTTATTAATATATCACAGCATACTATTCTAATCAAGCATTTCTTTCGATTTTAAGCAATATTAAAATCAGTTATGTAAATTAATTTGCCTGATGCGGTTATTCTTCTTACATACTTTCATTTTCTTAACTATACTGTATTCTCAGTCGATAATTTTCTTTAGGATTTTTATAAAGCATATCCATTCTTTTTTTCTTCTTTCAAATGGTTTTTTCCTTTATCAGTAAGTCTGTAATATTTTTTACCTGGTACTCCTTCTTCTTGTATCCAATATCCCTTGACCAGTCCCCGCTTTTCCAACTTGTGCAGGATGGGATAAATACTCTCTTCCTTTAACTCAATATTCCCGTCTGTAAGATGGAAGATTTCTTTAGCTACTTCATAACCGTTTTTATCTCCTTCCATTAAAATACGAAGAGTAATTAAATTCATACTACTCTCAATATCAATGATTTCAAACATATAATTCCTCCTCAATCATGAGTATGCAATACAAAAAAACTGTTGACGTTTTTAAGTCAACAGCTTTTTGTAGAATTTATAACGGCCGCGGCAGAAAATCTGACCCTTTATAGGTCAGGATGAATGCCGCATAAAGTTTCAAAAGAATCTACCTTATAAAACACCTCGGGCTTTATGCCCGGGGGTTAAAATCGAAGATTCTTTTATATTTAGATACATTTATGCTATCTATGTATATAGTATCATTTACATACTTTGTTTAAATTTCATTGCTTACTGTTTGCTCATTTTGTGTGTTGTCAGTATCAGTATTTGTTGTAGCGTCTACTGTTGTTTCTATTTCTTCTTCCGATTCACTTGTTGTGTTTTCATCTTCCTCTATAACAGTTGTATTTGCATCAGCATTTTCTTCGTTTCCTGCAACGTCTTCATCTTCATCTATAGAAGGCTCTTCTATAGTGTTCTCGCTAGCATCCTCCGCTGTTTCATCTTCTTGGTCCATTTCATTTGCCTCTGTATCGTTATTTTCGTCTGCAGTAGTTTCATCTTCGATAATCACTGTGCCGCTTTCACCATCCCAATCTACTTTCAGCCCAAAAGTTTCAGCTATAAATCTTAAAGGAACGATAGTCCTGCTGTCAGTGATTTCTGCAGCAGTATCCAGGGTTACTTCTTCCCCATTTACTATAGCAATATTACTATCGATTTGTAATTGAATTACCATCTTAGTAGCACCGTCTTCACTAGCAGCTTCAGCAGTTGTGTCTTCATTCATAACTTCTTCATCAGTTATACTACTGGTCATCTCTTTGGTAATGGTAACCGTTCTAGTCTCCGGATCCCAGTCTACATCTGCACCTAAAGCATTTACAACAGCCCTGACTGGAATAAGCGTTCTTCCACCTTTTATCACCGGCGGCACATCGGTTTCCAGATTAAGCCCTTTTATAAAAACACCTATTGAGTTATCTTTCATTTCCCTTTTTATTTTAGCAATTTCTGAAAGAATTTCTTGTCTTGCTTCTTTATTATGTCTCATTTCTTTAAATTGCTTTCTCACTGCATTCATTTGACCCTTTAAATCTTTTACGTGACTTTTAATTTCTCTAATTCTATTTTTTATTTCCTGACGCGTCATACTTTTTTGCTCATCTGTATCAACATCTTTTGCAATATTTTCTTCATCAACAACATCTTCTTGGTTATTTTCTTCACCTGCTTCAGCGTTTTCTACCTCAACCTCTTCTTCGGCAACATTTTCTTGCTCTACTGTAGCATTAGTATCTACGGTTACCTCCGTTTTTGTTTTTGCAGTACTTTTTCCATGTGCTTTACCATTGCCTTTTGCCATTGCTAGCGATGCATTGGATAAAATCATTGCAGATACAATTAAAATTGTTAATACTTTTTTCATGTGTTTCATCTAAATACCCCCTATAATTTTAAATGTTTGGATACAGTATTTTTCCCACCTAATTGTTTGATTTTACTCAACCACTCATTAGGTGTTTTCATAGGTTTTTAATATTTTCTTGTTATATATATTCGAACCGAACAAGTTCTTTTTGGGGTATTTTTCTAAAATTTTTACTTTTTTTATCCAACCTTATAATTAACCAACTTCATAGCTAAATATTATGATTTAAAGTTGGTTAATTTCATCGATAACTACATTAATTTATTTTAAATTTAGACATTGGTTATATACAAAGTTCTTCTCTTAATTTATATATATTCTGATAACACTTAAAAATCTACACATCTTTTATAATTTTTTATTCAGAAAAAGATTTTCTTAAACTTTCAGAAGCCTTTTCTTTTATGATATTCTTTAGCTTTTCTACATCTTTAACATATATATCTTTTAGGCTTTTTCTATAAATAATGCTTGCCGGATGATATAGCGGAAATAAAAAGTATTTCTTCTTTAATATTAAAATAGTACTTTCTGCTCCATGCACTTCTCCAATACTCTTATTATAATCATCGGTTATTGCTCTTAAAGGGACGTTACCTAAAGTCACAATGTATATAGGTTTGATAATATCTATTTCTTGCAGGAGATATTCCCTGTTTTTCTTGATTTCATCTTGTGTTGCAGGTCTGTTAACAGTTCTCCCTGTTTTTTCATTAACTTTCGAAAGTCTATATTTAATTGCATTCGTTATGTAGATTGATTGTCTATCTATTTTTAATATCTCTAAAAATTCACTGAGATTTTTCCCTGCCATTCCCACAAAAGGTTTAGACAGTTTGACCTCCTCTTTTCCCGGCGCCTCTCCAATTAATAATAACTGTGAATTGACATTTCCATCTCCTAAAACAATTTCCTTATCCTCAAACTCGTTTTTGTATTTTTGATACAAATCATTAAGTGCTTTCGTTTTTGTCATTTCATCCTCTCCAATCACAAATTGTCAATATAAAATTACTATTCACCAGCTATTTCTTTTAGTTTTCCCCTTATTTTCTTAAAATCTTCCCAGAAAAGAATTTTTTTAGATTCATCTCTTAATAAAGCAGCAGGATGAAAAGTCGGCATAATCCAATAGCCTTTTCTTTCTGTCCACTCTCCCCTTATCTTACTAATTTGTGCTTGAGGATCAATGATATGTTTCATCGCAGTAGCTCCAAGACATACAATAATCTTCGGTCTAATCAACAATACCTGATTCCGCAAAAAATGAATGCAAGCCTTTGCCTCGTCGTTAGTAGGAGTTCTATTATTAGGAGGTCTGCATTTTACAATATTAGCAATGTAAACCTCTTCTCTTCTTAATCCGATTGCTTCTATTGCCTTGGTAAGTAACTGTCCTGCTCTTCCTACAAACGGTCTTCCCGTATTATCTTCCTCTGCACCCGGACCTTCGCCTATGAACATTAACGCTGCATTTACGTTTCCTTCCCCTATGACTACATTTTTTCTGTTCCGGGCTAAACCGCATTGATTACATATGGAACACTGTTTTTTTAAATTTTCCCAATCCAGCCATTCCACAATATCACCTCGATTGCTCTTTTCTATCTATTATATATTACTATAAACTTACGTCAATGCCATAATAACCAATAAATATCTATCATCAGAAAAAACAAACATGTAATGCTTTTCTAATAAGAGCAAAAAGCTCTAACAAGCAATGACTTATTAGAGCTTTTTGAATTCTTAATTAATTAACATGGTATATCTACATTTTTTTTCATTGAATACGGATGAAACTTTTGTTCTATCACTTCAAATTGTTCATTTACTTTTGCAGTAGCATGATGCAAGAATGAATTTCTAATATAATAACGAACATCTATAAATTTAAACACTTTTTTTCCTTCATCCCAAGCAATATGATAAAATGGGGTAAATTCTGCAAAAAATTTTGCGACAGGTGTTTGAGTAATCCTATTCATTAATTGCTGTTCTATTCTTTTTAATTCGCTGATGATTCTTATTTTTTTCCCAATGATCGTTTTTTCGCCAACAATCATTTCGTCAGGCATTTGTACAATAAAATGCCATTTTAACAATCCAATCATAGACGGTATGAACTCACATCTTTTCTATTTACCTCAAAATAATTTTTTACTTTATATTGAATAATATACAACATCAAGGCACGCAAAACAATGTATGAGAATAAACCAATTAATATACCGTTTGCAATACTTACGTGCATTAATAAATATAAAATCAACAGTATAAACACAATAGGGTCAAATATAATAAATAGCCCAAAAGATATTTTCTTTTTGTAAATCGGCCATAGAAACTTCACACCATAGGAATTCAGCATATCAATTCCACTATGAGATAACGTTCCTAAAAAAGTCCATAGCAATACATTCAAAAAATCAAATTGCCTATAAAATGGCATCAGACACAATGTAATAAACGTTGCAAAAAATGATAATCCTATGATCGAATGGGACGCCCCTCTGTGATTTTTTAAATATACATAATCTCCCCATTTGTGCAATACTATATCTAAATCAGGTGCCATAGCACCTAATACAGCACCTACAAAAGCCGGATTTTCTAACGACATTTGCTGTCCACCAAATTTAGCCAATCCAGCACCTATTAACGCATGCGTAACCGGATCCATAATATCACCTCACATACTACCCCTATACCATATTAAGATACAATTCATATATATATTTACTTCTACCCTTTATCTCGAATGAATTCCACATTCAATATGGACAAACTTATCTACAAACTTTTGTGAAACTATCTCTTAAATGAAAATGAAAGCTCGGCGACTAGGTCGAGCTTACAATGCTATTTTTTATTATAACATATATTAGCTTGTTTTTTAAAGTGTAATATATTACAATTCTTTATTTATATCCAAAGTTTTCTTCTATTAACTTTAATGTTTTTTCATCATCATGTATAAAATATGATATCCCATTAATCATCTTAGCTTCCCCGGGAAGCTGAAACATCTGTACATTATTTGGATTAAGCACTTTCACCAGCGCTATATTTTTAGTCACATCGATAGGTCCAATATTAGTTTTAACATTTTCTTTAATTGCTTTATATAGGTCATCTATTTTAGACAAATACTCCAATTTTAATTTCTGTTCAAGCAACGCTTTCATAAAAGCTTGTTGTGCATTTATTCTTCCTATGTCACCTTCCGGATATCTTCTATACCGCACAAATTGTTCTGCTTTTTTTCCATCTAAATGCTGCATCCCCTTTTTTAGGTGTATATGCAAGTTTTGGATGGGATCATCATAGTTCATATTGATAGGTACGTCAAAATCCACACCACCTAAAATATCGATAATATTTCTAAATCCTTCAAAATGCACAGTCACATAATAATGGATAGGCATACCCGTAATTTCTTTCACTTTTCGTATTGCTAATTCTTCTTCTCCAAATGTTAAGGCTGCATTAATTTTTTGGTATTGATTATTGATTTTTATGCGGGTATCCCTAGGAATAGAAAGCATATTTAATCCCTTATTTTTAGAATCCAAGCTTGCTATAATCATCACATCCGAACGTGCCTTACTGCCGTCTGTACCCAAGATTAAAACATTAACTTTTTTATTAAATTGAAAAGGGTTCTGTTTATCTAAAACAGGAAGTTGTTTATCATTGTCCGCCACCCGGCCATGATATACTACATTTGCTACAATAAAACCCCCTGCTATTGCAATAAAACTACTAACAATAACTAAAACCAGTATAAAATATTTCTTTACATTCATTTTTATCCTCTCCTATTAGACCTCACCTGTCTATATATTACCCCTGCTTCTGTAAACATTCAATAGGAAATTATTTTATTAGGAATTACTTTTATTATGAAAAACACAACTCCTACCCCTAAGAGGCCATCAATCCAGTAAATAGAATGAACCTTGCTGCATAAAGTTTATCCATTGTCACTTCTCTTTTTTTGACGAATATTTATACAACATGTTTCCTTTCAGGCATCAAATTGAGTAAATTAAAAAAACTGTAGCAGTACGCTACAGTTTTTTGGTGGAGGGAGATGGATTCGAACCATCGAAGTCGAAAGACAACAGATTTACAGTCTGCCCCCTTTGGCCACTCGGGAACCCCTCCATAAATGGAGCTGGTGATGGGACTCGAACCCGCAACCTGCTGATTACAAGTCAGCTGCTCTGCCAATTGAGCTACACCAGCTAAATTCCATTGCTGACTGTTTATTGGTGGGCACAATAGGGCTCGAACCTATGACCCCCTGCTTGTAAGGCAGGTGCTCTCCCAGCTGAGCTATGCGCCCATATACTTTTAATGTTCAAACCATAAAGAATATCCTAACACATCTTCAGGCCCTCATCAAGCCCTTTTATGTGGCAATTAATGGTCGGGGTTGAGGGATTCGAACCCCCGGCCCCATGGTCCCAAACCATGTGCGCTACCAAACTGCGCTAAACCCCGATACCTCACTGCCTTTCGTTGCGGCACTTGTATATAATAATACATTTATTACTTTTGTTCAAAGCTCAATTATTAAGATTAATTAAATTTATTATTTACTATCTCAATAAATCTTAATATTCCTTTTTGTTTCTAATAATTTCGTTTAAGTTTACATAATTTTTATCCATTGACAATTGTCATTAAAATGCCTTCAATGTCGCATTACATGCCGTTTTGTCTTAATGAGGTATGCTATGTTAATGGTTTATACATAAATATTTTAACGCTCACACTGATGAATAATACGTCATACTTTCATTATATATGGGTATTCTATCTAATAGTATAAACTAATTGCAAAAGACATGAAAGGAGTAATGAACATGAATAAAAAAGTGGTACATTTTTGTGAAAACAATTTTGGATTTGGTACTGATGACTTAGTAAGCAACCTAGCTGATGAGGAATTTGAAGTAGAAGTTGATCCTTGCATGGGACATTGTGGTGAATGTGCCGAAGGCCCCATTGCGGTAATAAATGATGAATTGATTACTGCCGATAGCATTGACGAACTACATAATAAGATTATTGAAGCAGTGGAGAATAGTGAAGAATGAAAATGAGTATTTTTTAGTTTTAATTTATTTTATAATACGAATATTTTTTGTTAATAAGAATACATTTATTGCGGATACTTAAAAGTATGGCACTCTGCAAAAGGGGTAATGTAGATGCGTAAATGTATTTTTATTGCTATTACTAAAGAAGGTTTAACCTTTCTCATTATTACTACTATCATAGTATGTTTGTTACCTACTATTGTTATTTATGCTACTATCAAAAAGGCAGCATACCACGACGCGTTATCCGGTAAGGTCATTGTTGTAGATCCGGGACATGGCGGAGTAGACAGCGGGACGCATTATGCCGAAAAGATTTTTGAAAAAAATATTAATCTGGCAATTGGTCTTAAACTAAAAGAACAATTAGTTTCAAAAGGTGCAACAGTAATTATGACGCGAGAGGTTGACGATTCACTAGATGACCACATAAAAAACGGCAGCCGCCACCGTGAAGACCTTAATGCAAGAGTAAATATAATAAATAAAAATCAGGCAGATATTTTTATAAGTATTCATGTTAATTCTATCAGGAGCAGCCCGAGTACTTTAGGACCTATGGTATTTTTCTACGGCTCCAGCGAAAAGAGTAAATATCTGGCTGAATGTATACAGGAATCTTTAAATAACCTCTCCGCTTATGCTCAAATGGGTAATCGCGCTAAACATTCCGCAAATAGGGGAAACTATGTCATCTTACGTGAAACTTCCCCTCCCGGTGTAATTATAGAAACCGGATTTATTTCAAATGCTACCGATAGAACTTTGCTGCAAAAAGAAAAACACCAACAGGAAATTGCAGAACGAATTTGTAAAGGAATTATTGAATACTTTGGTAGTATACAGTGAATAGTGTATATGGTATAGTGACTATGTTAACTATTTTCACTTTTTCCATCGGTGTAACGGTGAAATTTACTATTTAACGCATTGTGCTAGTTCAAAAATATTGTGACAGGAGTATAGTGGAAAAGCCTTAGAATTGCTCGCTTTGAGCTTAGCGACTAGCACAACGGGCTATTTAATATAATAAGACAATCGCCTTCGGCGAATTGATGTGCCTTTCGGCACAAAAAATTAAGGTAGATTGTCTTGATATTACGCTTCGTTTCATAATAAGATGACACCCTATTGTACTTCGTCATTAGGAGTCATCTTATTATGCCTTCATAACAATACTGTAAATATATTCATTTAAAACTAAGTTGTACACTGTAAGCTGTAAATTGTATACTAATCACTACATTCTTGTCGCTGCTTCGTATGCCAGTGGGGACCTCTCACATTCATTTTCTGCCAATGTAATTTGACAACATAATTTGCTTCCTTTCATCTTTTCAGCTGCATAACATAATCCATTGGTACGTTCGTCTAAGAAGGGATGATCTATTTGATGCGGGTCACCTAATAATATAATTTTTGTCCCCATTCCTGCCCTAGTGATAATTCCTTTTACCTGCTTTGGCGTCAAGTTTTGGGCTTCATCTATAATTACCCAATGACGATTAATTGATCTTCCTCGCAAATAAGCAAGAGCTTCACTGGTAATAATTTTTCTATCAAACAATTCATCGACTTTATCTTTTAATTCTTTTTCATTATAATACCTTCGCTCCTCGTCATCATCAATCAATATCTCGAGATTATCTCGAATGGGTCGCATAAATGGAGCGATTTTTTCCTCTTCTGTCCCCGGAAGAAATCCTAATTCTTCATCCATTGTAACATTAGGGCGACAGACCAATATTTTTCTATACATTTTAGTTCTTTCTTCAAGAATTTTATGCAATCCTGCAGCTAAAGCATAAAACGTCTTAGCTGTTCCCGCTGGTCCTTTTACAATCACTAGAGGTACCGTATCTGCATCCGCCAAAAGTGCTTCTTGCATAAACTTTTGCCCTGCATTTCTCGCAGTAACCCCAAAAGGATTTACATTTAAATATTTCAAAGGTATAATCTCTTTACCACTAAATCTTCCTAATGCAGTCTGTTTCGCATTATTCAAAGAACGCATTATTAAAAATTGATTGACCTCTAATTCAGGTATCATTGGCTTAGCCGCTGTCTGATAAATGGTAATATCTTCGGGCTTTATCGGCTGTCGGTTGCTGTAAAATTCATTGATTTTATCCGGATGTACGTATACTTCGATTCTGCCTGTATACTGGTCCTCATATATTGGAACTTGTTCACTAAAAAAATCCTGCGAAACTACATCTACAATATCACCTTTTATTCTCTCAAAAATATCTTTTGTAATTAAAAATACTGAATGGCCTTCTTCTTGTAAACCTTTGCAAACTTGCAGTATCCTATTATCACATGTATGCTTATCCCAACTTTTTGGCAGCTCCACATTATAATGGTTCATTTCTACTTTTAAAACACCACCATTATCCAGCACTACGCCTGCATTTAATCTTCCCTTTTCTCTTAATCTGTCAAGATAACGTGCAACATACCTTGCATTGGCTCCTAGTTCATTGGGTTCTTTTTTAAACTTATCCAATTCTTCCAATATTACTTCCGGTAAAATAACAATGTTATCTCCAAAAGATTCGAGAGCATGCGGTGATTGAAGCAATACATTCGTATCAAGCACATAGGTTTTCTTCAACTGTATCTCTCCATTCATTGTCTCATCCGACACCTTATCATACCTGGATCGACATACTAAAATTAAAATTTTTTAAATACAACACTATTTGGTTTTCATAGGATAAAATTAATTACTCTACTCCTTTCCTAATATAATTACGCATATTTTTCTATTTTTAATAAGTAAGAACAAGTTGCCGGTATAAGACAGATTTTTGTATCATATTAAATTATATTTTCAAATGAAATAGGATATGCTATCGGGTATATCGATCTGCAACATTGGTAGCGCCAAAAGCGTTGGACTTTACTTTGATTGCATTTTCATTGAACCTACAGCCTTTTACATAGCCTAGCGCCATATTTTTGAATTGATTGCTTTGCCCTTTATTGCCAATATCAATATGAATGTCAATAGGATATATCGATAACCAATATCTAAATTTAAAAATAAATGAATGTAGTTATCGATGAAATGAACCAACTTTAAATCATAATATTTAGTTTATAAGTTGGTTCTAATAATTCTTTTATACCATCTAAAAGGATAATAATAACCATAAACATTCCAAGATATCCAAACAGTGTATATAAATTTTTTACAAGATTTGAAAATCCTAATTGAGCTAATGGAATAGCCAGTGCACAAAATATAATTGTACATACAGTTTTATTCATTCCTGTCCATTGGACTACACGGTTTAAAAATCCATACCCGTTTGCTACAGCAGTAGTAAACATAGCACAAAACAAAATAAATATATAAATCAATTCCATAACCTTACCCTTTTTCATTACAATATATAAAAAAGGAATCTCATAAGAAAATATATCTGAGTAGAACATTAGCATGACAGCCCACAATATAAAAGCGATCAATCCTAGTGAAATTCCACCGAATAATCCCCCTAATACGGCTACCCTACGCCTTGTTAATAAAGGTAATAACGCTGTCATAATGACGATTAATGTCAGTGTATTATAGCTGACATATATAAGTGAAGATGACAGCCAATTATATGTAGCTTGCCTGGCAACATTTATTAGCGACATTACTGCCGTATCTTTAAAAATCAATATATACCCTCCTAAGAAGGCAATTCCTATGAGCATAATTGGCGTTAGAATACTGTTTACTGTTACAACACCTTTAATATCGTTAAGAAATACGATTAGACACAGCATACTCATTGCTAAAATGCCCATTTCTACTCTCCAAGAAAACTCTTCATGGAATATTGCCCCGCTACCTGCTACCATTACACAATAACTGGATAACATAAATAAACACACTACCCATTCAACCATACGTTCCAATTTTTGACCAATGAGAGGTGTAATATACTGATGATAACTATGAATTCTATAACAATATATTTTGTTTAACACCACTGTTCCAATAAGTGCAAACAAAATTCCCGATAGTATTATTCCGTATATGCTTTGATAACCATAAATCACAAAAAACTGTTTTATTTCCTGCCCTGAAGCAAATCCAGCTCCTAAAATTGTACCAGCGTATACACTTGCTACTTTAAATATGTTCTTAAAGTCGTCATTCACACTTTTACCTCCCATCATTCAGCCTATTACATCATATTAGGACAATAGGTTGTCTTATTAATATTTTTATTAAGTTCACCGTTGACATTTACAATTATTACAAACGTTACTTTTGCACTATAAATCAAAGCCGTTAATTAAAACTAAAAAGGCATCCAAACTGCCGCATAAGCAACAGCATGAATGCCGATTATCTTATTGTTAATGCTATTCAATTGTTGGAATACACTTTAAACCTTCTTCCAACATCTCATCACTATATTCAAAATCTTCTAACTGTTTATTATGATATGCTTCATAAGCTGATAAATCAAAATGTCCATGTCCACTCAAACAGAATAAAATCGTTTTAGCTTCACCCGATTGTTTACATTTAAGTGCCTCATCAATCGCTCCTTTAATGGCATGAGATGATTCCGGCGCCGGTAAAATACCTTCAGTCTGTGCAAATAATACTGCACTTTCAAATATTTCTGTTTGGTGTACTGCTCGTGCTTCAATCAAACCATCTTTATATAATTGGCTAACCAGCGGCGAATCACCGTGATAGCGCAGTCCTCCCGCATGAATGCCCGGTGGTACAAAACCATGCCCTAAAGTATACATCATAGTGATTGGCGTCATTTGTGCAGTATCTCCAAAATCGTATGCGAACTGTCCTTTCGTTAAAGTAGGACACGCTTTAGGTTCAACCGCAATGGCTCTAAGTTTTTTTCCATCCTTTATTTTATCTTTTAAGAACGGAAAAGTAATGCCTGCGAAATTGCTGCCTCCGCCACAACAGCCGATAATAATATCCGGGTATTCATCAATTTTCTCCATTTGTAATTTAGCTTCCTGCCCGATAATGGTCTGATGCAGAATAACATGGTTCAATACGCTTCCCAGTGCATAATTGGTGTCCGCATGGGTGGCAGCATCTTCAACCGCTTCACTGATTGCAATACCCAGACTTCCCAAAGAGTCAGGATTTTCCGCCAATATTCTCTTTCCAGCTTCAGTAAGCTGACTCGGGCTCGGGATAACAGTCGCCCCAAAAGTTTCCATTAACGATTTTCGATACGGCTTTTGCTGATAGCTCACCTTTACCATGTAAACTGTACATGCTAATCCAAACATTTTTGTAGCAATGCTTAATGCCGATCCCCACTGTCCTGCACCAGTCTCTGTAGATAATCTTTTTATTCCGACAATCTTGTTATAGTATACCTGTGGAATAGCAGTATTCAACTTATGACTACCAGAAGGTGTTACCCCTTCATACTTGTAATAGATTCTGGCCGGTGTCCCCAAAGCTTTTTCCAATCGGTAGGCTCTACATAACGGAGAAGGTCTGAAAGATTTATACAATTCTTGAACCTCTTCGGGAATATCAATGTACTGTTCTTGACTTACCTCTTGTAAAATAAGATCCTTTGGAAAAATAGCAGCCAAGTCCTCCGGCGATACCGGTTTTTTAGTCTGAGGATTCAAAGGCGGTTTGAGCGGCGTGGGCATATCTGCCTGAATGTTATACCATTTGGTAGGAAGTTCTTTCTCTGAAAGATAAATTTTGTACGGTACTTTGCTCATATTCTCATCTCTCCTATCTAATCTAAACTCATCTCACCTATACAATATTTCTCTATAAAAATATGATATTAAATTCATTATATTTAAAAACAAAAGAAATATCAAGGAAAATTTATAAAATTTTGTCTATCGTAATTTTAATTTGCGTCACAGCATAGGGAATAAAATGAACAGCTTGAAGCTGTCTTTGAGGATTTAATTAAGTTTTTTAAATCCGGTTTGCAAATATCACAATAATTTTTAAATTTTTTGTTTGAATCCTCGCCCTAAGTGGTAACATATACTATGAAACAAAACAGTTTAACAATAATACGTGACTGTCAAAGGAGGAACATGATATGTTAAGCGAAAAATTAGTTCAGAAAATTAATAATCAAATTAAATATGAATTGTATTCCGCTCATCTTTATTATGCAATGGCTGCATATTGCGATTCACAAGACTTACCTGGATTTGCAAACTTTTTTAAAGTGCAAGCTGAAGAAGAAAGGTTTCACGCAAGCAAATTTTATGACTTTCTGAATCGCATGGACGCAAGAGTGCTGATTTACGGTTTAGAAGAACCAAAAAATGATTACTCCTCGGTATTAGATGCATTTAAAGCGTCCTTAGACCATGAAAAATCTGTTACCAAAAGGATTTATGCCTTAACGGATATTGCGACAGAAGAAAAAGAACATGCTACCATTAGCCTGTTAAAGTGGTTTATAGATGAACAAGTAGAAGAAGAAGATATGTTTAATGGCATCATCAAAAAATTACAAAGAATTGGAAACGATAGTGCCGCTCTTTACATGTTAGATGATGAATTAGCCCAAAGAACATTTACCCCGCCGGCTTCTCCCGATACTGCAGCTCAATAAAGCAGTACCCCGGATTTTGCAAAATTTGCTTTAATCCGGGGATTTTTATTGTTCCTTCATCATAAATTTATTCATATTCTTCCCATCCACATCTTTTACACAATTTTGCATTTACGCTGAGCTTTAAACTATTTTCTTCTAACATATACATTTTGTATTCTATTCTCTACGTTAACATCTATTCGTCTATTTTAAATTTTAAGTTTACTTTTAACCATGAGGGAAATTCTGTAACATTGATATCGGTTAACTTGTTCAAACCGGTACCGTCTGTTTTTATACTGTAGATTTGCCCATCAGCCATATTATTGAAAATAATTTGGCTTCCGTCCGGGGCAATAACCGGAGTGGCTATCAGCATATCTTCCTTCTTGAAAAGGACCTTACTTCCGGAACCATCTTTTTGTATAGACATAATTTCATAGTTAGGGCCACAATAAACAATTGTACTTCCGTCTGATGACCAACTAATGTCAGTACATACACCTTGGCTGGTAAGCTGTAACACTTCTTTGGTATCAAAATCCATGACAAATATTTTCCCCTCTTTTATATAAGCAATTTTATTTTCTGTAGGTGAAAAAGCTGCTTCCCACACATCCTCCCCGGAAATAAGCTTAGTTTCTTGAGACCCATCTATATTCGCAATATATAACTCCTTATAAATATATCGCCTCGGATCAGCATATTTTCCATAGACTATTTTCTTGTTGTCTTTAGAAATGCTGTATACATCAACATTGTGGTCCAAAATATTTTTTACACTTCCGTTGTTTAAATCCACTAATATATTTTTATAATTGGTATAATGTCCTTTTTTATAAACTATAAGTTCACCATTATAGGAAACAACTGGGTCTGTTGCTCCCGTTTTGGTTAACTGTACTTCATTAGAGCCATCACGGTCCATCATATAGAGATTGTTTTGAGAATTTACCGTTTTCATAAAAACAATACTGTATTTTGGTGGCTGTACAAGTTGCTCCATTAAATATTCACTTTGGGCAAAAGCTGTAATATGGAATATAAAGAAGATCCCAGCCATTGTGGATATCAAAATTTTCCTCATTTATTTTCCTCCATTATACATCATTTACATTATATGTAAATTATAACATTCAATCTTTTTAAATACAACCCTTTAAAATATATGTATTGCATATATTTTTATGACACTAAAATTAGGCAAATTTTTTATCTGTTAATATTCCAAAAAAGCTACATACCCACATATTAAAAAAACATCAAAAATTAATGGAATGAAATATTTTCAGATATAGAAACTAAAGCAGATATTGACCTTAACATTATATAGGTTGAAAATATATAATAAAATATCTATTGACATATTTACTCCTTGACAAAATAAAAAGCTTTGATATGATAAATATAGATTAAAATTAAGACTAAGACGTGGCATAATATTATTTTAATATTCTCAATCTATATCTTATTTTAATTTAATGATAAATGCGATGAAAATATTGTACCATGATCGGGAAGAGTAGCATAAATCACTGCTTGCAGCGATTCGGGGTTGGTGAAAGCCCGAAAGTACATTTGTGTGAAAGGCACCCGGGAGTACATTTTATTCGGAAAGCGGGCCGGAGACTTGTCTTCGTGCCAATAAGGGTGGAACCGCGGAAGTCAACCTTTCGTCCCTTGAATATACTCAAGGAGCGAAAGGTTTTTTGTTTAAAACCGCAAAAATTCACACTATATTCACCTAACCAATAGAAGGAGGTAAAAAATATGAATAATACAGAAAAATCAATGGACAAAATTGTTGCCCTTTGTAAGGGAAGAGGTTTCGTATATGCTGGTTCTGAAATTTATGGAGGATTGGCAAATACATGGGATTACGGCCCATTAGGTGTAGAATTTAAAAATAATGTTAAAAAAGCATGGTGGAAAAAATTTGTACAGGAATCTCCATATAATGTAGGTTTGGATTCTGCAATTTTAATGAATCCACAAACATGGGTGGCTTCCGGTCATGTGGGAGGTTTCAGCGACCCACTACTAGACTGTAAAGAATGTAAAGCCCGCTTTAGAGCAGACAAATTAATTGAAGATGCGGCAAGAGAAAAAGGTGAAAATATCACTGTTGACGGCTGGGACAATGCAAAAATGTTGGAATATATAAATGAAAATGACGTTATATGTCCAAAATGCAGTAAAAAGAACTTTACAGATATCCGACAGTTTAACCTAATGTTTAAAACTTTCCAGGGCGTCACCGAAGACTCCAAATCGGAAATATATCTGCGTCCTGAAACCGCTCAGGGTATCTTTGTAAACTTCAAAAACATTCAAAGAACCTCAAGAAAGAAAATTCCTTTTGGTGTAGGTCAAATCGGAAAATCTTTTCGTAATGAAATTACACCGGGTAATTTTACATTTAGAACCAGAGAGTTTGAACAAATGGAATTGGAATTTTTCTGCAAACCGGGTGAAGATTTAGAATGGTTTAACTACTGGAAGGAGTATTGTAAAAACTGGCTGCTAAACCTGGGCATCAAAGAAGAAAATATTCGCATGAGAGACCACAGTCCTGAAGAACTGTCCCACTATAGCAATGCCACTACCGATATTGAATTCCTTTTCCCATTTGGCTGGGGCGAATTATGGGGCATTGCCGATAGAACCGACTTCGATTTAAAACAACACAGCGAACATTCAGGAGAGACGCTGGACTATCTTGATCCTACAACCAATGAAAGATATATTCCTTATTGTATCGAACCATCATTGGGTGCAGACCGTGTAGCACTTGCGTTTCTTGTAGATGCTTATGATGAAGAACAGCTAGATGAAAAAGACTCCCGTGTGGTATTAAGACTTCATCCCGCCCTTGCTCCGATTAAAGCAGCAGTTCTGCCTTTATCCAAAAAATTGGGGGATCAAGCATATAAGGTTTATGAAAAACTTTCCAAGAGATTTATGTGTGAATATGATGAAACCGGAAGTATCGGCAAACGATATAGAAGACAAGACGAAATTGGTACACCTTTCTGTATCACTTTTGACTTTGATTCTCTTGAAGACCAGAGTGTTACAGTCAGAAATAGAGATACCATGGACCAAGTCAGAATTAAAATAGATGATTTAGAGAATTTTCTAAGTGAAATGATTGAATTTTAACAAAATAGTTTAGAAAGGTTCACAATTTACAATAAACTCGGTTAATTGTAAATTGTGAACTTTTTTATCCATTATTCAATATAATGCTACATGCTCTATTTTCATGTTGCTTATGTCCACTTTTTTACTGCTTTCCCATTTAAATAGTCAAATTTTTTTCCCTGCCGGCTGTCCTTGTGTTCCATTTCTTCTTCGATTCTGTCTCGTATCTTCCACCAGCTGGTATTCCAGTTTACAAACAGCGTATTTTCTTCCGGTGCTCTACCTATAAGCCGCTGAACTACAATATCGGGACTTAAGTATTCCAAAAAAGTAATAACCCGGTCAATGTATTCTTCCAAAGAGACAATGGAGAAGTCTCCTTTTTGATACATTTCACCCATAACAGTATTTTTTACAATATACAAAGAATGAAGTTTTATCTGCTTTACACCTAAAGCCGAGATCACCTTTGCATTTTCAATAACATCTTCCATGGTATCCCATGGCAAGTTCAATATGAGGTGTACACAGGTTTCAAATGGGAATCGATTTATTCTTAACACAGCATCAATAAATTCCGCTAAGGAATGTCCACGATTTATTTTTGTTAACGAATGATAATTAACCGTTTGAAGCCCCAGTTCTATACTTATTTCTACACCTTGTTTTTTTCTGACTTCATTGAGAAAATGAAGATATGCATCGTTGATACAATCGGGACGAGTAGATATACTGATTTCTACGATATTCGGCCTGCAGGCTTCTAATATATATTTCTTAAAGTCTTCAAGTGGCAAGTAAGTATTGGTAAAATTCTGAAAATAGGCAATGAACTTGTGTGCATTATATTTTTCCCTAATATACTGCATATTCCTATCTATCTGATGTTGTACAGACAATTCATTAGAAAGATTTTCAAATCCTGCCCCCTCTTCCCCACAAAAAATACATCCTCCACAACCCGTTGTTCCATCTCTATTTGGACAGGTAACGGGAAGGTTAATGGGCAGCTTATACACTTTTTCTCCATATTTACGCTTTAGGTATTGTGAATAGACATTATATCTTTTGTCGTTTGTATTGGTCATAAAAAGTTAACCCCCGTATAAATAATTGAGAATTAAGAATGCAGAACCGAAAATTCAAAACTTCAATTCTACATCCTCAATTCTACATGCTGCATTCATTTTCAGTCTCCCAGACTAATCCCTATACTCTTTGCTGTTCTTACCAATTCTCCGTCCGGATCTACATTTTTTAATTTACCGATTACATTTTCCAGTGAATCATAAGACATGTCATTTCCCTTTAGTGTAACCATATTACCAAATTTTCCTTCCATGATCAACTCTACTGCTGCTGCTCCGTATCTTGTAGATAATATTCTATCGTAAGCTGTGGGAGTACCTCCTCTTTGCAAATGACCCAGAATCGTTGCCCTGGACTCTAACCCAACTCTTTGTTCCAATTCCTGTGCTATTTTAGCACCTATTCCTCCTAAACGTATCGGGTCCGGACTATCTTCTACTACCTGACTTACCACCATTTCTCCATCTTTAGGTTTTGCGCCTTCAGCTACTACCACAATACTAAAATCTTTACCGGCGTGCCTTCTGTCTTCAATCTTCTCTGCAACCTTTTCAATACTATATGGAATTTCGGGTATTAAAATAGCATCTGCTCCTCCTGCAATCCCGGCTTCCAATGCAATCCATCCGGCATATCTTCCCATTACTTCCAAACACATAATTCTATGATGGGATTCTGCTGTAGTATGCAGCCTGTCCAACGCCTCAGTAGCAACGGCTACTGCAGTATCAAAACCAAATGTAACATCGGTTGATGCCAAGTCATTGTCTATTGTCTTGGGCACTCCAATAACATTGATGCCTTTTCTCGCGAAATCTCTGGCACTTGTCAGTGTTCCATCTCCTCCGATAATAATCATTGCATCAATACCGGCATCCTGTATATTTTTTACTCCCATATCTGAAACATCTCTATAGACCGTTTTCCCTTCTTCTACAAAGGGGTATTTAAACAAATTATCTTTGTTGGAACTATATAAAATGGTTCCTCCCCTTGGCAGTATCCCTGAGATTGTATCCATATTCAACCTTATGATTTGCCCTAAATAAAGACCTCTATAACCGTTCTTTATCCCAACCACTTCTAAGCCGTATTTTAAGATTGCTGTTCTGGTCGCACCTCGTATCACTGCATTTAATCCGGGACAATCTCCTCCACCTGTAAGAATACCTATTTTCTTAATTTTTTTATCCATAGTTTCCTCCATAATATAATAATGATAAATTCTTTATTGTACTATCTTAGAAGTAAAATAATCAACAACAGGTAAAATGATTAATCATTTTATCCACAATTAAAATTGATAATCCACAAATTTAAGTAATCATTTTTTATAACTGTAAACTATTACTGGTTAACAGTGCACATATTTTATATAAACTATTTTTATAATAAATTTTGAAAAGCATTTTTGTTAAATTAAACAGTAAAATTAATGCACTTAGTAATAGTTTGTCCAATATTGCTTTAATATTGCTTTTTAAATAATAAAAATATCGATACCCAATATCTAAATTCAAAATAAATGAATGTAGTTATCGATGAAATTAACCAACTTTAAATCATAATATTTAGTTTTAAAGTTGGTTAATTATAATATTGAAATAAAATTTTTTAGACTTTTGAACAGTTTTTGTCTTGTATAAAGAATTATCAAATGTGAAAAGCTATAAATGAAATCTCATTAAGGAGGTTTTCTTATGAAAATACGCGAAGGTCTAATTCCGACTATATTAGGAAGTGCAGTAACAGTAGGTGGTATTGCTTTACGTGGTGTTAATCCTCTGATTGGTTGGGGCATAACAGGATTTGGCTTAGCGCATATTCTTTTAGGAACAATTGATTTAGTGGAACATCGTGCTGCAAAAGATTAAGATTAAGATTGACACCTGGATTAAGATTAAGATTGAGACTGTACCGTTGTTTATTCAAACCGCAATCCCTATCTTAATCTTAATTTTAAATATATACTCTGATTTTCAAACAATGTATTTTATAATTTTTCCCAAATCAACTTAAGATTTTTATCTCAATCTAGATCTCAGTCTCCATCTCTATTCTTCATATATCATTTTAACTGTCATTCCTCCATCAATCACCATATTGGTTCCGGTAATAAATCCCGCCTCTTTATCAATATCTGCAATCACTACTTTTGCACCTTCCTTTGCAAAAGCCCTAGTAATGGCCATTCCTATGCCTTGCGCTCCGCCGGTTACAAGCTATGAATATAAAATTTTAAAAAATTATTACAAAATTATTACGGAATATATTGGTATTTGTAATATTTTTGACTTAATCTCATAGAAAACATAGAAAACTTGCTATATATTTAAATGATTCTGTTTTATGACTAAAATTATGTCAACCTGTCCCTATACCCGTTTTGACGTACTCCCTCGCTGTATACTATAATACAAGCATTGCTAATACACGAATGCTGAATCTCTCATTTTTTGAGGGTACGGAGAAACCAAACAAATGGGGTGAATACACATAAATATGTGTTAGGTACCTTCTTTACCGAACCCGTCAGCTAACCCCGGAAGCAATTGTATATGGAAGGAGTGTATAGGATGAAACTTTCGTTTAGAGCAGCAGCATGTACTTTAGCAATTACAGCGGGAATCATTTTATCATCTTCACCGGTATTTGCTGCTACGTTATTAAAAACAGGATCACGAGGAAATGAAGTATCAAATTTACAGCAAACATTAAAAAATCAAGGCTATTATGCTTATAAAGTGACAGGATATTATGGTTCTATTACGAAGAATGCGGTAATTGCTTTCCAAAAAGCAAATGGTCTTCTAGTAGACGGTATTGCCGGTCCGCAAACCTTAAAAGCATTATACAACACTGGTTCAACCTTACTAAAAGTTGGAAGTTCCGGAAATGAAGTAAGCAAGCTTCAACAAGCTCTTAAAGCAAAAGGTTACTTTAATTATTCTGTAACAGGGTATTACGGTTCTATTACGAGGAACGCGGTAATTGCTTTTCAAAGAGCGAACGGCCTTCTAGTAGACGGTATTGCCGGTCCGCAAACTTTGAGCACACTTTATGGCAACACCAATGTCAGTTCAGCTAATAGCGCAAACATATCCGAGGATATATATTGGCTTGCAAGACTTATCGAGGCGGAAGCAGGGGGAGAGCCTTACAATGGTAAGGTAGCTGTGGGAAATGTTGTGATGAATAGGGTAAAATCCTCTCTCTTCCCTAATACCGTAAAAGGAGTTATTTTTGAGTATTATAAAGGAATACCGATGTTCAGTCCGGTTGACAACGGAACCATTTATAATACACCTAGTCAGGCGAGTATTAATGCAGCGCGTGCCGCTTACAGTGGTCAAAAACCTGTGGGAAATGCAACATATTTCTATAATCCTGATATTGCAAAATCATCCTGGATTGCAAGAAATAAAACATATATTACTACAATCGGTGAACATGCATTCTATGCGTAGGAAAACCAAAAGAAAGCTGCCCGGTGGTCTGAAAACCAATGGGCAGCTTTCTTAGTAAATGTTTATATCAAAATCTTCGATTTTATTCTTCGAGGCAAGCCTTGAAGTTATTTAATAGGTAGATTTTGATGAAACTTTGTACGGCATTCATCTTACCCGCAAGCGGGCAAGTTTTCTGCCGCAGTCGTTATAACAGATTCCGTTCATGATTTTTTATAGGCGCGCATGCGCCTTACCTTAGAGTATAATTTTAATTGGCAAAAGTCATGACCGCCTGTAAAACAGGCGGCTTGATTGGCCCTATAAGGGCCTGCTACTTGCAGCACCTAAAAGTG
>JASGMB010000061.1 GCA_030156665.1 Clostridiales bacterium
TTGTGAATAATTATACTGCTTTTAGGTCTTATAAAGGTGCATTCACTGTATATTTATAAGCAGAACTTAATAAAAATGAGTTATTGCAGTGAAATCAAAATTAAATATATAAAAAAACTGACAATATCCGATCTTGTCAGTTTTTTTATATATTTAAAAGGAGGAAAAAATGAAAAAAATTTTAAATTAGTTTAGCATTGTTTGTTGGCTGTGGTATATTAATATATTACCACATTTAATAATATTTTATAATGCCATTTATAGACAAAATTATTTTATTTTAAATATTTTTTTTATGCAATATTACCAGGCTGCATAAATAGCGGTTTTCTTGAACATTTTTAGTATATAGTATATTGTATACAAATTTCAAGAAAATAAGACAATCGCCTTCGGCGAATTGATGTGCCTTTCGGCACAAAAAGCTAAGGTAGATTGTCTTGATATTACGCTTCGCTTCATAATAAATTAAGATAGTCATTAGGATTCAACCTAACAACTATCTTAATTTTATCTTTAAATCCTTTAAAGCTGTATTTGATAAATATACTTTCTATCTATGGATAAATAGTATAAACTATCCTTCTGTTATACAAATTTAGTAATTTTCTCTTTGTTTATAGTGAGTATGAAGCAATTCATGGGATTTATGTCCGCAAGGCTCTCCTAAATATTCTTCATAGAGCTTTTTAATAAATGGGTTTTCATGAGATTTACGAATCGGTAAATTTTTATCTTCTTCGTAAATTGCTTTTGCTCTTTCTGCCCTTAAATCTATATCCATTCTAGTTTTAGCAGATTGAATTGGTTGTCCTCCACCAGTTACGCAACCACCAGGACATCCCATAACTTCTATAAAGTCATATTGTGCTTCTCCCGCTTTTACTTTATCTAAAAGTTTTCTGGCATTACCAAGACCATGAGCAACAGCAGCTCTAACGGTTTTACCCGGTAATTCAATAGTAACTTCCTTGATTCCTTCTATTCCTCTAACATCATTATAATCAATGGTGTCAATAGACTTTCCAGCTAAAATTTCTGCAACAGTTCTTAAGGCTGCTTCCATAACTCCACCGGTAGCTCCAAAAATTACACCGGCACCAGTAGCATCACCAAAAGGATTGTCAAAACGTTCATCAGGTAATGATACAAAATCAATTCCTGCTTCTTTAATCATTCTTGCAAGCTCTCTAGTCGTTATAACTGCATCTACATCAGGAAATCCAGTTGCTGCAAGTTCTTCACGTTCACACTCAAACTTCTTAGCAGTACATGGCATTACCGATACAACAAATATTTTTGAAGGATCTATACCCATTTTTTCTGCATAATAAGATTTTATAATTGCACCAAACATTTCATGAGGTGATTTACAAGAAGATAAATTGTTTAAAAACTCAGGATAATTATGTTCACAGAACTTAATCCATCCTGGGCTACAGGAAGTAATCAACGGTAAATTTTTACCTTCTTTAAGTCTATTTAATAGTTCTGTTCCTTCTTCCATAATGGTTAAATCAGCTGCTGTATCTGTATCAAATACTTTAGCAAAACCAAGTCTTCTCAAAGCAGCCACCATTTTACCAGTCACTCTGGTTCCAATAGGCATACCAAATTCTTCACCCAAAGCAACTCTCACTGCCGGAGCAGTTTGAACTACTACATGTTTGTCTTCGTCTGCAAGGGCTTTCCATACTTTATCCGTACTATCTTTTTCTCGTAATGCGCCCACAGGACAGGCAACAATGCATTGTCCACACATTGAACATGGCACTTCACTAAGAGGTTTGTTAAAAGCAGATGCTACAATTGTTTTAAAACCTCTCTCCTGAGCATCAATAACCGAAACCGTCTGAATGTTTTTACAAACACTTACGCATCTTCTACAAAGAACACATTTATTTGGGTCTCTAACAATTGAAGGAGAAAAATCATCTAATGGAAGTTTATAAGTTTCACCTTCAAATCTAATATCCTGAACATTTAAATCTTCGGCTAATTTCTGCAATTCGCAATTTCTATTTCGTACGCAAGTTAAACATTTTCTATCGTGATTGGAAAGAATAAGTTCTAAAGTCACTTTTCTTGATTCTCTTACTGCAGGTGTATTTGTTTTTATTTCTAATCCCTCGGATACAGGATATACGCATGCAGCTTGTAAACTTCTTGCGCCTTTTACTTCTACGACGCACATTCTACAAGCACCTATTTCATTGATATCCTTTAAATAACAAAGTGTTGGTATATCTATATTTGCACTTCTAGCAGCTTCAAGTACAGTATAATTGCTTGGCACTTGAAGCTTCTGACCATTAATTGTTATATTCACCATTTCCATTGACCACAACCCCTTTCTATTAGTGATTCTTAAATATTGCTTTGAATGGACATTTTTCCATACATACACCACATTTTATACATTTCTCAGTATCTATCTTATATGGATTCTTTCTTTCTCCACTAATAGCATTTACCGGACATTGTTTTGCACAAATTCCGCAGCCCTTACATAATCCAGCATCAATTGTGTAAGCCAGAAGTGATTTACATACTCCAGCAGGACACTTTTTATCCTGTACATGTGCGATATACTCATCTTTAAAATATCGCAAAGTACTTAATATCGGATTTGGAGCTGTCTGTCCAAGTCCACACAATGCAGAAGATTTAACATTTTTACATAGTATTTCAAGATTTTCAATATCTTCCATCGTTCCATTACCATTTGTAATTTTTTCAAGTATTTCTAACATTCTTTTTGTACCTATTCGACAAGGTGAACATTTACCGCATGACTCATCAACAGTAAATTCTAAGAAGAACTTTGCAATATCCACCATACAAGTATCTTCATCCATAATAATAAGTCCACCGGAACCCATCATAGAGCCAATACTAATTAACGAATCATAGTCGATAGGTGTATCAATTAAATCGGCAGGAATACATCCACCAGAAGGACCTCCAGTCTGTGCGGCTTTAAATTTCTTACCGTTAGGAATTCCTCCTCCAATTTCTTCAACAATTTCCCTAAGGGTTGTACCCATCGGAATTTCAACCAATCCAGTATTTTGAATTTTTCCACCTAGCGCAAATACTTTTGTACCTTTACTCTTTTCAGTACCAATACTAGCAAACCATTCCGCACCTTTCAATATAATCATAGGAATATTTGCATATGTTTCAACATTGTTTAACAATGTTGGCTTGCCCCATAAACCTTTTACAGCCGGGAATGGTGGTCTTGGCCTTGGTTCGCCTCGATGACCTTCCACTGAAGTCATTAATGCTGTTTCTTCACCACATACAAAAGCACCAGCACCCAATCTTATTTCAAGATCGAAGTTAAAATCAGTTCCAAATATGTTTTGTCCTAATAAACCGTATTCTTTTGCTTGAGCAATCGCTATTTTTAATCTGCTAACTGCAATAGGATATTCAGCTCTAACATAAATATATCCCTGATTTGCCCCAACAGCATATGCTGCGATTGCCATTGCCTCTATAACACTGTGTGGGTCACCTTCTAGCACACTTCTATCCATAAATGCTCCCGGGTCACCTTCGTCAGCATTGCATGCAACATATTTTTGGTCGCCTTGAGCTTTTGCAGTAAATTCCCATTTTAATCCTGTTGGGAAACCTCCGCCACCTCTACCTCTTAAACCTGATTTTTTAATAGTATCAATAACTTGTTCGGGAGTCATTTCAGTTAACACTTTTCCAAGTGCTTTATACCCATCAAAAGCAATATATTCTTCAATATTTTCAGGGTTTATAACACCACAGTTCCTTAATGCTACGCGCATCTGTTTTTTATAGAAATCTACTTCATTAAGAGATTTTACGGTATCATCCTCTTCAATTGTTTCATCATATAAAAGTCTTTTAACAATACGTCCTTTTAATAAATGCTCTTCTACAATTTCTTGAACATCTTCAGGTTTTACCATGCTGTAAAAAGCACCTTCAGGATATACAATAACAATTGGTCCTAAAGCACATAAACCGAAACAACCTGTTTTAATTACTCTAATTTCTTTATCTAAATTATTCTTTTTTAGCTGATTTTCCATTTCCTTTATAATTTTTTCACAACCTGAAGAAGTACATCCCGTACCACCACAAACAAGAACATGAGATCTTACTAGTTCCATTGAAAACCCTCCTTTTAACTAATTTCGCTTCTCTGCAGCTCCTATAGTATATTGTATACATGGCTTATTATTAACAATATGTTCATTTACAATTTGCACCGCTTTTTCCGGCGTCATTTTAACGTAAGTCACTTTTTCTTGTCCTGGTATATAAACTTCTACAACAGGTTCTAGCCTACATACACCAATACAGCCAGTCTGTGCAACGGTTACATTTTTGAGATTTCTCTTAGCTACTTCTTCCATAAATGCATTTAATACCGGTCTTGCACCTGCTGCAATCCCACATGTAGCCATCCCGACAACTACTCTTATACCTTCTCCCCTATCTTTTCTCAAATTAACTTTTTCTAGGGTTCTTTTTCTGATTTCTTCTAATTCAGCTAAACTCTTCATTAATTTGCACCCCCATATAAATTTGTTATGCCTTCATTTAAATACTCTCTCATCCATGATACTACTTCAATATTATTAATATCCACATGCCCAATAATTTGTTTTATTTTACGAGTATCAAATTCAAAGTCATTGTTATTGACGGTATGTCGGTATATAAAATCAATTGACGGATTACAAACAACAAGAGATAAGATGGTTTCACTCATGTTGCCCAAAGGTGCTCGATCAATATGGCTATGCACAAATCGTACGTCTACTACTGTACCTTTCCCTAAAGTTGAAGATATCTTTAATTCTCCATCACACCGTTCAGCCGCAGCTTTAAATAAAGAAATTCCCAGGCCAACCTTTCGTGTTGTCCTTGTTGTTGAAAATGGATCAGATACGGTTTTTAGTAATTCTGGAGCCATCCCTCGTCCGTTATCTATTATAGAAATTTGCAACAAATCCAGTTCAAAATCTTCGTTAATATTGATTTCAATTACATCCGCATTAGCAGATATGGAATTTTGTACAATATCCATAATATGCATGGAAATTTCTCTCATATTGCTCTCAATCTATTCAAAGTCTCTTAATACTTTTCTAATATTTCTTCGATGTCATCTACGGTAAGTTTTCCGTATACATCATCGTTAATAGTCATAACCGGTGCCAATCCACAAGCTCCTATGCAGCGAGTAGCATCTAATGAGAATTTACCGTCTTCAGTACATTCTCCAACATGAATTCCCAACTTTTCTTTAATCTTATCAATAATTGCGCCAGCACCTTTTACATAGCATGCTGTTCCAAGACATACACCGATTTTATACTTGCCTTTTGGGTTTAAAGAAAATTGCGTATAGAAGGTAATAACACCATAAATTTCTGTTAACGGTACATTTAATTCCTTTGAAATAATTTTTTGCACTTTCAGAGGCAGATAGCCATATATTTCTTGAGCCTCATGAAGAACAGGGATTAATGCACCTTTTGTGCCTTTGTATTTTTTTATAACCTCGTATAGTTTTTGCTCTTGTTCTTTTTCATTTGTACAAGTGCAGCATTTTTGTTCACTCATTTGAAACCCTCCTTACATAAATTTACTAATTAATTTTTCTTATACAGTATTAAATATCATTATAGCAAACCTTTGTTAAAAAATCTACATAAACGCATAAAAAAAACAATATGACCAAAATTGCACATATAATTTATTATCTTGGCCCTAATTCACAAAAGTTTGTTATAAAATTAACATTTAGTTATATATTATTATATCAAACTTTTACATAAAAATCTACACTTCAAAAGGGAAAACTTTAAGAATTTTTTAATTGAAAACAATTAAGCAAATCACCAATGGATTTATTCGCCAGGTCTATTGCTTCTTCTGCTTCAGAAATGTCCTCCAAGTGATGTGCATCAGAATTTTGAATCATCATATACCGACTTAAAAAAGGATTGTTTGCTAAGAAAGCTACTTTATTAGTATGCTTCGATAGTTCCACAACTGTAAAATTTAATTCTGGCGGGATAAACCCGAGATTTGAAATAACACTAAATGACTGTCTATCGACATGAGAAGGAATAGCAATTCCCCCCAAATCTTCCACTGACGCTTTTATTCTGTCTATCGACAAAGAGGTTGCAGTTACTAATAATCTATCATCATAACCAATTATTTCGTCCCTGCTGTTATATATAACTTGCGCCCCAAAAATTTTTACATCGTTTTTCAAATTCGGCAAATGTACTTGAACTAATTCTTCCATATTATATACCGCATCTAAGTTAGGAAAAAGACATACCATATGCACTTCTTCAGCCGATTCTACTTCCATGCCAGGTACAATTATAATACCCTTCCCTCGTGCACACTCAATAACCGCTTCTACATTACGGGCAGAATTATGATCGGTAATTGCTATAAAATCCAATCCCTTTAGCATTGCCATATTTACGATATTATTAGGTGTCATATCATTATCCGCACAAGGGGATAATGTGGTATGAATATGAAGATCAATAAAATATTTCATATTAACTCCTTTAATTTACAAGCTAATTCGTATGAATTTAATGCTGAAGAAAGTATTGGAATGCCTTCTTCATTGGCTTTTGTTATGGTTAAAGTGTCAACTTCAATATTCTCAGGAATAATAATGCAGGCTACTTCTGTTAATAATGCAACTGCAACGATGTTAACATGAGACTGCACTGTAATCCATACATTACCTTTTTGAGCATGTGACATCACCCAACTGAGAAGGTCACAAATATATCCGCTTTTAATTTGTCTTTCAAGCCCCTCCTCTCCTGCAAGTATTTTGGCATCTAATTTTTGGACTAACTCTCTTACTGTCATAGGATTTCCTCCTTAATCTAAAATCCAAATGATTGGTCGGTGTTTAAAAAACTGCATGATATTTTACTCTTCATTTTTTCTAAAGGGTGGAGGCATTTCGCCTTCCAGTTCCATCATTTCTCTCGCTAAACCTCTGACCTTTTCCCTTAATTTAAAAATACAATCAGTTTCATTGGCAAAGCCTCTGACAATATCTTCTGCAAGAGCACGACAACTAGGCGCTCCACATGAACCACAATCCAATCCCGGCAAATCATTATATATTTTTTCAAGCGATTCCATCTTTTTCATCGCTTTTATCATGTCGTTATCTAAATTTAAAATAGGCTTATAAGTAATTGGATTGGTCCACGAAACATCTACTGTCTCTAAAGTATTACTTATATCATTTACTGCGGTATTCGAAATTAATTTTGCCATTCTGGTGATCTTATTTTTAGCTACAAAATTATTTTCAACAGTAAGCGGACCTCCAACACACCCACCGGTACATGCCAGTGCCTCAACAAAATTAATATCGGATAATTTTTCATCTTCCAATTCTTCTAGTACTTTAATCACATTATGAATACCATCAACTGCTATATTTTGTTCATTTTCTAAAGCAGTACTTTCGCCGCCACTATTAGCCCAGCTAATCCCTATCATTCCGGCACAAGATAAGTTCTCCACATGGTCAATTTTATCAAGAATAGGAACTAATTTAAGATAAACTTCCTTCATTGAAATAACGCCGTCTACTAAAGACGTATCCAATCCTATAGGAATTTGACTGCTGGTAACTTTAGCAGCACATGGTGTTATAAAAAAAACACCGATATCCTCCGTTTTATAACCCATTTTTTTTGATATATTCCTTTTCACCATTCTAGCTGCTACTTCCATAGGTGATTGAATAGGTATAACGTTTTTTACCAAATTAGGGAATCTTACTGTGATCAATCTAACAACTGCAGGGCAAGCTGAAGAAATGATTGGCTTTTGTAGTTTCTTTGAATTAATAATTCTTTTTGTAGCTAATGTCACAATCTCAGCTGCTCTTGCTACTTCAAAAACATCATCAAATCCAATATGTTTTAATCCCGTAAGAATAAGATTGATATCCCACACATTTTTAAACTGACCATATAATGTAGGTGCCGGCAATGCTACTTTGTATTTGTAGTTATAAATATTTTCAAATGGGTCTGTTACCGCTTTCTTAGCATGATATGGGCATACCCTTATACATTCTCCACAATCAATACATCTTTCTTTAATGATTTTAGCCTTTCCATTCCTTACTCTTATTGCTTCAGTGGGGCATCTCTTTATGCAATTTGTACATCCTTTACATTTTTCTTTATTTAAAGTAACTGAATGAAAATATTGAGACATATTATCACACTTTCCCTTTTATTATAATGTAACGATCTTTATGCATTAACCCACTACAAAAATTTTATTAAATATTGAAAATCAACTCTACCCTCGTACCTTTTCCTACAACAGAATTAATTTTCATCTCATCGGAGTATCTTTTCATATTTGGGAGACCCATTCCTGCTCCAAATCCCAACTCCCTTATATTATCAGGAGCTGTCGAATAACCTTCTTGCATTGCTAATTCAATATCAGCTATTCCAGGTCCTTCATCCTGTAGCAATACTTTTATCTGTTCAGGAGTAATGTTAACTTCCGCTATTCCACCTTTGGCATGAATCACCATATTGATTTCTCCTTCATACATAGCAATAGCTACGCGGCGTATAGCTTCTGGATTAACCCCTAATTGTTTCAAAATTTTCTTTACATTACTCGACGCTTCTCCTGCTAAAGAAAAATCCTCACCATTCACTTTATACTGTAATGAAATTATATTTTTTTCTTCAGCCATTTAATTATTAAACCTCCTTAGTATGAAGACCTGCACTATATAAAAGCCCACATGCCGTATATAAAGGATATTTTGTTGTGAGCAAAACCATATCTTTCTCTTTAGCAAGTTGTACTATTTCTTTTCCTGGTACTTTCCCTCTCACAAATACAATCACTCTTATATCCATCATCTCGGCAGTTCTCACAACTTGAGGATTAATTAAGCCAGTAAGTAAAAGTGTTTGGTCTTTTACAAAAGCAAGTACATCACTCATTAAGTCACTGCCACATGCTGATACCACTTCAAGGTCAATAAATTCCTCTCCCACTAATATGTCTGCATCTAAAATTTCTCTGACCTTATCTAATCTCATATCGACAACCCTTTCGACGCCTATTATAAAAGAATCCTTAAAGATTATATCGATAACCAATATCTAAATTTAAAATAAATTAATGTAGTTATCGATGAAATTAACCAACTTTAAATCATAATATTTAGTTTTAAAGTCGGTTAATTATAACAAATCTTTATTTAGAAGTTTTTATATAAGTTGAATTATTTCAATCTCTATACTACATCTATCTATACACCAAGCATATAAGCTTTTATTGTGCTTGTTATGCATAAATTGATCATAAATAAGGAGCTATAAATATCCTTTCGATAATATACCCTAAAAATATTGAAACAAGCGGAATAATGATAAAAAACCAAATAATTATCTTTCTTTTAAAAGCTTTTTCTAACTTGTATTTTTCAAATCTATTTAATCTCAAGCAGATTACCCTCGCCTTATAATTAGTATATTTTGAAATGAAAATGTCCGTATTATGTCTCAATTATACCATACTTGCAATTAAAATCAAAAGGATTCCTTCATAAAACTTACAGACAATCTTTAATCGACCGTTTTAGTCATATATCACTATATGGGTTGTCGCTTTGGAAAGTTCATTATGATGGACACCTTTGTCTTAAGCTAACGGTTGGCACTGTCAACCCCCGTATCGAACTTCCATCGACAAGCAAGCGCCCATGTTGGGGGCAACGGCGCACATAGAAAAGCAGGCAGAATAAAATTCCACCTGCTTCTTGAAAGCTGAATATACTTTAAAAGAGAGTAATAATAAATTTCTACAACTTATCTAATAGTCCAAGTGCATTTAAAAATACTATAAGAATTAAAACTGGCGCAATATATTTAATAACAAAACCATATAGATTGATAAAAGACGATTTAATCTTACCACCATTGGACACTTCATCAATAGCTCCTTGTACTCCCCATCTAAATCCGACAAATAATGCAACAAGCAAACCACCAAGAGGCAATAGGATGTTAGATGAAAAGTAGTCTAATAGGTCAAAGTAGTTTAATCCAAAGAATTTTAACTCCGCCCATGGTCCCATTGCAAGTGACGCAGGAACACCAAAGATAAAGAATACAATACCTGTAGTGATAATGGACTTTGTTCTGCTCCAATTATGTTCGTCCACCAAATATGCAACTACTACTTCTGTAAGAGACATAGTAGACGTAAGTGCTGCAATACCTAATAATAAGAAGAACAATGCACTAAATATTGATCCTAGAGGCATTTTAGAAAATACCGCAGGTAAGGTCACAAATACTAATCCTGGTCCGTGCCCAGGCTCAAAGCCAAAAGCAAATACTGCAGGAAATATTGCTAAACCAGCCATTAACGCTATGGATGTATCAGCTATCGTTACCATAATCGCTGTTTTCGACAAGTCTTCCGATTTTGATACATAACTACCATAAGTAACCATAATTCCCATACCAAGACTTAAAGTAAAGAATGAATGTCCTAATGCAGTTAGCACACCATGCATAGTTAATTTTGAGAAATCCGGATACCATAAGAATGCTACACCTTTTGCTGCTCCTTGCAAGGTTAATGATCTGATCACCAAAATCACAAGAATTACAAATAATGTAGGCATTAATAATTTACTCCATTTTTCAATACCGTCTTTAACGCCTCCCACTAGTATCCAACAAGTAATGATAACAACAACTAATTGCCAAAAAATAGGTTCCTCTATTCCACTAATATAATTCCCAAAGAATTCTCCAATTCCTTCAGGGGACAAAGTAGTTAAGCCTGAAAATAAACTTTTAAACACATAAGCAAAAGCCCATCCGGCAATTACAGGATAATAAAACATAATAAGTAGTGCAGCTAAGACGCCAGTTACTCCACCAGTAATCCATACTGATTTTGGTGCAAATTTCTTAAAAGCACTAACAGTACTTTTTCCTGCCTTCCTACCAACAGAAAGTTCCGCAACCATAACTGGCAAACCAATTAAAGCAATACATATTAAATATACCAATATAAAAGCGGCTCCTCCATTTTCGCCAGTAATATACGGGAACTTCCATACATTTCCTAATCCAATCGCTGAACCCGCTGCCGCAAGCACAAGTCCTAATCTGGTTGCGAAACTATCGCGAGCTTGCAAATTGTTTTGATTATTCAATATAATACCTCCTAATTTCATATTTAGTACTCTCGAAAACTCTAAGAGCTTTCGAACTCTATATTAGAGACTTGGAAAATTCTGCCTCACCCCCAATATCCACCATTTAATTCCATTGTTTTTCCCAGTTCTCATACTTACTGTTTCTCAAAATTTTTTCTTAATTTCTCCCTAAATATATCCATATATGGATGTAAGCTATCTTGACATTTTTGGAACCGTCCCA
>JASGMB010000062.1 GCA_030156665.1 Clostridiales bacterium
AGTTATTTAATAGGTAGATTTTGATGAAACTTTGTGCGGCATTCATCTTACTCGCAAGCGGGCAAGTTTTCTGCCGTAGTCGTTATAACGCGATAAAAAAGTTGAACAATTATTCATAAGGATTTGCTAATAATAGTCATTGACTATTGCATAAATATATGATATATTCTTTTCTAGTTAATTTGATAGCAGTTGTTTCCTTATCAAGAGAGGTGGAGGGACTGGGCCCAGTGAAACCCGGCAACCTGCGTAAGCGAAGGTGCCAATTCCTGCAGAACATTACATGGATGTTCTGGCAGATGAGGAGAATAGATAATGATTACCTCTCTTTCTTTCAGTAAGAGAGGTTTATTAATACCTGCAAGTTTGTACATATGAATACTAAGAATCTATTCATCAAAAACTAAATTTGATTGAAAAATTGATTGTACTTACACTTAAATTGTATTACAAAACAAAATTATGTTTTAGTATTTTTTATTTTTTACAAAGGAGAGGAATGTTATATGGCGAGAAAATTATTTACATCGGAATCTGTTACTGAGGGACATCCGGATAAAATCTGTGACCAGATCTCTGATGCGGTTTTGGACTCAATATTTGAAAAGGATCCTATGGCAAGAGTAGCTTGTGAAACATCGGTTACTACCGGTTTGGTATTGGTATCAGGGGAAATTACCACCAGTTGTTATGTGGATATTCCCAAAATTGTTAGAGAAACCATTAGAGAAATCGGTTATGATAGAGCGAAGTATGGCTTTGACTGTGATACTTGCGCAGTTTTAACTGCTATCGATGAACAATCTCCTGACATTGCGATGGGGGTTGATAGGGCATTGGAAGCGAAAAAAGGTGAAATGACAGAAGAGGAAATTGCTGTAATTGGTGCGGGAGACCAAGGAATGATGTTTGGATTTGCCTGTGATGAGACACCGGAATTAATGCCTATGCCTATTGCACTTGCACATAAGTTGGCAAGAAGACTGTCGGAAGTAAGAAAGAATGGAACCTTAACATATCTTCGTCCTGATGGAAAAACTCAGGTTACCGTTGAATATGAAGATGATAAGCCTGTTAGAATAGATACAATTGTTATCTCTACACAACATAGTCCGGAAGTAGAACATGATCAAATTGAAAAAGATATGATGGAACATGTGATAAAGCCTATTGTTCCTGTAGAATTATTAGATGATAAGACAAAATATTTTATTAATCCAACCGGAAGATTTGTGGTGGGAGGACCGCAGGGAGACGCAGTTGACCGTTCCGCTGCTTATGCTGCACGATATGTGGCTAAGAACATTGTAGCAGCAGGGCTTGCCAAAAAATGTGAAGTACAGCTTGCCTATGCAATCGGTGTAGCAAAGCCGGTTTCGGTATTGGTAGAAACTTTTGGAACTGGTAAAATTCCGGAAGAAAAAATAGAAGAACTGGTTATAAAGCACTTTGACTTAAGGCCGGCTGGTATCATAAAGAGTCTTGATTTAAGAAGACCAATATACAGACAAACTGCAGCTTATGGACACTTTGGAAGAAATGATATTGACCTACCATGGGAAAAAACAGATAAGGTAGAAATACTCAAAAAAGAAGCAAACTTATAAAATTAGTGCAGAATGAATAGTAGAGAATTCACAATTAATTTCCATTAATTGCGAATTCTTTTTTTTTTAATGATAAATCATTTTAAGGGTTCACGGTTAACAGTGAATAAAAAAGAGAAAGGTCTGTGACCTGTGAACCGTGAACTGTTAACTAGTTCTTTTATTGACAGTTTGTTTTTTCATCTAATCAATGGGCGTTTTACTATTTCAAAATCAACACTACTTTGCTTTCACAAAGGACAATATGTATACATATATTGGTACTGAGGTGATATAGCATGGTAGAGATCATTTTTCAATCCTTGATTTGCTTTTTTGCTGTGTACGGCGTTATTCAGATGGGAATCCAAATATATGATTACTTATATAATTTTCAATCTAACAATAAAAAGAATGATGTGTACATAATTATTACCGTTAAAAATCAACAGGATACAATAGAGGGGATTATACGGTCAGTAGTATGGAAAAGTCTAAATAATAACCATGGTGGAATTGTACCGAATATTTTAGTAGTAGATATGGGTTCTACCGATGATACACTCAAAATATTAGATAAGCTTTGTATGGAGTATGATTTTATTGAAATAGCAGATAAAGAAGAATATATAAAAATTATGGAAAAACTGATGCGTTGAATTAAGATTGAGATTTAGACTTGGAAAAAAATACACATAAATATTAGCGTAAAAGCAATCTCCATCTAAATCTCAATCTTTTTCTTGTCTGCTATTTACTACTCGCAAGCCCAATGTATTCTACTGGACTTTTGTTTTTAGCTGCCTGTGTTTGTACAATTAGTATAATCCCGGGATACAAAAGAAAGGGTCGACTCTCCGAAATTACAAGGAGGAAGACAAAATGGAATATGCATTAAAAGAATGGGTACAGGCAGCTAAAAGAGACAATCGTGAAGCGGCGGAAAAAATATTAATGGCACTAAAACCTCTTATTCTGTCAAGTATTAAGAAGTATGCTGCTATACACAAATATAGAGAGTTAGAAGTAGACCAAGAAGAATTGCTTCAAGAAGGATATCTTGAGGTATTACGTTTAATACATGATTATGCTGAAAGTAGAGGAGTTCCTTTTTTAGGATATGTAAAAGCCCATTTAAAATATTTTTATATGAATTACTTTAGAGGGGTAAAGGTCATATATGATTCTCTGGATGAAGAAGTGGGCGATGGTGATGATAAGATAGCTAGAATTCATTTAATTGATGACCGTTCTCCTTCACCGTTTACACACTATATGAAAAAAGAAACGAATGAGGAAGTGTGGCATGCTGTAGAAAAATTAACGCCAAAACAAAAGAAAGTGATATATCTCTATTACATTTCTGAAATGCCTATGACAGAAATTGCAAAGCAGATGAATATGCACTATATGAGTATTGTGAAGTTGAAGCAACGAGCAGTACATCGGCTTAAAAAGAGTCTTGCACTGAAATTTCAAAATGAGAACATTTCATTCTTGACATGAGAACATTTGTTCGTATATAATAGGTTTACAAAAAAATACATTATTGTTATCCTCCACTAATTAGAGGTGATTTCCATGAATAATTTGGAAAAGGTTTTTAGAGAAGGTGTAACAGCAATTCTACCAGCCTATGAAATGAATGTGGGTAATGTTACCAAAATTATCAATAAAGAAGGCAGGGAATATGTAGAGAAAAAGAAAGTTAAAACAATATTGGCAAAGCTGGCGAATATGTATGCGATAGATTTAACTTCATTGCGCCGCAAATATTCGCCTTTAATTCATCAGCGCAACGTTATCCCTATACCGATTTGCAAGAATATGGTATTAATCCCTTTTAAGATGAGAAAGCCGATAGGGGAAAATGATGGAAGTTTGGGGTATATTGCATTAGAAGATATTAAAACCATTCATAAAATCAATGGAAGTAAATATATAGAAGTTATTACGGTAAACAACCAACAAATTAGATGTATGGTAAGCTATGCGACAGCATGCAAACATATGAAAAATGCTCAGATTGTCAAACAACACTATCTTAACATGCAGTTAAAAACTCCTTCACTCCAATCATTAAATGATGTATACTTAGAATATGATAAGCCTGCTACACGGGCAGATATCGCATTGCTTGCCTCACAAGTGATGGAATTAAGGAACTATCTTACCAACTGTGTTTTAGAGAATATAAATGAAACGTATAAGAATAATAAATAGTTTGGAGTTCGAAGTAAAATGAAAATTTCCGAACGTCGGATTCCTAACTAAATTATTGGAGGAACAAAAGGTGGAAACAATTGAAGGAACGGTAGAAGAAGTGGTATTTGTAAACGAAGCTAACGGTTTTACCGTATGCGACATTCATTATAATAAAAATTTGGTGACTGCCGTAGGTTACATGCCTTATCTCAGCGTCGGAGAAACAGTTAAATTAATGGGTCAGTGGGTTGTACACCGTGACTATGGTGATCAATTTAAAGTGGAGTATTATGAAAAGGTGTTACCCTGTACTTCTACAATGATTTACAAATACTTGGCATCAGGAATCATAAAAGGCATTCGGGAAGCTACTGCAAAAAAAATTATCGATAAGTTCGGAGATAAGGCGTTGGAAATTATACAGAATGAGCCGGAACGTCTAGCGGAAATAAAAGGGATCAGTGAAAAAAAAGCTGCTGAAATTGGTGCTTGTTTTGAGGAGCAAAGAGAAGTGCGTAAAATAGTTATGTTTTTGCAGCAGTACGGTGTTACGCCTAACTATGCGGTAAAAGCCTATAAAACCTTTGGAAATAATGCCATTGAACAGATAAAAGATAATCCTTATATTTTATCAGAAGAAATATACGGCATAGGATTTAAAACTGCGGATAAAATTGCAATTAATATGGGGATAGACCGAAATGCTGTAGCAAGAATCAGAGCGGGCATTAAATATGTGCTTACCTATAACAGTTCAGGTGGACATACGTTTTTGCCGAAAGATATTTTAATCCGGCTGGCGGCAGAGTTATTGGAGGCATCTGAAGAAGCGGTAGAACATGCACTTATTTCCATGATGGTGGATAAATCAATTTTTATAGAGAGGACGGAAGACATGGAAGGTGTCTATCTTGTTCCCTTTCATCATGCAGAACTGGGAGTTGCCCGCCGGCTGATGGATATAGCATTTGCAGAACTGCAGGTCAAGCTGGAGAATGTGGATAGCGAAATTTCGAAGATAGAAAAAGAAATAGGAATTACCCTGGCACAACAGCAAAGAGAAGCGGTAAAACAGTCATTGTACCATGGGGTGCTTGTCATTACAGGAGGACCGGGTACAGGCAAAACGACAACCATTAATACCATTATCAAACTAATGGAAAATCGGGGATACTCTATTGCTTTAGCGGCCCCAACAGGAAGGGCTTCCAAAAGAATGTCGGAAATGACCGGAAAAGAAGCTAAGACGTTGCATCGACTATTGGAAATTGGTTATATGGACGATGGAGATCAGCTGCAGTTTGCAAGGGACGAGTCAAATCCATTGGATGTAGATGTAGTCATTGTTGATGAAACGTCTATGGTAGACATTCTCCTGATGAATGGACTTTTAAAAGCTATCTCACCGGGAACACGGCTTATTATGGTAGGAGATGTAGATCAGCTGCCTTCAGTTGGCCCGGGTAATGTGTTGAAAGATATTATAGAAAGCGGTGCGGTAAAAGTTGTAAAGTTAACAGAGATATTTAGACAAGCTCGGGAGAGCATGATTATTGTTAATGCCCACAGAATTAATAAAGGGCAATACCCACAGTGTAACTTAAAAGAGAAAGATTTTTATTTTATGCCGAGAGAGACTGCTACAGACATAGTGTCTTCTATTATAGAACTTTGTAAAGATAGGCTTCCGGCATTTTACGGTTATTCCTCTGTTCAGAACATACAAGTATTGACACCTATGAGAAAGTCGCCAGTGGGCGTTATGCATCTTAACACAGAATTGCAGAAAGTTCTTAATCCCCCGTCAAAACAAAAAAAAGAAAAAACCTTCCGGGATATTATATATCGTGAAGGGGACAAAGTGATGCAAATCAAAAATAACTATAATATAAAATGGGAAAAGATTAGTGATGGGGAAGAAGGAATGGGTATATTCAATGGCGATGTAGGATATATAGAAAAAATTAATCATGAAGACAGTACCATGACCATTATTTTTGACGACGATAAAAAAGTAGAATATGATTTTAATCAGTTAGATGAGCTGGAACTGGCTTATGCAATTACAGTGCACAAAAGCCAGGGAAGTGAATTCCCTGTAGTGGTAATGCCTATGTTTCCAGGGGCGCCCATGCTTATGTCAAGAAATCTTTTTTATACTGCCGTAACACGGGCCCGGGAGCTTGTGGTGTTAGTAGGAAAAGAAAACATCATTAGAGCGATGGTGGACAATAATAGGGAAACGAAAAGGTATTCAGGACTTAAGGAAAAATTGAAAAAAATGTTAATTAATAAAAACTTGTTAACAGTTCACAGTTCACAGTATAAATGAATAAAAGGGATAAAATCTGTGAACTATGAACCGTTAACACTTTTCTGAGGTGTGACATCATGAATGATACACTACTAAGTTTAAAGCGTGCAGCTAACTTTATGCTTGATCTTGTTTTTCCTCCCAAATGTATTTTCTGTAATACAATCCTTACACCGGGAGTAACATTACAAATCTGTCCGGAATGTTATGATAAAATCCCTTTTGTACAGGGAAAGGTTTGTGAAACGTGTGGGCAGGTAATCGATACTGCTTATGGTCCTGAAAAATGCTTGGACTGTAGAGATGTACGTCACTATTTTGAAAAAAATATTTCACCCTGTGAATACAAAGGGATGATGAGGGATGCAATGGTACGCTTCAAGTTTTTTAAAAAAAGATGGTATGCAAAGACTTTAGGTCAATTAATGTTGAAAAAGTTAAGAAAGATGAAAAATTTGCCGATATTTGATATAATAGTATACACACCTTTGTACAAGAAGCGTTTGTCAGAGAGAGGATTCAATCAGGCGAAGCTGCTTGCTAAGGTAATCGCTCAAGAATTACCGTGTTCGTTAGGAGAAAATATTTTATTAAAAATAAAAGACACACAACCGCAGAGCAAACTTACACGCTCACAAAGGCGGAAAAATATAAAAGATGCCTTCCAAATTAGTGATGAAACTGTGGTAAAAGGGAAAACAGTTCTGTTAGTAGATGATGTATACACTACCGGAACCACAGTAGATGAATGTTCAAAATTATTAAAAAGAGCAGGAGCAAAAGAAGTATATGTCGTTACTACAGCGATCGGGAAGGGTATCTATTAGTTAATAGTGTACAGTGGTCAGAAAGCTTAATCTGCATTCTACATGCTCAACTAAGTTGTTACGGGGGGGAAAACATGAGTGCGAAAAACTGTGCTAGATGCGGCAAAGTGTTTAATTATGTAGCTGGTGCACCTTTATGTTCATTGTGTAAAGAAGAGGATGAAAAAGATTACAAGAGAGTGAAAGAATATTTATACGACCATCATGGTGCTACTATTACAGAAGTTTCTATAGCTTTAGATATATCCGTTAAGAAGTTAAAGCGCTTTCTTAGAGAAGGAAGGATAGAAATCATTGAAGGGATGAATCTTTTACTTGAATGTGAAAGCTGTGGAGCACCTATAAAAAGTGGACAGTATTGTGATGCATGTGCTAAAGAATTAGCAGATGAATTTAAAGCGGTTACTAAGCAGCCAAATAATCATCAAGCTGCCCAAACGGATGGGTTTAAAAAAATAGCAAAAATGCGATATTTGAATAAAAATAATATGTAGTATTGGTGAAGTAGGAAAGGCTTAGGGCCTTTCTTTTTTTGTGAATATTGTGTTAATTATTTTCTTTAGCTGCCGATAATATTAATAGGATAAAAAATTGTGAAACGGAGAAGGTGATTCATGATGCGTATACCCGGTGACTTTTCTAAAATAATCGGTGTATATAATAAAAATAAAAATGTTGCAAAAATAAATAAAAATCAAGGGATAGAGGGGAAAAAAGATACTATAACCCTCTCTAATCAAGCGAAAGACTATCAAGTGGCACTTAAGGCACTTCGTCAAGTTCCTGATATCAGAGAAGAAAAAGTACGCGAATTAGCACAAAGATATGCGGATGGAACATATAACGTTTCCGGTAAAGATGTGGCGGAAAAGTTAGTCAATAGGTTTTTTGATAAAAAAGCATAAATGAATTTATACGTTTACAATCGTTAACATCAGGCGAGAGATGGATGACGAATAAAAGGGTATGGTGATAATGATGCAAAATGTGCTTAATAAATTGTTTGAAGTGCTAGTGCAGCAGATACGGGTCTATGAAAATATTTTAAAATTGGCAAAGGAAAAAACGGATATTGTAGTTGCCGGCAAGATTACAGAACTCGAGAATCTTGTAAAACTAGAGCAGGCGCTAGTTGTCCAAATTGGACGATTAGAGCAGCAGAGGGAAGAAGTGGTAGACGAAATTGCTGCCGTGTTGAACATTAATAAGCAAGACGTCACAATGTCGAGCTTAACGGAGTATTTGGACGTACTTCAGAAAGAAAAATTGAAAAATTATCAACAAAAACTGACTAATATTTTAGATGAATTAAAAAATACAAATGAATTAAATGCAAAGCTAATAAAACAAGCATTGGAATATGTAGAATTTTCCATAAATGCAATGACAAGTACGTCAGTATCCGGGAGCGGGTATGAAGGTAAAGGAACGGTAAAAGAATCTAAAGGGAATAAACATTTGTTTGATGTAAAACTGTAGTAAAAGTAATTGAGAGTGGAGAATGTAGAAGGGAAAATTTAAAAATAACCTGAATCAAATTCTCTATTCTCCATTTTTTATTCTCAATTAAACACCGGAGGTTTTAAAAGATGGGATCAACATTTTCGAGCTATGAAATTGCAAGATCCGGTATGTATGTAAGTCAGCGGGGCTTATTTGTTACCGGACATAACATATCTAATGTAAACACACCGGGTTTCGTTCGTCAGCAGGCGATGATCGCCGACCAAACTCCGATGGGATTTGGAAAATTTCAAGTCGGATTGGGAGCAGATATTCAGCAAACCAGACAGATTCGGGATCAATTTCTTGATGTCATGTATCGAAATGAAAGTGAACAATTAGGGTATTGGGAAGCAAAAAATAAGATGATAGAAGAAATACAAACAATTATTGGAGAACCTTCCGATTTAGGACTTAACAAAGTGATAGACCAGTTTTTCCAGGGATGGCATGAATTGTCCAAAGATCCTGGCAGCCTTACTACCAGAGCATTGGTAAGACAACGGGGAATTGCTTTTGTAGAAACCGTCAATCATATTGGTACGCAGTTGGATAAGCTGCAAGAAGATTTAAATACTGAAATTGGGTTTAAGATAAATGAGATTAATGCCATTGCAGCACGAATTGCCAAACTAAATGTAGATATTATGAAAAATGAAAGCGCTGGGGATCAAGCCAATGACCTAAGAGATGAAAGAAATCTTTTGTTTGATGATTTATCAAAACTGATTAACGTGGATATTACTGAAAAGCCCAATGGCATTGCAAATGTAGCGATTGGAGGTATATACCTGGTTAATGGGGGAGAAACTGCAAAAATAAAAGCGGATTTCAATAGGCCCAACAGCTATTTTGTTACTGCTTACTGGGAAGATACCAATCAACTGGTTCAAGTAAGAAACGGTATGTTAAAAGGATTAATAGATGCTCGCGGAGATGTAGCAGGGTATAAAGGCAGCATTGAAAATGGTTCGCCCGATGAATCAGGCCTAGGATTAGCTGATGATGCAAGTAATAATGACGCTTTTAAATTCGATCCAAGCGCTAACCATGCGCCCAAAGGGATTATACCCAATCTTAGAAGGGGATTAAATATATTGGTGAATCTTGTAGCGAGAAAAATCAATGAAATTCACAGTGCTGGTGTGGGTATCGATGGCAGTACAGGAGTTGATTTCTTTACTAGGCCTGACAGCACGCGCCCCTTTGAAATGGGTAATATTACAATAAATGACGCATTCAATGGAGATGACGGATTAAATAAAATTGCGGCATCGGCAACAGGCATACTGCCCGGAGACAATGCAAATGCGCAGAAGATTGTAGATTTCCGTAGTGAAGCATTTTTCACAGCTAAAAATGTAAAAGTAGGTGTAGATGATTTCTATAATGCAATTATTACCTGGGTAGGATCAACCGGCCAGGAAGCTGCCAGAGTCGCAGAAAACCAGCATAAGCTTGTTGCTCAGATACAGAACAAAAAAGAAGCAATCTCAGGGGTTTCTATGGATGAAGAGATGACCAACATGATGAAATATCAACATGCGTACAATGCGAGTGCAAGGGTAATTAATTCGATAGATGAAATGATTGACCAGATTATTAATAGAATGGGAATCGTAGGAAGGTAGAGTCAATACAGAATTGAGAATTAATTTTTAAAAACATAATTTTCTATTTTCGATTCACAATTCTCAATTATACTAAAGGAGGAGTAACATGCGATCTTCTTTTTTCGGACTAGACATTGCGACCCGAGGGTTGTTTACAAGCCAGCGGGCATTAGATATAACCAATCATAATATCAACAATGTAAATACACCGGGATATTCCCGGCAGGTGGGAGTACAGAAAGCGTCCAGCGCTATCGGTTTATTTGACGGAACAGGAATGGTAGGGACGGGGTCCGAAGTTACTGCTGTAAAAAGAATGCGGGATGACTTCATAGATTTTAAGTACTGGAGTGAAAATGTATCTTTAGGAGAATGGGAAACCAAGCAAACCGCAATGGACGAACTGGAAGCTATCTTTATGGACACGGAAGAGAGCGGTTTTACCAAGGTGTTGGGAGAATTTTTTTCGGCTATTCAGGAACTGTCCAAAGACCCGTCAAGCTTGCAGGCCCGGGAAATGGTAAAATCGAAAGGTGTGACAGCAGCCAAGTATTTCAACGAGACCGCTGCCCAGCTTCAAAAAATGAGAGATGATTATAATTACGCTGTTAAACTAAAAGTAGATGAGATCAATACCTATGTTAAGCAGATAAGAGATATAAACGAACAAATATATAAATCCGAATTGGATGGCAATACAGCAAATGACCTGCGTGATCAAAGAACACTGCTGGTGGATAAGCTTTCTAAGCTGGTCAATATCCAGGCAAATGAAGTAGTAGTTGGACGATTGCCAAGCGGTAGAGAAAATCGACATTTTCAGATTACGTTAAACGGCTCCTATCTTGTAAATCATTTTGATGCTTATGAGTTGGAATACTTTGAAAGTGACGGTACCAATTCACCGATGGACAGTGGTATGTATGATGTGCGATGGAAAGACAGTGGAAATCGTATGGTACCCAAAGGAGGGGAATTAAAAGGATATATAGATGTGAGGGACGGACAAGCTGTAAACGGCCAGTATAAAGGAATACCTTATTATATAGATAAGTTAGATGAATTTGCCCGTAATTTTGCAAAAGCATTTAATGAAGGTATCTTTAGAGACGGTAATAAGTATTATGACGGACATGCTGGTGGTGTAGGTTTAGACGGTTCTACCGGTGTAAGATTTTTTACCTATGAAGAAAACAAATCCGCTAAATCTTCGGCAGATTTTATGGCAAGTGGAGCAGATATGGATGCAAGATATCAGAATATTACAGCATTTAATATTGCAATCTCTTCTGATATTGAAAACGACATATCTAAAATTGCAGCAGCTTCTGCCAATGGAGAAGTAGGAAATAATGAGAATATAGATCAGTTATTAAAGATACGACATGATACCAAAATGTTTGCAGAAGGAGCACCGGAAGATTTTATGAAATCTCTTATTGCCAACCTGGGAGTTGATGCCCAGCAGGCTGTAAGAGTTGCCAGCAACCAGGACAGCATCGTAAAACAGATTGAAAACCGCAGACTATCGGTATCCGGTGTATCTATTGATGAAGAAATGGCGAATATGGTGAAATACCAGCATGCCTATAACGCTGCGGCAAGAATGATTACAGTGATTGATGAAATATATGACGTAACCATCAACCGAATGGGAGCAGTAGGGAGGTAGTTAAATTGAGAGTAACCAATAACATGATGATCAGAAATATGATGATTAATCTAAATAATAACCTCAGCAGACTGGATAAAGTGCAGCAGCAGATGGCTAACGGTAAAAAAATACGAGTACCTTCTGATGACCCTATTGTAGCCTCCAGAGCATTAAAGTTTAGAACAAATGTATCTGAAATAGAACAATTTCAAAAGAATACCGAAGACGCTTTATCGTGGTTAGAGACAACAGAGCAAGCGTTGGAAAACTTAGAAAATTTGGTCCAGAGAGCCAGAGAGCTGACAGTTCAAGCTGCAAATGGTACATTAGATAATGATGATAAGCAAAAAATTAAAGCTGAAATCAGCCAGCTGAAAAACAGCGTTGTTGAAATCGGAAACAGCACTTATGCGGGACGGTATATTTTTGCAGGATTTAGAACTGATGCTCCTCCATTTGATGTGGATATGTCGGGAGATCTTAACTATCAAGGAAATGCTATCAACAGTTCTCCTACAGGGCAAAAAATCGTGTATGAGATTAGTGTAGGCAATCGCATTCAGGTGAATGTAGAAGGTTATGAACTTTTTTGGGATGGAGCGAATGAAAGAATATTTAAAAGTTTTACTGATCTGGAAGCTGCAATAGACAGTGGAAATGAGGACCAGATCAGCAGCTTAATAGGAGAGTTTGACAAAGATGTGGATCAACTGCTCAAAGTAAGAGCAGATATAGGAGGAAGAGTCAACTATCTTGAGCTCACCAAAAATCGTTATCTGCCGGGGCAAGAATTATTCAGCCAACGCTGGTAGACTTTTTACGTTAATGAATAATGAATAATTAACAATGAATAATGAGAATTTTCAGGGAGAAATATTAGGAATCTATAGATTAATTATTAATTGTTAATTGACTTCCGGAGGTTTTAAGATACTTAGAATCTCACAGACTATGCGACTTGGGGACGGCTCGTCTGTCGCATGCACTTTTTTATCATTTTTGTTCTGTACATCTTCATGACAGTTAAATTGTCAATTAACAATTAACATCGGGGGTGATTAAAAATGCTCCGCATATCCCAGACTTTTGGGCAAATAGGCATACAGACGCAAAATGCACAATTAATATTACAATCAGCACGGCCCACGCTTAGCATACAACAGAAGCATGCGGAACTGAGGATACAATCTGAACTGCCCCGCGTGCATATCGACCAATACCAGTGTTTTGCAGAAGCAGGATTGAAAAATAATATGGATTTATTGAGAGAAGCGGCACAGATAGGAAAGCAGCAGGCAATGCAGTACATTGCAAAAACAGCAGCCGATGGAGACAGATTAGCTGCTATAGAAAATGGCGGGAATCCTATTGTTGACATTGTGGAACGGGATGCTTATTCTGAAAAAGAGTTTAACATCGGTGTGATTCCAAAAAGCAGACCTAAAATCGAGGTAACGGGCAGCCTGTGGATAAATGCACATTCTGGCAGTGTGCAAACCGATTATGAACCAGGACAGTTGGATATTCACGGGACTCGTCCCGAAACAAAAATATATTTGAGGCAAGTACCGTCTGTTCAAATCCAGAATGTAGGAGAGAATGTAGATATACATATTTAACGTGATATCATAGATGGTTGAAATAATCGGTATATGAGTTAAAATCTGCACAATGGAATGTAGAAGGAGGATTGAAATATGCTGCTGAACACAAGATATTTTGGACAAATTGAAATAGATCCCAAAAACATCATTGATTTTCCCGAAGGAATACCGGGTTTTGAAAATGTAAAAAAATTTGTACTGTTACATCATGAAGACCAAGACTCACCATTTCAATGGCTCCAGGGAGTAGACAATCCCCACCTTGCTTTTGTGGTCGTTGACCCGAGACTGTGTAAACAGGATTATGTGGTAGATGTAGAAGATGTAGAGGTAGCAATATTGGACATCCGGGATACCGGCAAGGTGCTTATTTACTCAATTGTAGTAGTACCTGAGGATCTCTCAAAAATGACGGCCAATCTTAAAGCCCCTGTCTTAATCAACACTGAAAATAATAAGGGAAAACAGGTCATACTAAATAATGAAGATTATCCCATCAAATACTATATCCTGCAACAACTCCAAAAGACAGGAGGTTGACAAAATGCTGGTGCTGACACGAAAAAAAGACCAAACCATCATGATTGGAGACAATATAGAAATTACAGTGGTGGACATACAGGGAGACCAAGTACGGATCGGCATTAACGCTCCAAAAAATCTGTCCATTTACCGCAAGGAAGTATTTGTAGAAATACAGCAGGAAAACCAAAAAGCAGCACAAGTAAACAACATCTTACTAAAAAATTTGCTAAAAAAATAAAAAAAATTTATTTTTATGCTAAAGTATAGAGAAAATATTTCCGATACATATAATAGAAAACAGTAAAGATATTTCCCGGACCGGCCGGACAGGAAATGTCTTTACATGGTAATGATTACAAACCATAAAAATTCAAAATCATGGATGATTTTGAAATAAAATTCAAGGAGGATGAACTTATGAGAATTAACCACAACTTAATGGCTATGAATGCCCATAGACAATTAGGTATAACTCAGTTTGGTGCTTCTAAGTCTTTGGAAAAATTATCATCCGGCTACAGAATTAATAGGGCTGGAGATGATGCTGCAGGTCTTGCAATTTCTGAAAAAATGAGAGGACAGATCAGAGGGCTTCAAATGGCTTCCAGAAATGCCCAGGATGCTATCTCCTTAGTACAAACTGCCGAAGGTGCTCTTGCTGAATCTCATTCAATTCTTCAGAGAATGAGAGAATTAGCGGTTCAATCTGCAAACTCCACATTGGTATCTACTTCCGGCGCAAGTGATAGAGATAAGCTCCAAGCTGAAATGGATCAATTAGCAAGTGAATTAACAAGAATTGCTAACACTACGGAGTTTAATACACGTAAGTTATTAGACGGCACATTAAGTAGTTCTTCTAATGCTCTTACATTCCATGTAGGTGCAAATGAAGGACAGAGTATTTCATTGAATATCGGTACAATGACTGCTACCGGTTTAAGTGTAACTGGTACTGGTACTGCATTGAATGGCGCAAGTGTTAAAGCCATTTCAATTTCAAGTGCTACAGCGGCTAACAGTGCAATTTCAACAATAGACGATGCGATTAAGAAAGTATCTGAGGAAAGAGCAAAACTGGGTGCTGTTCAAAATAGATTGGAGCATACTATTGCAAACCTTGATACTTCAGCAGAAAATCTGCAGGCATCCGAATCTCGTATCCGAGATGTAGATATGGCAAAAGAGATGATGGAATTTACCAAGCTGAACATTCTGACCCAGGCTGGTACAGCAATGCTTGCCCAGGCAAACCAAAAACCACAATCCGTGTTACAGTTATTAGGATAATAATTAGTATATCTACAAAAAGAAGGCCGGCCGGCCACTGTCCGGCAGGCCTTCTTTAATATTGGTGTTATCCATATAATGAAGGGTGGGTGTGGTTTTAATGCAGGTAAAAGATGCACAAACAGGTAACAGAGTTTATTCAAAAATGGAGCTTAGACAGGCATCGATGCAGAAATCCAAAAATATTGTTAAAGGAATTGAAGACTTAAAAAAATCTGAAGATCTGGAAAAAAATAAAGAAAAGAATAATAACGATATAGATCGCGCTAAGATTAATACGGCAGTAGATGAGTTAAATGAGATCTTTGATGTTTTGGACCGCAAAATTACTTTTAAGGTTTTTGAAAATAAAAGCGAGAATGCAATATCCAATAGAGAATTATATGTAGTACTCATTGATAAAGAGACGCAAAAAGTTATAAAAGAAATACCACCTAGGGAAGTTCTTGAAATGCGTTCGAGAATACGGGAATATGTGGGTATGCTAATTGATGAAAAAGTATAATGGAGACAGGCCGATGAATAATAATAAAAAGCTAATGATTGAAACATTGCAAGAAATAGATAACTATCTTCCAAAAGTGATGCATGCTGTTCAAAGTATGGTATCGTATTTTCAAGGGGGAAGTGAACAGCAGGCGATAGAGGTATTTGGGCCTTTTACAGAGGCGATGCAATGGCTGCTGGATGCTATTACACTTACTAAATCCATGCAGGAGGAATATGACATTCATGTTTCTACACAGGAATTAGAAGATGTGTTGCCTCAGCTGTTAGAGGGTTGGGAAAATAGTGACTATATTTTAATCAGTGATATTTTAGAATATGAGATTTTACCGATATTAGAGCAGTGGCAGGGTGAAATTGGCAAGATAAAGGGCGTATATACCGATGATTTGGAATGAATGTACATTATTAGAGCAGCTGCAAAATAAAAAAATTTCAAATGCTCAATGTGAAATTCAATGGAATGGTAAAAATGAACCAACGGTAAAGATAACTACATTGGGAAATACATATTATCTCCATAGTAAGATGGCTCCCTGGGTGCAGGGGAGGCGGTTTGCTATGGAGAAATTTGTTATGTGCAAAAATCTGGTGCTTTATGGGTTGGGACTGGGATACCATGTACACGCCATGGCAGAGATGTTACAAGAAGGACAGATATTGCATGTAATGGAATGTAACATGGAACTTATAAAAATAGCCTTTGAAAACACGGATATTTTGTCATTATTCAAAAAACGAAATGTGGTTCTTTACGCTTCTGAAGATATAAATGAAATTTCTGAAATTATTAATTATATCTCTAAATTGGAAGACATGGAATTTATTATCTATGAACCATGTCTAAAGGCTGTCCCTCAAAAGCTGCTAAAATTGAAGGATGTATTGGAAAGCTGGCTGGTAGACACTAAGAGTTATAACAAATTTAAGGACATCATGCGTACTAATTATAATATGAATATTGACCAGAATTATCCAAATGCTGCAAGAATCTTTAATAATCAATTTAAGAATGTACCATGCATTATTGTATCAGCAGGACCTTCACTCAATGACAATGTAAAAGAATTAAAACTGGCGAAAGACAAGGCGCTAATTATTGTCATTGGCAGAGCAGCCAAGCTGCTGGAAGATTGTAATATCATGTCGGACCTCCTCATAGAAACAGACTGTCAATCGTTTGTAGTAAATCATCTAATTGGATTAAAAAATCAATCTGTACCATTAGCCATGATGGCAACAGCAGCGTATACCCTGAATTATGGATATGAAGGAGACAAGCTTTTGTTGTACGACAGTTCCTTTTGCCCTGAAAAAGAAAAGGATTTTGCGATAGAGAGCGGCGGTTCGGTAGCAACGGCCGCATTGAGCCTTGCAGTTGAGATGGGATGCAATCCTATCATATTGATAGGTCAGGACCTTTGTTATACTGATACACAGACCCATTATGATACGGCAGCCAATGTGTTGCAAACGGGAGAAGGCAAGTGGATAGAAGGTATAGATGGCAGACAGTATTATACTACACCAAGTTTATATAGTTTTTTAAGATGGTTTGAGCGAAAGATAGCAAAACACCCTGAGGTACAATTTATTAACAGCACTGCGCGCGGGGCAGCCATTGCAGGTACCAGGACTATACCGGTGGATAAGGTATTATCCGACTTGCCTAATTGGTCACAAAAATATAATGAGAAATTAAAAGAAATTGTAGCTAAAAACAGGCTAATAGAAGAAGTGAGTATTTTTACTTGTACCATTCAATTTATAGATAGAAATTAGGTGGTCCAATGCTAGTATATGAAAAGAATATGTGCTTCCTTGAAAAAAATTATCCCGAAATTTACCAGCAGATACTAAGCTTAAAGGAGACTTTAATCTTGGAGCCAGCAAAAGATGGCAATTACACGGTAAGAATTCACGCCAATGGTAAAAATATGTATTTGCACAGCAAATATAATCCCATACAGGAAGCTATCAATTGGGCAGAGCAGCTTCAATTACAGGATGAGAAGATTTGCATACAGATAGGTTTCGGATTGGGATATCACACTGCCGTGTTAGTAGAGCAAATCTCTTGTATTTCAAAATTGATTGTAGTTGAGCCGAATATAAAGATTTTTGAAGCTGCTCTTAGAGTAGTTGATATTAGTGAATGGCAAGACAAAAAGAACATCATTTTTATTGTAGGCTGTCAGGGACAAGCATTGTTTGATAAACTTATGAAATACCTACAAAATTATAAAGAGATAAAAGATGCTGAGATTTTAGAATTTAAAACATATAGTACCCTTTTTCAAAATGAAGTTGTTGATGTTTATAAGCAGCTTAAAGACCTGCTGCATAGACAGACGGTGCAAATCTGCACGGTTCTCGGCTTCAATAAAGAATGGATTTATAATCCATTTAAGAACATTGTACCCATTGTCAGCAATCCCGGTGTAAACTGTCTGTATCAGCTCTTCGCAGGAAAACCTGCAATTATTGTTTCAGGCGGACCATCTTTGGATAAAAATATACATTTGATCAAAAGGGCGAAAGGGAAAGCGGTCATTATTGCCGGTGCGAGGACACTGCCACCATTGCTAAAGCAGGGTGTAAAACCTGATTTGTTAGTAAGTATAGACCCGGGGATAGCAAATTTTCAATTATTCCACAGGTATCTGCAGGAAGATATTCCCCTGGTTTTTAATGGACAAGTCCATCCCATGATTCTCCAATATTATGAGGGGCCCAAAATTGTCGGTTCTTTTCAAAATAAGGTGACGCACATATTTAGGACGGCTATCGGCCAGCCGCTGATGGAATTGCCCGATACTCCATCAGTGGCGTGTTGTTCCGCTGTATTGGCAGAATTTATGGGCTGCAGCCCCATTATCCTAATCGGGCAGGATCTGGCCTATACCGGCTTAAAAAGCCATTGCAGCGACGCGGCACACCGGTTGGGAGAACAGTGGAAGCTTGTTGATGAACGGGAGAATGAGACCATATACTGCCATACGGATACCAAGGAAATATGCAGGGTGAAAGCAAATATTTTTCAAACCCAAAAGAAAATTGTATACACCTATGAATTTTCAGAAAACAGCAGGAAAATTCCTGACGAAGAAATAGAATATTACGAACTGGTGAGAGGATATGATGGAGATATTGTGCCTACCACGCACCAATTGTACACTTATCTGGCGTGGTTTAAGCAGATCATTGCTGCTGCACCGGTCGAATATATCAATGCCACCGAAGGTGGGGCCTATATTGACGGTGCAACGCACATCACTTTCCGGCAGGCAATTGAGGAGTACTGTATCGAAACTTTTAATCCGGGAGAAAGGGTCAAAGAAGTTTTAGCCCGGGCTACCATGGAAAAACACGATTATGGAAACCTGCTAAACGAGTTGTCAAAGATAAAAAATTCCCTGCACAATATTGAAATGCTTTGTGAAAAAGGCTTGCAAAATGCTGAACGACTATTCAATTATTATACGGGAAAAGCCCATTACAATCTTAAGAGTCTGGTTGAAAAAAGCGGAAGGATTGATGAACAGATTGGCAAGGAGCCGGCCCTGTCTCTTCTAAACATACTTGCCCAGCCCGTGCTGTTAAGGACGGAAAATGTGCCGGAGTTTCAAATCCGGGCAGAGGATGATGAAAAGGCGAAGGGACGGAAAAATGCCGAAAAATCTGCGCTGATATACGGAGGCCTGGGAGAAGCGGCAAAAGAACTGAGGGAACAGGTAGAACATAATATAAAAGAAGTAGAACGGGAATTCTATATTAAAGTCTTTGAATGTACCTTTAAGATTTTTTCCTAGAAAATACTATTAATATTTTATAGAATTATGTCGAAATATGTTATGGATAATCAATTTACGATTAAAGGAAGATGTGCGTGAAACAATTACTCCAGGATAAAAATATACTTGTTATTGGCGGGACAGGTACGATAGGACAGGCGTTAACCTTGGAAATCCTGAAATATAACCCTAAAGTGGTCCGCATTTACAGCAGGGATGAATATAAACAGTTTATCATGCAGCAAAAGCTGGGACAACATAGTAATATCAGATTTTTATTGGGAGATATCCGAGATAAGGAAAGGCTGGGACGTGCCATGCACGGAATAGACATAGTTTTCCATTTGGCCGCCCTTAAGCATGTTCCGGCCTGTGAATACAACCCCTTTGAGGCTGTTAAAACAAATGTAATGGGTACACAGAATGTCATAGATTGTGCAATTAATGAACGGGTGGAAAGAGTTATTTATACCAGTACTGATAAAGCTATCAGTCCTACCAATACAATGGGAGCTACTAAATTACTGGCAGAGCGGTTAATCTCCGCTGCAGATTATTCAAAAGGCGGAAAGAGGCCGATTTTTGCTGCTGTCCGGTTTGGAAATGTAATGGGGTCACGCGGGTCGGTTATTCCTTTATTTAAGCAGCAAATCCTTGAAAATCGTTGTATAACGGTCACCGATCCCGACATGACCAGGTTCATGATGAGTGTAACTGACGCTGTAAACCTTGTATTAAAAGCATCTTTATATGCTACTGGCGGAGAAATATTTGTACTCAAAATGCCTGTAGTGCGACTGGGGGACCTGGCGGAAGCGGTGATAGAAGAAGTTTGTGAAAAGTATCATATACCAAAAAGTAATGTACAAATCAAACAAATGGGGTTACGTCCTGGTGAGAAAATGTATGAAGAGTTGATGACAGATGATGAATATTTGAGGGCAGAAGAGTTAGATGAGATGTTTCGAATTAGTCCTATTAGGCAAGTAATATCTTATAATACTAATGATTCTCTCCAGGCATATATTACTGACTCTTCAAAAGCGCAAGAATTTTTAATGAAAGAAAAAATTAAAAAAATAATCAGGAATGAGAATCTATTATAGTATTAAATTTTTATAAAAAGTTCAATTCTTAAAATTTATATTTTGATGGCTTTATTGGAACACGGAATAAGGAGTTTTGATATATGACAATTCCTTTACTGGATTTGCAAAAACAGTACAATAGTATAAAAAAGGAGATAGATGCAGCAATTAAAAATGTTCTTTCTTCCGGACAATATATTATGGGTCCTGAAGTAAAATATTTTGAACAGGAAGTAGCGCAGTTTGTCGGTTGTAAATATGCAATTTCCTGTGCCAATGGTACCGATGCATTGGTACTTGCACTTCACGCGCTTGGGATAGGGAAAGATGATGAGGTAATTACAACACCCTTTACTTTTTTTGCCACAGCTGAAGCTATTTCACGAGTAGGGGCAATTCCGGTATTTGTTGATGTAAGAAAAGATACATATAATATTGATTCATCAAAAATAGAAAATAAGATCACATCAAAAACCAAGGCTATAATACCGGTTCATATATTTGGACAGCCTGCGGAAATGGATAGCATTGTGGCCATAGCAGAAAAATATGATTTATATATTGTTGAAGACGCCTGTCAGGCAATTGGTGCAAGATATAAAGGTCAAAGAGTAGGCAGTATAGGAGATATTGCCTGTTTTTCATTCTTTCCAACTAAAAATCTGGGTGCATTTGGTGATGGAGGAATTATTACCACAAATAATGAAAGATTAAATAAGATAGTGAGAGCTCTTCGGATGCACGGCAGCGGTAATGCAGGTAAAAATGCTTTTGATATAATGAATGGTATACAGGAAGAGTTTCAAGAAATAGAGACTAGAGAAACAATCTATAATCCTACAAAATATTATAACTATCTTATTGGTTATAACTCAAGGCTTGATGAAATACAGGCAGCCATATTAAGAGTAAAACTTAAATATTTAGAGCAGTGGAATGCAATGCGAAGACAACATGCGATTTATTATAATGAGAAATTAAAGAATACTTCTCTCATATTACCGGAAGTTTTAACTGATGCAGATAGTGTATATCATTTATACATCCTCCAAACTGACCGCCGAGATGAAATAGTTAGTTACTTAAAACAAAAAGGTATCTCAGCAGGGATTTATTATCCAGTTCCTTTGCACCTACAAAAGGCATATGAACATCTAGGCTATAGCAAAGGTGATTTACTGGTAGCGGAATATTTGTCCAAGAGGACTTTTGCACTACCTTTATATCCTGAACTAACAAAGGAAGAACAGGATTACATTGTTGGTGTAATATATGAATTTGAAAAATTAAATACTAAGCATAATAGCCAATGTACCTTGTAACTTAACCTATATATAGGTAATTGTGAAACTATAAGATAAAAATTTACAGTTAGCATTCAATAGTGGAAGATATAGGAAAAATACAGAGTACCAGAGAGTGAATTTAATCAA
>JASGMB010000063.1 GCA_030156665.1 Clostridiales bacterium
ATCCACTTTAAAAAGTCCCCCCATGGTTTGACGTGCATTTTCAGCAAGCATAGGGATATGTTCTTTTTTGATTCCATAGTCTGACATTTTGAGATTATATACGCCGCAATCTTCTTGAAGCTTAACTAAGGCTTTTACAAAAGACATAGGGCGTTCTTCAGGTGGAAGTAAATCTACTTGAACACCCATAGCTTTCGCCAGAGCTACAAATTTTTCTGGCACTTTAGAAGCAAAAAATGTGTAATATGCCTCCGATAACATAATAAGTCCTGCACCATGTGGTAGATCCGGATGGTAGGCACTAAGAGCATGTTCCATAGAGTGCTCTGAGGTACAGCTTGAGGTAGATTCTACAAATCCAGAAAGAGTATTAGCTAGAGCTACTTGGGTGCGTGCTTCTATATTATTTCCGTCCCTAACACATAAAGGCAAGTATTTTGCTATTAATTCAATGCTTTTAAGCGCATATGCATCACTAATAGGTGTTGCTATATTTGCAATATAACCTTCTGTGGAATGGAAAAGTGCATCAAAGCCTTGATAGGCTGTGAGATGTTTAGGTACTGTCAGCATAAGCTCAGGATCAACTACAGATAATACTGGAAATGTATAGGAATTACCGAAGCCTATTTTTTCATTCGTCTCTTCTTTTGTTATAACGGTCCAAGGGTCAGCCTCTGTACCTGTTCCGGCTGTTGTAGTAATAGCAACTATAGGAAGAGCACCTATTACAGGCTTCCCTTTGCCTGTCCCGCCATGTATATAGTCCCAATAATCTCCAGGGTTTTTAGCCATTACAGCGATACTTTTTGCTGAATCAATACTGCTTCCACCGCCGAGTCCAATCACAAAATCGCAGCCTTCCTTTTTTGCAAGCGCTGCACCTTCCATAACGTGAGATTTAATGGGATTAGGTAAAATTTTATCAAATAAAACGTAATCCAGGCCTTTGTTACGAATAATTTCCACTAAACGATCTAGATAACCGTTTTTTTTCATGGAATTACCTGCAGAAATAACTATTAAAGCTTTTCTCCCAGGAAGATTCTCCTTTGCAAGTTCATTTAATTTTCCGGGACCAAACAGAATTTTGGTTGGCATATGGTAGTTAAAGTTCATAGAAATACCTCCTTGGAAATTGTTGTGTTTATTATTGCTGTCATTTATAGTATAATATTATCATGAATTTTAACAAGAATGCACTTTTTGAATAGATAGTATCCTGTATGATACTACAGAAATTGGAGGATCCTTATGACTGAGAAAAATAGAAAAGTGAAAGAAGCCGCATGTGAAATTGAAGTAGCCTTTGGTGTTATTGGAGGCAAATGGAAGCCTCTAATCTTATGGTATCTTGGAGAATGCGGTACACTGAGATTTGGACAACTTCAGCATCTTATACCTGATATAACTCACAGAATCTTAACAAAACAGTTAAGGGAGCTTGAAGTGTATCAATTGATAGAAAGAAAAATATACCCAGAGGTACCTCCTAGAGTTGAGTATTCAATTACAGATAAGGGTAAAGATGTTATACCTATTCTTGATATGATGTGTGAATGGGCAGATAAAAATGATTATTTTGGATATAAGATAAAATATAATTTGTGTGATCAAAATATAGATGAAATCCTTAGTCAAGGGGACGGCTCTTCTGGCTGAAACTTTAAAATGACGAGAGTATTACTGTTGCATTTGAAAAATCAAGATAAATTAAATATAGATGAAGGAATATATTACATGATTAGTGAAAATGTTCCGATGCAGTTGTATTATTGAAATATATGTATTATAATAATCTTAGCTAGCTATACACCAAGTAGATAAATTAGTGCAGAGGATATGGATGTGAAGCTATGAAAATAAAAGTAAAAAGAATGCTTTGGCTGATACTTGATATTTTGTTGATTAATTTAGCAGTATATGGAGCTTACTGGTTAAGATTTGATGGAAATATTAAACCTCAATATATTAAGCATTATCAAGAGGCCTTTGTCATCATTACAGCAATCAAGTTAATCATATTTTATGCTTGCGGTCTTTATCAAAGCTTATGGAAATATGCAAGTATTCGGGAGTTAATAACCATTGCTATGGCTTCTGTGTTCGCAAATACTGCAATGATATCCTATGTTTTTATAACTCAAACTTTTGTTCCAAGAAGTATATACATCTTAGCGTGTATGCTGGATATTGCACTCATTGGAGGAAGCCGTTTATTATATAGAGTCATCCGCAGGGGCTTAAATGGCAAATTATTTGATTTTAGTAATAAAAAAAGAGTTCTAATTATTGGTGCAGGAGATGCAGGAGCGACCATCATTCGAGAATTAAGACATCATTCAGGGTTAAACAGTATTCCCGTAGCAATTATTGATGACAATAAAGAAAAATTAGGACACAGAATTAATGGTGTTCCCGTACTTGGCACAAGGGAAGATATTAAAAATATTACTGAAAAAAAAGCCATAGATGAAATTATAATAGCAATTCCATCAGCGAATAAAAAAGAAATTAGTGAAATTATAGATAAATGTAAAGAAACGCACTGTAAGTTAAAAATTTTACCGGCGGTATATGAGCTGATTAATGAAACTGTAACTATTAATACAATAAGAGATGTCCAGATCGAAGACTTATTAGGGAGAGATCCGGTTAAAGTCAATCTTGAGGAAATATCCAGTTATTTAACAAATAAAGTAGTGCTTGTAACCGGAGGCGGTGGCTCTATTGGTTCTGAGTTATGCCGTCAGATTGCCGGTTTTCATCCAGCGAAGCTTTTGATTTTAGATATTTATGAAAATAACGCTTATGACATACAAAATGAATTATTGACAAATTATCCATCCCTTCATTTACATACCATTATTGCTTCTATAAGAGATAAATCAAGATTAGAAAAGATATTTCAGGAATACAGACCAGATATTGTATTTCACGCAGCTGCCCATAAGCATGTGCCACTGATGGAAAGTAATCCTACAGAAGCAATTAAAAATAATGTTTTCGGAACCTTAAATGTGGTGGATTGTGCCCATAGACATGGGGCTAAAAAGTTTGTATTAATTTCTACTGATAAAGCAGTAAATCCGACAAATATCATGGGTGCTACTAAGCGTGTAGCGGAAATGATTGTACAAGCTTTTAGCAAACATAGTAAAACCGAGTTCGTGGCAGTTCGATTTGGAAATGTTTTGGGAAGCAATGGAAGTGTTATTCCGCTATTTAAGAAGCAAATCGCTGAAGGAGGTCCTGTAACAGTAACACACCCTGAGATTACCAGATATTTTATGACTATTCCGGAAGCCGTACAGCTTGTAATTCAGGCTGGAGCTATGGCAAAGGGTGGAGAGATTTTTGTACTTGATATGGGGCAGCCTGTTAAAATTGTTGATTTAGCGCGAGATTTGATAAGGTTATCCGGCTTCGAGCCAGATGTAGATATAGAAATTAAATTCACAGGTTTGCGTCCAGGCGAGAAGCTATATGAAGAATTGCTCATGGCTGAAGAAGGTTTAACCGCTACCAAGCATGAAAAAATCTTTATCGGTCAGCCTATTTTTACTGATTTGAGAATACTTCACAGAGAATTGGAGAATTTAAAAGAAGTTATTAAAAGTGATAATAATGAAAGTTTAAAAGAATTTATGAAAACGCTTGTGCCGACATATAGAAGGGTAAGTTAAAAAGCAAAAAAACATTAGATAGAATGGAGCATAAAAGTATGGAATGGCTCTTATAGTTATATAGTTATATTAAAAAGCGTGATATTGAGTAATTTCTTTGAATAAGCAATTCTTTGAAGGGCTTTTTTGTTGTTAATAAGATTATAAGCATGCTATACTATTATTGTAAAGAAATGAAAAAAGAGGGTACTGTAGATGAATATTGACATTAGGTGGAAACAGAGATTTGAAAATTTTAAGAAGGCTACGATACAGCTCACAGAATTTATAGAAAAAGAAGAATTAAATAAATTTGAAGTTCAAGGATTAATACAATGTTTTGAATACACTTTTGAATTGGCATGGAAAACGATGAAAGATTATTTAGAGCAAGAAGGTTTTGATGTAAAAAGTCCGAGAAGAACAATACAAACTGCTTTTCAAATACAGTTAATTACTGATGGACATACATGGATTGATGCATTGGAAAAAAGAAATTTAATGGCACATACTTATGATGAACAAAAAGCAATGGAAGCAGAAGATCTAATAAGGAACAAATATTATAAAATCATTAAGGACCTTTGTTTTAAGTTAGGTAAGTCATTATGAATTTTGGACTAAAAGAATTTGAACTAGCGTATATTATTGATGCCATAAAACAATTTCATGAAATAGAAAAGGCGGTCATATTTGGATCAAGAGCCAAAGGAAATTACAAACCAGGATCAGATGTTGATATAGGAATTTATGGCGAAAATATAACCTTTGATACTGTATCAGCTCTTCATGCTATGTTAGAAGAAAAAGGACCATTGCCGTATTTTTTTGATATTGTAGATTATACTCATCTTAGCTATAAGGATCTAAAGGAACATATTGATAGAGTTGGGAAAGTTATTTTTGAAAAAGGAAAGAATTGATACCCACACAAGGAAAGACATGTGTGGGTATTTATATGGAGAAATAGCAGAGATATTTAATTACAATTGTCGATTGAGGGCAAGCACACCTCGTCCCGTGTTGCTATCATTACAGTATCTGGTAAAGTCCACCGATTTTTCTTAAATCTGTATCACTTATTCCATGTTTCTTCAATGGCTCGGTTATATCTTTAGCGATATCGGGAACATAGCTTTTAATAACAGTACAATTCCCAGTAATAGCATAATCACCCATATTAGCAGGAATCAAGAAGGAATCACCGGACTTAAATGTTTCCTGCCCATCATGGTATTGTATTTTTCCTTCCCCGTCAACCACCATGAGAATGTCAAACTTTTCTCCATTTATCATTTCATGACTTACCACTTTAATTTGAAGTTTTTCAGCAGCAAAATATTTGCAGGCTGCCAAATAGGTTCTGATATGATCCCCTTTATGAATCGAGATTCCTTCTACCTTTTCTTTACCAGTTACATCGGATAAATCGGTCACATCCAATGCTTTTTCGATATGCAGTTGTCTTGGGTTGCCGCTGCTATCCACTCTATTCCAATCATATACTCTGTATGTAGTATCAGAGTTTTGCTGTATCTCGGCAATGAGCAGTCCTTTGCCGATTGCGTGTAATGTCGTTGCAGGCATAAAGAATACATCTCCGGTTTGTACATCTACAAAGTTTAAGAGCTCCTCTAAATTCCCATTCAGAATACCTTGCCTAAACTGCTCTTTGGTGACTCCGGGTTTAACACCATATACCAGTTGGGTTTCCGGTTCAGCGTGGATGACATACCACATTTCAGTTTTACCTAGTTCTCCATTTTCATGTTTAAATGCATATTCATCTCCAGGGTGAACCTGTACCGATAGCTTGTCCGAGGCATCAATTAATTTTACCAGTAAGGGGAATTTTTTAATGCCTTCTTCGCCGATACGGCTGCCTAATAGGTCAATACCGTAAGTTTCTATTACTTCTTTTAACGATTTACCTTTTAACGTACCATTTGCAATGGTGCTTGTTCCATTAGGATGACAGGCCACTTCCCAGCTTTCTCCCGTATGGTCGGATGGGATATCTTTACCGAATTTTTCTTTCAGTCTCCTTCCACCCCATATAGGTTCTTTGTACACCGGTTGTAATTTTAGTGGGTAAAGCATAGTAGTATCACTCTCCTTAAGCTTATTTTATAGAAAAAGAATATGAAAGTAAAGGGATGATGTAAGATGAAGATTTAGATGGAGATTCAGAATATAAGATAGATTGAGTGACGTCAAGATACAATGCTTTTCATGTGATGAAAGAAAAGGAGATATCAAGCACAGTATTCTGGATAACAGCAAGGGCAAAAATATTTTGGATTGGGAGCCTAAGTATACGTTAGCAGAAGGATTGGAGAAAACAATTAACAGCGTTCGGGGCTTGTAAATAAATGCTTGTGTGATATAATATTTATAAAATAAAGTACGGGGTGAAAAAACATGGATCAGGAAACAAGAATGATGTTTGAAAAGTTGTTTGATTCCATTGAAAACATGGAGATTTCCTTAAAAAAAGAGATTGGGGAAATAAAAGGCGAAATCAACGGAATGAAAGGCGAAATCAACGGAATGAAAGGCGAAATCAACGGAATGAAAGGCGAAATCAACGGAATGAAAGATGAAATCGCAGGGATAAAAGGTGAAATTGCAGAGATAAAAGGTGAAATCAAAGAAATAAAGGCAGAACAGACCAGGATGAATGAACGGCTAGATGTTCTTGGTCAGATGTATGGTATGCATGATTTAGCCATTAAAACCTTGCAGGCGAAAAAGATTATATAAGTGCAAAGGCTGTGTCAGACATGTGTAGTATACCCTTTTAGGGAATGTCCACAATGTTGCACAGCCTTTTTCTTAATCTCAATTTTAAGCGCTAAACTTGGTTTCAATCTTGATTGATTATTTTCGTTAAATACGCTTTGAATTCATCTTTCAAATCATCTCTATTTAGAGCAAATTCTACCGTTGCTTCTAAGAATCCCATTCTGTTACCCACGTCGTACCGTCTGCCGATGAAGTCATAGGCATACATGGCTTCGGATTTGGATAATTCTTTGAGGGCATCGGTTAACTGAATTTCGCCACCGGCTCCGGGGGCAGTTTTTTCAAGGAATTCGAAAATGCGAGGGGTAATGATATATCGGCCTAATATGGCGATATTGGAAGGGGCTTCTTCTTTTTTAGGCTTCTCTACCAAATCTTTTACTTTATAAACCCTGTCCTCAACATGCTTGCAGTTTACAATACCGTATTTGGATACATCTTGATCCGGAACTTTTTGCACACCCAGTATAGATGTCTTATATTCGTTATATACGTCTATCATCTGTTTTAAGCAAGGGATTTCTGCATCTACTACATCATCCCCTAATAATACGGCAAAGGGTTCATTTCCAATGAAGGATTTTGCACAGTAGATGGCATGTCCTAAACCTCTTGGTTCTTTTTGCCTGATATAGTGAATGTTCGCCATGTTAGATATGTTCTGAACGAGTTCTAATAGATCGTCTTTACCGCTTTTCTGTAGTTCGGATTCTAATTCATAGGATTTGTCGAAATGGTCTTCAATCGCTCGTTTGCTTCTTCCGGTTACGATGATAATGTCTTCTATTCCGGAAGCACAGGCTTCTTCGACAATGTATTGTATGGTGGGTTTATCTACGATAGGTAACATTTCTTTAGGTTGTGCTTTAGTGGCCGGTAAAAATCTAGTACCCAATCCCGCAGCGGGGATAATTGCTTTTCGGACTTTCATCATTTATTTTACCTCCTGTTTCATTTGCTGTACATTGTATACTTTTACTAGACATATAAATTCTATCAAAAAATGGATGATAAGTAAACATTAACGGAAGTATATTCGCATCAATATTACTGCAGTTTCTGCCCGGGTTAAGGCATTATGGGATCTTAAGGTATTGTCTTTATATCCTACCAGTATATTATGCTTGATACAGGCTGCAATTATTTGTTTCTGACTATCTGATAGATCATGTGTATCATTGAATTTCAGCAGAATTTGCTCGGTTTCTTCCATAGAGGGCTTTGGAATGTCTAAAGTGTCAACTATTATTTTTACAGCTTCATACCGTGTGATGATATTATTTTGCTGAGCATAAGTCGTTAGTGTATCAATAGTAAAAAGTTTAGTAAGATAACTGTTAAATTCACCTTTGGTAACAAATTTATCCGGATTGAATATATTGTTTTCTTCCAGAGGGATAACACCTTTTTCTACCATGAATCTAATGGCAGGATAGGCCCATTGATAAATATCTTCAGAGACATCTTGTACTTTGCTAAAATCTTGAACAGTAGGTAACTCTTTTATCATAGGGGGACTAGCAGATTTATGTTTGGACTGTGTGGAACGGTTGTGGATAGACTCATTACCGCTGGATGTTAATTGTGGATTAATCACTACAGGCTGAATAGATATTTGTTTCATCTTCATATTTTCGACTACTGTACAGCGTGTTACATCAAAGCTAAATGAATCTTCTGATACCGCACGAAAAGGAAGTGTAGCAATAACGATATTATCATTTGTACCTAGTTTGTCCCAGGTAGCTGCGAAACGCAACTCATTGGTTAAATGGTCAATGTGATTTAGTAAAACAAGTGGGTGAAGATCTGAATTTACATTTAGTACAGAAATGTCAACATCATTTTCATCTACCAATTGCAGCCCATTTCCTTTAAGTTTTACAGTAATGTCTACAGCCTGGATATTTGCAGTATGAGATAATACGATATCTAAAGTATAGTATTGACCTACTTCTATATAATTAACGCTTGGTTGTATAAGTACTTCGATATCCTCATTTGCATAGGCGGAAGGAGAGAACAGGCATAGAAATAATATACCGGTCAGTAATAGTTTATGTCTCATAAAATTCTCCTTTATGTTAGTATGCAGTGTACAACTGATAGCTATTCGTTGTACACTGTCCACTAAATTTAGTTTCCTGTTTTATGATAATTGATGCCCAGTATGGTTAAGTCAATCAAATCCACTATGCCATCACCATTAAAATCGGAATCGGTAGTGGAAACTTTGTTTAAGTATTCATTTCGTAAGATAGCTAAGTCTTGTTCATCAATCTGATTATCATTATTTGCATCTCCGGCTATCAAAGTGCCCAAGTCGATTTGGGCGGAAGTCTCATCAATGGTAATATTCGTTTTGGCCAAATCCAGATGACCGGGTGCGGTGGCTTTTAATGTGTATGTGCCGGGTAATAACGTTACTTGAACCAAATTCTCCACAACCATGTCCGATATTGTTACAATTTCATTATTAGCATTGGTTACAATGATTTTGATTCCGTCTAGAGCATTTTTATATTGAAGTTTAGCGGCTACATTTACAGCTATTGTATTTGGTTGTGGGATAATGGAGAACTGTTGTTGGGATGGAATCAGGTAGTGATATGCGAGCTGATGGATATCTCCATCTACAGCAGAGACATATTTTGTATTGCTTAATTGAATATTCGGTTCACCTTCGTTTAGCGCTTTGAAGTCAATATACCCTAAAATCCCATCTCCGTTATAAGGCTGAATATTTTCCTGCTGTGAGATTGAGAATAGGATGGAACCGTTTTCTGCATCCCAGTTCACTACCGTTAAACCGTTAGCAAATAAATCTCCTGGCGAGATAGGACTGCCAGAGGTGTCAACAGGCTGTACAACCAAAGGATCATAATCTAAAGTAAAAGATGCAGAGATGGCATCATGTAAATTCTTAAAGTAAACAGCATATTGCACAGTGTCTCCAACCATTACTTCATTAGTTGAAGGTACAGCAGAACAGGAATCGGTTATGATTGTGAATAAATCCGACATGGAACCGGATATGTACATGTTGTTAGTGTTAATAGAGCCGATTTTTAGGTAAAGGGTATTATTGTCATCAAAGAGATGTTCGGCAAAATCATAAGAACAAGAAGTAGAAGATTTTCCGTCGATTGTTAGAATTGGGTTTGATTCAGTATTTTGGATATCGTATTTATATAGTTGGTATCCTTTTACCGAATCATCTGTTGCCGGTTCCCATTCAAAGGAAATAGAACTGCCTGTCAAAGAAATAACGCGTATATTTTTAGGTTTGATATCTTCCTCCAGAGCATATGCAGTTATAAAGACAAGTAGGAAAAATAAGCAAAGCAGAATTGAAGTTTTAGAAAAAGATCTCATGATGTCACCCCTAATTTTGTAAATTTATGCAATTTTTATATTAACACAATAAAATAGAAAATTCAACATTATTTTACAATTTAGGTTTCAACACTTTTAAAATTATAAAAGAATTTTTGATTCTAAACCCCGGGCATAAAGCCCGAGATATTTTCTAAGGTAGATTGCCTTATTTCACTACAGGGACTGCATAATTAAAATAAATATCTTCGTCATATCCGGGAATAAAAACTTTATCTGATTTTTTGGTAGTTACGTCAATGCCCCACTGTTTTAAAACATCAACAGCTCCTCCCCGTAAGTTTAGTACAGCTGCTAACGTGTCGGAATTCCCAATTGCTTTTATTGTAAGCGGTGTGGAATGTCTGGTATTATTAATACTAATGATAGGTCCTGTGGTTCGTATTTCACTAATTGCAACCAGGCGTTCACCATTTATAGAGATTGCTTCTGCTCCGGCGTCCTTTAAGTCATTAACAATTTTTAGAATATCTATATCACTGACAGTAAAAGAATTTGTATCTGCATTTTCTATTCTTAGATTACTATCATCAACTGTGATAATTATACCAGTTCCTTTCAGATCAGTAAGGCCAGCTGCCATTTTAGCATTTTCCAATTGTTTTTTTAATACATCAATATGTTCACTGTTTTGGGAGGTTGACTTTTGATATTTACGTAAATCATTTTCATATTGCAAAAGCTGATTATACAGGTCTTGATTTTTTTCTTTTGCTTTATTTAATTCTGCTTGTGCTTCACCGGACCTTCCAAAATGTGAAGCTAAAAGACGGTTGTTTGTCTTTACACTTTTAACCTGTAGAGCAATGACAAGTCCTAGTATAATACAGATACAAGCTACTGCTATTTGAAATTTAATGTTTTTCATTTTGGTCTCACCTTTCATATTTAAAGTATTAAATATTCCACTTGGTTTCTCATTTTAATTAATCCTATTAATTTATTATAATTTTAAATGATAGTTGCATTATTCCATGTTTATATTAAAAAATTATATCACAGAAATGAACGAGCGGCCAATTTTAGAATGACTAATCATCATGGATGACGAAACTGTCTATAAGACTTATTGTGTATACTTAAGTTCTATAAAAATAAATAAAGGTGGAAACGATGTATAGAGGATAAGTGATTAGAGATGAATTTAAAAAACCTGCTGTAGAAAGATAATATACTCTACAGCAGGCTTGAAATATTATATTTTACGCTTGTCCCTGTGGCATGAATGTAGCACAATCTGTTTCTTGTGATTTAGATGCATTTCTTGGTTGTACCTCAATTTTGTCAGCTGCACAATGATCACCTGACATATAATAGTAGCAGGTATTAACCACACACTTTATCCCGGTATTCGG
>JASGMB010000064.1 GCA_030156665.1 Clostridiales bacterium
AGGGGCAGCCGAAGCAGCTACTTGGGCGGGAGTTGCAGTGGCAAGAAAATGCTATGATATATTATACCGTCAGAGAAAATATAAAAAATCCGCACTGCTGCAGGCATCTCTAAGAGGACCATGGCATATAGACAGACTGTTAACCGATGAAGATACCATCCTTTACTTTACTGTATTTCCTGATAAAGCAGAGCAGTATGACAGTGAAGTAAGAGACTTGGCTCCACAGCTTCACAGAGAAGTACCAGCTAAAGCGATGGAAATCTTAAATAAAAGTGAAATCTTTAGAAAGGCTTATGACGAAAATGCATTGGCATCAGAGGATTTTGATACCTATTATCCTGTTACAATAACATTGGAGGCTTTTGCAAAAGCTTATGATGATTTTGTGGATTATTTAAAATAGCATAAAGCAGGCATGAAACCAGTTTCATGCCTGCTTTATGCTATTTTAGAAGAAAATATCGATAACCAATATCTAAATTTAAAATAAATGAATGTAGTTATCGATGAAATTAACCAACTTTAAATCATAATATTTAGTTTTAAAGTTGGTTCATTATAATATATTCTTTGATATAATAAAATTGTAATGAATATGTAATATCAAAATACTTAAAAACTATAACAACCCAAGCTGTTTATGCCGATAAAAATAATGTATAATCTTGACTTGTTAGGAGTTGCTGTAGATTGAACTTACTTAATGTTTTTACAAAGAAAAAACCGATAAACTTTGATAAAAAAATCTTAAGAAAGAATGACATTTCACTTTTAATTGTTGATGAGAGATGGAATGCGCTTTTTAAGAAAGAAGAAAAAACAGCTAAAATCATTCAATATGAAGAAAAATTAAGAGATCTGCTTAAAGAACAAGCAAGATTAACGACCGAAGAACAGGATATTCTGCGTATAAAAAAAGTATGCATGGATAAGATTATAAAGCTTACAGATGAAGCCTATGAAAAAAATAATCCTGCTGCATTAAAAGAAATGCAGCATTGCCACGATGAAATAAATCGTATTAATGAGCGTTTGGTAGTTATACAACAAGAATTAGAAGATATTCCCAATCAAATAAAAGAAACCAATCTTTATCTTTTAGAAGCAACAGTTGATAAAGTATATACTAAAATAAAAACAGGTCAGAAAAAAATCAATGAATTAGAAGAAAAAATAGAGACGATGAAAGCAGAATTAAAGCAGTGTATTAACGAAAAAGAGGAATTATCCGAATTAGTTACCAATGCCTATAGTTATTTTCATGATTTACTTGGTGCAGAGGAATTGGAACGGTTAGACAAAGAGTTTTTGTAGTATAATCTGTAATATAATAAGATTATCGTTTAGAGTTTACATAACTTAGATTAGTACTAAGTATGCGGGCCATGAAAGGATAACGATGAGCTGGTTAAGGGGTGGGTTCATATTGATTGTTGGAACAGGTATCGACATTGTAGAAGTAGAAAGGATTGCTTGCGCAATTAGAAACAATCATAGGTTTATTGAAAGATTTTTTACTGCCAAAGAAAAAGAGTATTTTGTAGAAAGAAAAAATCGTTGTGAAGTGATAGCAGGTAACTTTGCTGCTAAGGAGGCTTTTTCCAAAGCATTGGGAACAGGGATTAGGTATTTTGCACTTAAGGATATTGAGATTTTAAGGGATGATTTAGGTAAACCGTACATTAACCTATATGAAAAAGCTTTATTATTAGCACAAAAAAAGGAAATAGACAAATTTCATATATCCATATCTCACTGTAAGGAATATGCGATTGCTAGTGTTACTGCAGAAAAAATTGAAAATAGTGTTTAATTATATTGGGGAGGGGTGAATTTAGTATGAAAGTAGCAAATTGTAATCAAATGCGGCTCATTGACCAGAAGGCTATTCAAGAAGTGGGCATTCCCGGAGTCGTTTTAATGGAAAATGCAGCATTAAAAGTGGTAGAAGAAATAAAAAAGACACTAGGAGAAGTTAGATACAAAAGCATAATGGTTTTCTGCGGAAAAGGCAATAACGGGGGTGACGGATTTGCAATCGCAAGACATTTGCATAATGCAGGTGCTAATGTCTTGGTTGTATTAATGGCCGACAGACGAGAAATAAAAGGCGATGCAATGATTAACTTAAAAATCATCGAAAACTTAGGCATAAAAATTGTACACGCGATTAGTGAAGGAGACTTACAAGAGAACTATTTTGAAAATATTGCGGCTAGTTTGTACTTATGTGATCTTGTTGTGGATGCCATTTTTGGAACAGGAATTCGAGGAACCATTACCGGTGCGGTAGCAGAGATTATTCAACTCATTAATTTTTCAGGACGATATGTGGTCTCTGTGGATATCCCCAGTGGCATAAATGGAGATAGTGGACAAATTTGCGGCGTGTGTATTAATGCAGATAAAACAGTTACTTTTGTATTGCCAAAGATCGGGTTATTGAACTATCCAGCGGCAAATTTTATAGGAGAGCTTACCATTGTAGATATATCTGTTCCAGATAGTATAATTAATGAGCAGAATATAAATATTAATATCATAGAGAAAGAATATATCAGAGGTTTACTTCCAGCAAGATATAGCAATTCAAATAAAGGAGACTATGGAAAAGTATTTGTTATTGCCGGGTCGACTGGAATGACAGGAGCGGCAGCGCTTGCGGGATTGGCTGCGTTAAGAAGCGGTTCGGGATTAGTTACGGTAGGAATCCCTAAAAGTCTTAATGCCATTATGGAGGTGAAACTAACAGAGGCTATGACACTGCCGTTAGAGGACGAAAAAAAAGGAGTTCTGTCTTACGCATGTATTGGCCAAATTTTTAATAAAATCAATAAGGTAGATGTATTGGTATTTGGACCAGGGCTTTCTACAAATCCTTGCATATTCGATATACTAAAGGATATATTAAAACAGTCTAAGATACCTATAATTATTGATGCTGATGGTATAAATGCATTATCTACGAATATAAATGTATTAAAGGAATGTAACTGTCCCGTGATAATAACACCTCATCCTGGTGAAATGTCTCGTCTTACCGGTTATGATGTTGAATATATTCAGTCCAATAGGATTGAGGTGGCTAGAAACTTTGCAAAAGAATGGAATGTTACAGTTGTCTTGAAAGGAGCGAGGACTGTCATTGCTTATTCCAACCAAGACGTATTTATTAATTGCACCGGTAATGCAGGAATGGCTACAGGAGGTACAGGGGATGTATTATCTGGTGTGATTGCATCTTTGGTAGGCCAGGGATTGGATGTGGATAAAGCTGCAGTTGCAGGCGTATATATTCACGGTCTGGCAGGGGACATAAGCGCTGGTATCAAAGGAGAACATGGTCTTATTGCAACGGATGTAATAGAGGCACTGCCGTCAGCAATTCAACAATTGGCTACCGGAAGTATCCCTCAATAAAGATACAGTCTTAGTAGGGAGGAAGAACTATGAAAGTTAAAGATATTATGACAAAGGAAGTTATAGTTGTAAACAAGGAAAATACAATAAAAGAAGTAGCACATAAATTAATTGAGAATAAAATAACCTGTATGCCGGTTGTTGATGAGGCAAATCATGTTGTAGGTGTTATTTCGGAAAAAGATTTAATATATAAAGAAATAGATCCTTCCATGCCTGCAACGGTAGAATATCTAGGAGGAATCATCTTTTTGGGTGGAACGGATGAATATCAGGAAGAATTGAGAAAACTAACGGCCACTAAAGTAGAACAAATGATGAGTAAAGAAGTAATAGCGGTTAGTCAAGACGAAAATATTCATGAGGTGGCACGTATGCTTGTTGACAAAGGAATTAATAGTGTTCCGGTAATTGAGCAAGATAAGTTGGTAGGAATAGTGAGTAGTACGGATATAGTGAAAACTTTGATACAATAGTAGGGGGGAAATTTTTGAAAACGTGTAAGTATATTCTACTGCTACTTACACTAATGATAACACTGGGCTCGTGCGGTCCAAAAGATAAGAGCACAGATATGTACTCACGCATATATGAAAAATATAAAGATATTAAGAGTTACCAATGTGAAATGACAATGACGATAACAAGTAATAAAACAACAAAACAGTATAAGCTCAAGCAATATTATAAATCGCCGGATAAATATAAGATGAAAATAATAGAGCCGAAGGAATTACAAGGATTGATTACAATTTATTCCAATAATACTGTTACCACCATTCAGCCCGAAATACAGGGAAAATTTTCATTGTTGAATTTCAACCCAATTGGTGAATCCTATATCTTTTTACCGGATTTTTTTGAAGCCTATTTCAAATCTGAGCAGACATCAGTGACGACGATGGGAAACAAAGAAAGTAGATATACGGTATTAAAAGCGGATATACCGGGTAGCAATATATATAGGTTTAGTCAGAGCCTATGGATTAATAATACCACATTTTTACCGTCTAAAATGGAAGTATATGATATCAAGAAAAAACCAGTAATTTCAATTATTTTTGATTTGATAGAATTTAATGTACAGTTGGAGGATAAAATTTTTGACATAGACTAGTACGAAGATAGCAGGTGATTAAAAAGATTACCCTTTATTATATCGATAACCAATATATAAATTTAAAATAAATGAACATAGTTATCGATGAAATGAACCAACTTTAAATCATAATATTTAGTTTTAAAGTTGGTTAATCATAGGCCTATTTCTATTTTGAAATTTATGTAGCTACACGACATAGAATATATTGGGGGCTAACGAATGTCACAGTTTTTTAAACGAGCATGGGCAGAGGTGAGTTTGGATAATATTGCTCATAATGTAAGGGAAATTAGAAAAATTACTTCCAAGAATGCAAAAATAATGGCAGTTACAAAAGCTGACGCATATGGGCATGGTTTTTTAGAAGTTTCTAAAACTTTATTGGGAAATGGCGCTGACGGTTTGGCAGTAGCTTTTCTCGATGAGGCGAAACAGTTACGAAAGCACGGGATTGATGTACCGATATTAATATTGGGGTATACGCCTGAACAATGGGTAAAGGATTTAGTTGAATTAAATATAACCCAAACAGTTTACAGCTATTCTTTAGCTGATGCGATTTCTCAAGCTGCCGTAGCTCAGAATAAGAAAGCAAAGATTCATTTAAAAATTGATACAGGTATGACTAGAGTAGGATTTGCATGTGAAGACAGCGCAATAAAAACCATTTTAAGCATTGCACAACTTCCCGGGATAGAGATTGAAGGAATATTTACCCATTTTGCTTCAGCGGATGAAAAAGATCCGGATTATACGCACAAGCAGTTTCAAAAATTTATGTTTGTGTGTAACGAATTAGAGAAAATGGGTCTTTACATACCTGTTAAACATGCATGTAATAGTGCCGGTATTGTTCAATTTCCTGAAATGCATTTGGATATGGTAAGACCGGGGATTATACTGTACGGGTTATATCCATCGGATGAAGTAGATAAACAAAAGATACATCTTAAACCTGCTATGGAGTTAAAAGCAACTGTTACGCACTTAAAGGAAGTTGAAAAAGGTACGCCTGTAAGTTATGGTAGAGTATTTACAACAAAAAAAAGGACTGCGATTGCGACCATACCGATTGGATATGCTGACGGATATTCAAGAGTTTTGACAGGTAGTGCAAAAATGATAGCCGGCGGAAAAATTGTTCCGGTCATAGGCAGAATATGTATGGATCAGTGTATGATAGATGTAACAGAAGTAAAAGATATTAGTGTTGGAGACGAAGTTATAGTATTTGGTCACAAGAATGGATTGACTATACCGGTAGAAGATATTGCCAAGACCATGAATACAATTAACTATGAAGTGTTGTGTATAATAGGAAAACGAGTACCTAGAGTGTATATCCAAAATGGAAAGGTTGTAGAAATCTTAAATTACTTGGTATAGAATGAGCGAAGGGTTTACTGTTCATATTTCACAAACGATAGCATGCAATAAATAGAGGAAATATTGAAATAAGTGAACTTTGATCTGAAACCCAAATTTGTAATTGACTTGTCCGGCATGAAAAGTATATAATATTATATATATGCTTGTATATATGATGTTGAACTTTTGCTTAAAATCAGTATAGCAGGATAAAATGTTTTATGTAGAGTTGTTTAAGTTCTTAATTTTTGATTAATTTAGTATATATCCCTTAAGAAATTTCACGAATGGGGGGCCTGGTTGTTTTGTCAAACCTGAAAAAAATATTAATAAGTCTTCCTGACAGCCTTTTACAGGAAGTCGATTCTATTGTAACCATTGAAAAGATTAATCGAAGCGAATTTGTTAGAGAAGCTATGAAACTTTATATTAGGGAAAGAAGAAGGATTGAAATGAGGGATAAAATGAAGAAAGGTTACCAAGAGATGGCGGAAATTAATTTAAAATTAGCAGAAATGTGTTTTGATGCAGATAGTGAATTGCAGTTTAATTATGAGGAAAAACTAGCGGAGTGTGAATAAAGTGATTGTAAAAAGAGGAGACATTTATTATGCTGACTTAAGTCCCGTTATTGGTTCTGAACAAGGAGGAATACGACCTGTACTCATTGTACAAAATGATGTTGGGAACAAGTATAGTCCAACTGTTATAGCAACTGCTATAACTTCTCAAATTAATAAAGCAAAATTACCTACTCATATAGAAATAAGTGCTCAGGAATATGGGCTGCCAAAGGATTCTGTTATTCTTTTAGAACAAATTAGAACCATAGACAAAAAAAGGTTAAAAGAAAAGATTGGTCATTTAGACGATGAGCTTATGGAAAAAGTGAATGAAGCACTGAATATTAGCTTTGGATTGTCGGAAATTTAATTTGTGGGGTATGAAACAGGGGGAAAACAAGTGAAAAAATATCTGATAAGCATAAAAAAATTAGGTATATTGATTGCAATTATTATTTCCAGTCTAATTATATTTCAAATAACTTATGGTGGAGTAGCAGAACCCGGTTCCCAGGAGGATCCGATTATTACCCAAAGTTATTTGGAAGAAGTGGTAATACCGCTTATACAGGAAGATTTTGAGGGTAAAATTGCTGCTCTAACCAAGAAAGTAGAATCACTTAATCAAAATTCATCCCAATCGGGGCAAGGGGATAAATTTATAGTAGTTAGTGTGAAAGCGGGACAAAAGTTAATGGGAGGAGCTGGAACCGAACTCATTTTGCGTATGGGAAAGGCTACCATTATTTCTAGTCAATTAGGTGGTTTAGCAGATGCTACGCAGGGGACAGATCTTGCAAACGGAACACCGATGCCTTCAAACCATTTATTAATTATTCCGCGAGATGATGGTAGAGGCCTTGTTGCAAATGAAGATGTTTTGGTGATGGTTAAGGGTGCCTACACCATCCACAACTATTACTTTTTGGAATGTATCGAGACAAAGGAAAGCTAATCTAAAGAATGATGAGGAAAAGTTTAAAAGGGAATTAAATCTTAGAACTAATGATGAATGTTTGGAAATTTTATTTTCTACAAAGGAAGTATTTAAAAAGGTTAGAAGTCTAGACTTTGAATTTAAACATATGAAGGTGCGATGGTTCTTTAAAATCCTGTATAAATTCTTGTGCAATATCTACTTTGCTTTGAAAGGATATACCAAGTTTTGTGCATTTTCTTCCCTGTAATAGGGTTTAAAATGCATAGGGATAGAATATAGCCCTGCAACAAAGTTAGAAGTTACTACACAATGAGACCAACAAGTTTTACCTTCTATGTGTGAATGATGAAAATCTAAGCATTCCATAGATTGAGTTCGTATATCTTTTAAATTAACAGTATCATCAATAACAAGAAATCCAACAGTATTTGGTTGTAATTGATGTTCTAAGTGGTACTGCAAATAATCTAAACGATTGTGATTTAATAATTCATCATTCCATGGGGATTTGCTAAAAAAACGGTATATACAGCTTGTATCCTTAGCTTTAAGAATATTTTCAGCTATCTTAGATATAGAAATCTTACCATCAATATTAATAGTTCCTTCTATCATTGTAGCGAGATGATTAAATTGTGGTTTACTCATTTCATAATTTACATTCTCAAAAAAGTTGATTATTTCTTCATTGTAATCTACAATGGTAGTTGGCATAGTCCTGCCCCCCTTGATATATATTGATTCCCAATTAATAATTATCTTAAGGGCAGGAACAAGCCATTTTAATTTATGGTAACTTTACCATTTAAACTTTTTATTTTTGCAGAAGTAGAGTGAATTAATAAAGGTCTATGAAATAAGGAGAGCACCCTTATTTTATAGGCTTTTTTTATGACTAATAAAATAAATTTTATATAAAATTAAAAAATTTATATTTTTTTGTAACTTTTACCTTTAAAAAGAATCTTATATTATGAAAAACAAATTAAGAGAAGAGCATCTACAAATGAAAAAATAGTACTTAGTTTAATAATGATAATATCTCTATCATTATCAGCAGTTGCATTTGCAACACCTTTAACAGAGAAACCAACTGTAGGCGTAGAATCTACTGCTCCTAATAGGGGAGAAGGATTTTACGAAAGTAAAGCACCTAATCAATCTAAAGATTTATTCAAAATACAGTCCTTTGGTGATCTTATTATGGAAGGTGGCTGTTACGTGGGATAGCAGTAAACAAGCGTAAAACCTATTTGGGCTTGGTATAAATAGTTCTACCATAATCTGATGGAGAACATTGTCCCTTATAGGAATAAGAATCAATTTTCCCAAGAGCATACGGTAGAATATTTTTGACAAGCTATTGTTGATAATCAGCATGACAACGCCATTTACCTAACATAAAGACACCTCACAAAATCAAAATATTTGGAAAATAAATCCAAAAAATTTAATCTTGAAATTCTTGGATATTTGTCAAGGTGGAATGGTTACATTTATACAATATTATGGTAATTTTGAAGGAAAATTTTTAAGAAAATTTACTGAATTTTTGGGGGAAGAATAAAAAACGTTCCCTGAAAATTTAGTGATATCAGGAAACGAGAGTTTCCGAATGTACTAACAAAAGATAAGGAGGATAACAAGATGATTAAAATTAGACCACCAAATATTATTAATAAGATGTTTCAATGAATTTAATTGAAACAGATAGGGAAAAGATTATAGGTGCTTTTTAGTCTTATAATGAGGATAAAGGCTAAAAAAAATACCCCTATAACAATGCGTTGATATTGGGGCAACAATATGACATTGTTATAGGAGCGTTTCTTGATAAAAAGAAAGAATTAAGACTAAAATAATTATATATCCTATATTATATACTAATAAAAAAATTTATACAAAATAAATAGAAAATCACATTGTTAATTAGTATACAGATATTGAACTTTGTAAGAACGAAAGGAGTATAATGATGAAAATTAAAAGATATAGTAAACTGATACTTTGTTTCACAATTATAACACTATTGATAACTACAACGGCTTTTGGGCTTGATGAAACACTAGATTATAGTTTTCTATCGTTTAATGCAGATTATGGAACTAGAGGATTTGGTTATAGTGTACATATAACTGAAAGCTATGATACAATGGATACGACAGCTAACTTAAATTATCATTATCTAAGATTATATTCTTATGATTGGCAGAATCCTTTAGGTGGCAGTGCAGGACTATGGAATACAAAATATTACTCAGTTTCATCATCAAAAACATTATTAGGAACACTTTATTCAAGCGATTATTCATATGAACACGATATTATACTTCCAGGGGATCAGACTACTTATTTAATGGGTGAAAATAGGACAAACTTTTCTCATTATTATAGGAATGGATCAAATGTATTTGTCAGTACTTACTTCAGTCTTGATAGTAGTTGGACGCCAGGTATAAAAACTTTTGAAGATGAACTTGTTATAAGATATTAATGTGTTGTCTAATAAAAACAATTTTATAACTAGGAGGTTCTTAGATTATGAATAAAAAAAATGTAATAATTAGTGTGATAGTAACTATATTAATTGTTAGTAGTATGGCAATTGGAGCGGCTGTTAATATCTCAACAAAAAAATTTGATAAAGATAGTGCTGTTAAGTTTGGTAAAACAATGAAAAATTACAATGAAAAAAAGGATAGTAAAGTTGTTGCAAAGGTAAATGATATAAAAATATATGAAAAAGATATTCAAAAAAGACGAGATATAAACAAGATTTCTAAAAAAACTCAGACTGATAAAGAAATCATCCTAGATATTGCAAGAACTCAATTGCTTTTAAATGAAGCTAAAAATAGGGGGATAGATGTTTCTGAGGATGAAGCTAGAACTTATGCCAAAAAGGAAAAAGAAATGATATACAAAAATCCGGAAACAAAAGAGACTCTTATAGCATATATTAATGCTCTTGGACTGACAGAGGACGAATACTGGAATAATTACACTATTAAAGAAATCCAAAAAATGCTTACTATTTCTGCATTAAATAGACAAATAGCAGATGAAATATTGGCAGGTTCTGATATACCTATTAATGAAAAAGCTAAAAAACAAAGAGAGATTATTGATAATTTTAAATCAGAAATCGTAAAAAATGCAAAAATTGAAATCCTCGAAGAGCAATATAAATAAGAAATTCATTATAAGCTTATAGAAGTTGTGTGGATAGTTTAAGATAGTTTAAGTAAATATCCGTTAGTCTTAATAATATTAGGAGTGCTGTATGTAATACTGTTAATTCTAAGTTTAGTTTTTATTAAACTTTCTGTGTCAGACTTACCAGTTATCATTGTGTCATCAGTTATACCCAGTTATTTTGATATGTTATTTACATTTTAAGGTAAATGTTGCAAACTCTTATTGATCAATTACTGTCAATTATATTTTATCATTCAAACTGCCATACTTCTTTCCAAATTTATGATTCATGGCATTACACTTGGACCATTGTTATTCACTACCGACGGTAATCTTGTTTATGCTGTTTTTTTTGCAGCGCTTATTGTTGCAAATATCTTTATGCTTCTTACCGAATTCGTAGGCATAAGATTTTTTGTTAAGCTTCTTACAGTACCAAAACATCTTTTGTTACTGATTCTACAGAAGCTTCTTCAAATTAAATCAGATTTTATGAAAAATTTTAAGGATAGTGAAAATATTTTAGGATGCATCATAATGGATTTTGTTAAAAATTAACTTTGTTTTTCACCAAAATGATTCAATTTTTATATCCTTTCTCATATATATACTAATAGAGAATAATTTTAAGTTGGGAGAGTTAGAGACGTTCTTGTGAGGAAACTTTTTTCTACTCCTTACTCTCCACTGTCCACTAATATAGGGGGAGGGATTTTTTTGAACAAAAGTTTGAATTATAATAAATTATTTATTATGATGCAGGAAGAAGATAAAGGTTTTGGGAGGTCTGGAAAACCTACAGGATATTTAAAGTTAGAAACTAAAGATAGTAGAGGAAAAGCACTGGTACATGTTCAAAATATTGGATTGTTAGGGGAACACAAAGTTTTAAAAGCATATTTGTTTTCCAGCTTATATCCTAATACTACACCTATGCATTTGGGAACTATCAAATTAAAAGGTGACAGTGGAGATGTGGTGTATGAATTTAATAAAAATGATTTTCAGAAAAAATCGGGTGTTAATGTAGACCTGCTTGATACAGTAGTCATTATGTGTAAAGATACAGTAATGGAAAACGGCCTAAGTACCTTTCCGCTAGTAGGATTTAAAAATCAGAGATGGAACTGGAAGGAAGTGTTTTCGGTAAAATCTAAAGAGGAAAAAGAAACACAGCATGAAGTTGATGAGACTGAAGACAAAACACCACAAGAATCAAATACTATTAAGATACCTATGGGATTTGTATGGAATAAAGAAGACGAAGGCAAAGATGCAGACACAGATACAAATAAGGATAAAGAAATAAATGAAAATTTAGATTTAGAATCAGATACAATTATATCTGAAAATAAAGATATGGATGTAGAAGTCAATAAAGAAAAAGCAGAAAATCATCCTGAGAAAATATGGGATAATCTCCAAGAACAATTTGAAAATGAAAGTATTGATTTAAAATTAGATCCAAAGAATATAAAGGAAGAAAAGAGAAATAGTGCACCGGATACAAATGATATTTTAGAATCGACATGTAAAGAGTGCAAAACTGCTCAACAAGAAATTAAATCAAAAGACAAGCAAAATAATATTTATACGCAATTGTCCAAATATATGGTCCATGAAGAGCCTTTTACGAATGGAGATATGGGTTACAAGTGGTGGTTGATAAACGATTGTAGGTTTATACTTGATAACGATTACTCAAATGCAAATACCGTATTTTTACTTTATAATCCCTATATAGTGAATATCGTACATAGATACGGGCATTATCTTTTTGGTGTGAAAGAGGATGAACTTAATCAAGTGCAGTATATATGTTATGCAATTCCCTCACGATACGGTATAGATCCACATCCTTTGCTGCCTGCACAGGCATATGCATATTGGGTACCTAAAAAAGGAGAAAGATGGGTTATAGGTGCAATAGGATATTGGATTATAAGTATAGATACACAAAGCGGAGAGTTAATCACATTAAAAGTATAGAGATAAAGAGTAAGGTAGATAAACAAAGGATCCTTTGTTTATCTACCTTACTCTTTATTATGAAGCAAAGCGTAATATCAAGATAATCTACCTTAGCCTTTTGTACCGAAAGCAATCGTCTTGTTTTTCAATATTAGTTATTTAATAAATTTGATAAGTGGCAGAATAATATTTTGTGAGATGCAGATAATAACTTAAGAAAATGGGCTTTTATAAATTCCCGTAATCTAATTTGAAAGGAGATTTTTATATGGCAAATCTTACCACAAAGGAATTATCAGCTCTAGAAGATCAGTTAAACTATGAACAAATGCTTGTTAAAAAGTATAGAACTTTTGCAAATCAAGTAAATGACGCAGCATTAAAAAACAAATGTAATCAAATTGCAGACAAGCATCAGCAACATTTTAATACCTTAATGGGTCATTTACAATAGAGAGGAGTAATAATATGAATATGACGAATCAAACAATGAGTGATAAAGAGATCGTAAATGATTCTATTGCGAGCCAAAAACAAATAGAATCTGCGTATAATACTTATATCAATGAATGTACTAACTCTAAGCTTCGAGCTGATTTTTCAAATATTTTAAGAGAAGAATACGACATTCAGGCAGACTTGTTCCAAGAAATGCAAAAAAGAGGATGGTATCAGGTACAACAGGCGCAGCAAAACCAAATTCAGCAAGCAAAGCAAAAATATATGAATATGATGTAATTACAAAACCCCTTTATGATAGACATAAAGGGGTTTTGTCGTAAGTGAAAAGATTTTGTTTCTTATTAAGATTTTTGCAGTAAAAGAATGAAAATAAATAAAATAGAGAGATATTTATATCAATTTTGTTTGTCTACTATTTTACTATTTTAGTGTGCTAAAGTATAATGATGCATGTGTTAAACAAAGATTATGTAAATACTAATGGAGGAATGATGATGAAAAAGATTTTAATCACATTTTTAATGATTACACTTGTAGCAAGTTTACTATTAACGGGTTGTTCCGGTTCTGGAGCAACGAAAAGTTCAACGGAAGATACTAAACCTTCACAATCGGATACATCTTTAGAAGATATTAAAAAAGCAGGAAAGTTTGTGGTAGGGTTAGACGACTCTTTTCCACCAATGGGATTTAGAAATGAAAAAGATGAAATTGTCGGTTTTGACGTCGATATGGCAAAAGAAGCGGCAAAGAGGATGGGAGTTGAAATTGAACTCAAGCCTATTGATTGGGATAGTAAAGTCCTTGAATTGAACGGAAAAAAGATTGATGTTATATGGAATGGATTAACCATTACTGAAGAAAGAAAAAAAGAGATAGCATTCACAAAACCTTATCTTGAAAATAGACAGATTATTGTTGTAGCAGCAGGTTCCGATATAAAAACAAAAGCAGACCTTGCCGGTAAGAAAGTAGGCGTTCAATCAGGAAGCAGTAGTATGGACGCTTTGGAAAAGGATGAAAAAACTTTAAAATCACTTGAAGAAGTTGTAGAGTTTGGAAATAATACTGAGGCATTGATGGATCTTAAGATTGGTAGAATTGATGCAGTTGTCGTAGATGAAGTTGTTGGAAGATACTATATTTCTAAAAAACCGGGTGAATACACAGTATTAGAAGACCACTTCGGATCCGAGGAATATGGTGTAGGTTTAAGATTGGGAGATCAAGCCTTCTTAAGCGAATTACAAAAAGTTTTGGATGAAATGAAAAAAGACGGAACTTCTGCAAAAATTTCTAAAAAGTGGTTTGGAGAAGATATTGTAAAATAAGTCAAATTTTATAGTTTGATAAGGAGATCAAAAAATAGGCTATTGGTCTTTGACCATTAGCCTATTTTTGTATTATAATAAAAACAGTTTCTAATTTTGGAACTGATTATAATGAACCAACTTTAAAAATAAATATTATGATTTTAAGTTGGTTCATTTCATCGATAACTAAATTCATTTATTTTAAATTTAGATATTGGTTATCGATATAAGCCATTTTTATTATATACTTTGTTTAATTCGATTTAATTATTTATTTTATTCAGTACAAAGTATATAATAGTAGCAGTATATTACAATAGGAGAGAATAATATGTTATATGAGTTATATTTGTCTAAATTAATGGGACCTATTTTATATTTATCTAAAATTATGGGTCCTATGCTGGAAGGTACAATTGTAACGCTGCAGCTTTTTTTTGTGACCATTATTTTTTCAATTCCTTTGGGTTTAACATTGGCGCTGGCACGAATATCTAAATTCAAAATATTAAAAGATTTTACAGGTGTTTATATATGGCTGTTAAGAGGTACGCCTTTATTACTTCAATTATTTTTTATATATTTTGGGCTGCCTTATATACCTATAGTAGGGGTAACGCTGGATAGGTTTCCGGCAGCAGCGATTACATTTATTTTAAATTATGCTGCTTATTTTGCTGAAATTTTTAGAGCGGGTATACAATCCATCGATAAAGGTCAATATGAAGCTTCTAAAGCATTGGGCATGACTTACTGGCAAACCATGAGAAGAATTATACTTCCTCAAATGGTTAAACGGGTTTTGCCTCCTGTTAGCAACGAGACCATAACGCTTGTAAAAGATACGGCACTTGTATATGCTATCGGACTTAGCGAACTGTTAAGAGCTGCAAAGGTGGCAGTACAAAGAGATTTTACCACTGTCCCTTTCATGATAGCAGCAGTTTTTTATTTGGTCATGACGCTTGTGCTTACCTGGGTATTCAAAAAGCTTGAGCAGAAATATGCTTTGTATGAATAGGAGAATTGTCATATGAATATGATTGAAGCTACAAATATATATAAAAAATTTAATCAGTTAGAAGTTTTGAAAGGCATTTCTTTACAAGTCAAAAAAGGAGAAGTAATCGCGATTATTGGTCCTTCCGGGTCTGGGAAAAGCACTTTCTTAAGATGTCTTAATCATTTAGAAATAATTGATAAAGGTTCTATTACAATAGAGGGCGAAATGATGGCAAAAATGGATTCGGCGGGAAATAGCCACTATCAGTCTCCAAGTGAAGTGAGAAGAATATGCAAAAAGATGGGAATGGTTTTTCAAGGCTTTAATTTATTTCCCCATAAAACGGTTTTAGGAAATATTATAGAAGCGCCTATGGTTGTTAATAAAATGGACCGTAGACAGGCGGTCTCTATTGCGGAAGAGTTACTTCAAAAGGTGGGGCTGATAGATAAAAGGGATAGCTACCCTTCACAACTTTCGGGAGGACAAAAACAGAGGGTTGCAATCGCAAGAGCTTTAGCCATGAGACCGGATATTATGCTTTTTGATGAGCCAACTTCAGCTTTAGACCCTGAATTGACAGGAGAAGTATTAAAAGTAATGAAAGACCTGGCGGAAGAACATATGACGATGTTGGTGGTAACCCATGAAATGGGCTTTGCCCGTGGTGTTGCAAATAGGGTTATTTTTATGGATGATGGGAAAATTATTGAAGAAGGTGAACCTCAAGAGATTTTTTCCAATCCTTCTCATCCGCGAACAAAAGCTTTTTTAAATCAGATATTATAGATGATTTTGATTATAGCCTGGGTAGCTTATCTGGGCTATTATTAATAGGAGTTTGTAATAAGTTAACCACTATTTAAAATCTGTAATCCGTGAACCATCAAATAATCGCAGATATTTTAAAACAAAATAAAGCAGCCTGCGTATAATTGAATGATAACATTTTTAAAAGATATACAAAGTGTTGAAAACGGGAAGGCGGGAAAGGATGAAAAAGATACATTGGATTTTTGACTATTTCAAGCAAGCGTTTCATATTAATCGGACTAATAAAATATTATATATACCCCAAATAATATTTATTGCAGTAAAACTATTAATGATCATGGGGATAGGTGTAGCTGTATATACAGGACTTGGACAGCGGGATTTTTATAGGTTAATAATAGGAGATTTTAGATTTGAACAGTTTTTTCCTATGTTAGTGTACGGAGGAATAAGTCTTTTAATGATGGGCTTAATATATATGATAATCTCAAGAATTGTTGAGGCAGGTTTATACAACATGTATAAACAAAGTGTGATGGCTGGTACAATTGAAACAGGAGCTTTTGGTGATGGCGTCAGAAAGTACTTTTTCAGTTTTTTGCTGGGAGATATTTTAATCTTTATTGCCTGGGTAATATTTCTACCTTTTTATTTTATTGCTGGAATTGTTACACTTACAGTTGGATTTGCAATCATTCCTCTTATCATAAATATATTTCTCACTATGTGGAAAGTGTCTCTTGTAATGAACGACTCAGGGCTATTTACCGCTCTTGGAGATAGTTTCCGATTTGCTAATCATTATTTTTTCCCTCTTACAATTCTACAATTCATACATTGGTCTTTTGTAAAAGGAATAAGAGGAGGGGGAAATAGAGGTAATTATGGATTGCGATGGACGGAACATGTTGATAAAGTACCGCAGTTACCTTTTTGGCCCGGTTCAATTTCAAACCAACAGGATATAGTCGCAATTGTAATCAATTTTATGAAAATAGCTATAGCAGTTTTAGTTCCTGTTGTTACTATTGCTACAGCAGTGGCTGCACTGATTAAAATGATTTTTGAAGTATTTTTCTCATTGGTTATATTTATTGCATATCATCATAGGTTTGGTGAATCCAGGGAGCTGATAGAAAGAGAGGTGATTTTATAATGTGGTTTGACGAAATAATGGATGATTGCAAACAAGGCTTAGAAGTTGTCAGTAAAAATAAAGGGGTTTTTATACCTATACTTATTCAGGCTGCAATTAATATGGCGCTGTTTATATTTGTTTTTGTTGGTTCAGTAATCTTTTTTATAAGACACGGCAGGGATTTGGAGACTATATTTAACAGTCCTGAAAATTTGCTATCAGTTGCACTACCGATTATCTTCATAGGATTCATTTTATACTTATTTTTTGTAGTGATAGGTGTTATGATAGAAGTAGGAAGTGTTCATCTATATAAGTTAGCAGTAGAAGGGATAAAACCGAAGGTATCGTATTTTTTTGATGGGATTAAAAGATATTTTTTAAAAGTCTTTGGTGGCACTTTACTTTTGCACATTATTATTTTAATACTATTCATTCCAGGTCTGGTATTGTTTGTATTATATTCTCTTACGATAGGAATTCTGACAGCGGGTTGGGGAATCACTTTACTTGGAATTCTTATAGGGGTGTATTTTAATGCATGGACTGTTGCAGTAGTAGTAGATGATATGGGACCGTTGAAAGCAATTATAACAAGCATGAAATTTGGAATGAGATATTTTTGGGGCTTATTTGTCCTTACACTGGCAGGAATAATGATTAGTCAATATATGGGTGCTGCTTTTGGGGCTCTAGTAAACATTGTGGGCGGATGGTTTATCAGTGGAGCAATCCTGGCATATTTTAAATTGGTTATATTAATTATTTATAAGCGGAAACGGGAGGAACTGGTTTACAAGTAAATTGAGACCTAAATTAACGCGTTATGCTAGTTCAATTTGGAGTTTGGAGCTAGGAGCTTGGAGTTTAAAAATATTGTTGAAAAAGCCTTAGAATTTCTTGGCTTTGAGCTTAGCGACTAGAATAATATTTTAACTAACACAACAGGTTAAATTAGTATACAGTTTATGAAATAATATATGAACCAATACAATAGATAATTTTTTGAAATTGATAGGAGACCATATGAGTTATACAAAAATCATGTTGGAAATATTTATTTTAATGACTTACATTGCTGTCGGTTATATTATTAGAAAAATACGGCTTATCAGTATGAGACAGAACATGTACGAAATATATTGTACATTTTTGTTTCAGCTTTTATGTTTTTAACCTTTACTTCACTTAGCAGCAAACAAATCATTAAAATTCTTGGTGGTGAATCCGGCCAAAAGAAATCAATGAGATATTGTATGATATTTGGAAACGTAGCTTTTTTAGGATATCCTATTTGCTATGCTTTTTTTGGTGAAATCGGCATGTTTTATGCCTCTATTTATGTAGTAACCCAGAATCTCTTCCAGTGGACTTTGGGTGTCAATATATTTAAGCAAGAAAAAATCAGACTTTCCAATCTTAAAAAATTAATGAATCCTGGCATTATTGCAATTACCATTGGATTGAGCATGTTTTTTTTCAATATTAGAACGCCTATGATTATGGAAAGAATAATAAAAGGTATCGGTGGTACAGCAGTTCCACTTGCATTGATGATGATAGGTGCAACGCTACAACAGTATAAGTTTTCAGAAATTGCCAGTGATAAGCGTATTTATATCATTGCAGCACTGAAAACACTGGTTTTTCCGGTTATTTTTCTATCTATTTTATATTTTATACCCATGAATAGAATGCTTAAATCAATTTTAACCATTCAGGCGGCAGCTCCTGTACAGGCAACTTCGGTAGTATTTGCAAAAAATTTCAATGGTGATTCGGTAGTACCGGCAAAGGTGGTATTTTTATCGGTTATACTTTGTTTGGTGACTGTACCACTGTTTTTAGTGCTGATTAATATTTAACGCTAATATCGATAACCAATATCTAAATTTAAAATAAAAGAATTTAGTTATCGATGAAATTAACCAACTTTAAATCATAATATTTAGTTTTAAAGTTGGTTAATTATAAAGAAAAAATAAAAATTATGTTTAAATCATTGCTTTTGCGGAATAAATCATTTATAATAAAAGTATAAATGTTAATAGTTTAACAACTACATATTAACCTAACAAGTTGGATCATTCTGACTTGAAGGGATTGTACTATCATTTTTTCATAACACTACCTGACGTATGGGAGCAGTCTTATTCGGAGGGAAGGGGGTATAGTCTATAGACATATCATGCGCTCTTTCTGCGTCGTCAGAAAGGGCGTTTTTTATAACACATAGGAAATTATAAACCTTTGTATTCTGTGGATAAATTTATTTATAATTTCCGTCATGTGTTTCAAAAAAGTCAACCTTGAGAATCTTTTATTAAAAGACTTTTTTAATCCAATGAATAATTAAAAAGATGGATAATGGACTATTATTGTAAAGGGTGGGTGGATATGGTGAAAAATATCATCAACGAAGATAAAATTAATAAGTTATTGGCTGAAAGTAACCAAATGAATGGCAAAGAGATAATGGAGATTATTACAAAATCAAGAGAATGTAACGGACTTACGATAGAAGAAACTGCAAAATTACTGAATGTTACAGATAAGAGTTTGGAGAAAGAGATTTTTGATGCTGCGCGATATGTAAAAGAAAAAATCTATGGTAAAAGAATTGTATTGTTTGCTCCTCTATACACCAGCAATGAGTGTACCAACAATTGTCTTTATTGTGGTTTCAGAGCAGCAAACAGAGAACTGCATAGGAAGACACTAAGTGTCGATGAAATTGTTAATGAAGCAAAGAATATTGAACAGCAAGGACACAAGAGAATATTACTGGTTTGCGGAGAAGACAAAAAAAAGACACATATTACGCATATAACTGATGCCCTGGCTGCCATCTATGCAAATTGTGATATTAGAAGAATCAATGTGAATGCAGCACCGATGATGGTGGAGGAATTCAAACGGCTTAAAGAAGCCGGAATAGGAACGTATCAGCTTTTCCAAGAAACTTATCACAGAGATACTTATAAAATGATGCATCCGGCCGGAATAAAAGCGGATTACGATTGGCGGTTGACAGCATTGGACAGAGCGCTGGAAGCGGGTATAGACGATTTGGGCATTGGTGCACTTTTAGGACTGTATGATTATAAGTTCGAAGTGCTGGCAATGCTGGAACATTCTGAATATCTATTCAATAAATACGGCGTTGGACCACATACAATTTCTGTACCTCGACTGCGCCCAGCCTTCGGTTCTGCACTAAAAGAAACGCCCTATCCGATTAGCGATATGGATTTTAAAAAGTTAGTAGCAATACTAAGGCTAGCAGTTCCGTATACAGGAATAATATTATCTACCCGTGAAAGTGCAGCGCTTAGGGATGAGCTGCTCAGTCTGGGTGTGTCCCAAATCAGTGCTGGATCTAAAACAAGTCCCGGTGGTTATGGACATGAAGAAGAAAAATCCGATCAGTTCTATACTACTGACCATAGAACGCTTAATCAGATGATAAAGGTGATTTGTGATTCAGGATATATTCCTAGTTTTTGTACAGCTTGTTATAGAAGATGCCGTACTGGCGAGCATTTTATGGAATTGGCAAGAGGGGGAGAAATCCATGAATTCTGTCAACCTAATGCTATTTTGACATTTAAAGAGAATCTTCTTGACTATGCATCACAGGAGGATATTGCTAAAGGTGAAGAAATCATCAAAAAGGCATTGGAAGAAATTGAAGACCAAGAACTTAAAAAAGCTACAATGGAAAAACTTGAGTTGATTGAAAAAGGGCAAAGGGATTTATATTTTTAAAGTTTGGGATGGAAGTGGAAAGAAAAGTAGTGGGGTGAGGGAATGAATTATAGAATAGAGCACGATAACACAACGTATCATGATGGTTCAGTTACATATGAATTATCATAAAAGGTTAAATATTTTTTAGTATAGGAGGATAGCAGTGAGTAGTATGAATACAACTCCGATTTCGTCAAGATTGCATATAGCTATATTTGGACGGCGTAATGCTGGTAAGTCCAGTTTGATTAATGCACTAACAAATCAACCGATTGCTTTGGTTTCAGATGTTGCAGGTACTACTACCGACCCTGTCTCCAAAGCTATGGAGCTTTTGCCTATAGGGCCGGTAGTGATCATAGATACTGCTGGAATTGATGATGAAGGTACGTTGGGACAGATGCGCGTTAAGCGAACTTATGAAGTGCTTAATGGTACTGATTTGGCAATATTGGTTGTAGATGCACAGGCAGGTGTTACTGGATTTGAACTGGATGTTGTTCAACGTATAAGAGACAAGAACATACCTGTTATAGGTGTAATCAATAAGACGGATATTGTAGATATTACTGAACAACAACGGGAAACATGGAAAAAAGAGCTGAAATTGAATCTAATAGAAGTTTCTGCTGCTAATGGTACCGGTATAGAATTGTTAAAAAACGAAATCATACGTGAAGCACCTTATGAGGAGAGGGAGACTTCGCTAATGAGCGGGCTCATTCATCCGGGAGATTTTGTTGTGTTAGTAGTACCCATTGATAAAGCAGCCCCCAAGGGAAGATTGATATTACCTCAGCAACAGGTAATCCGTGATATCCTTGATCATGATGCAATGGCGATTGTAACGAAAGAGCATGAATTAAAAGAGACCCTTGCGTACTTAGGTAAAAAACCTTCTATTGTGGTTACGGACTCTCAGGTATTTCTCAAAGTTGCAGCGGATACACCTCGGGATATTCCTATGACATCTTTTTCAATATTAATGGCACGCCACAAGGGAGATTTAAATGAATTGGTCAAAGGTGCCAAGGCAATCGAATCCTTATCCCCCGGTGACAAGGTGCTTATTGCGGAAGCGTGTACCCACCATCGTCAGTCCGATGATATTGGTACAGTAAAAATTCCGCGATGGCTTCGGCAGGCGGTGGGAGGAGAGCTTCAGTTTGAATGGTTTAGTGGTACCGGATTTCCTCAAAATTTGCAAGAATATAAGCTTATTGTACACTGTGGAGGCTGTATGATTAACCGTAGAGAGATGCTTTATCGCATATCTCTTGCAAAAGGACAGGACATTCCTATTGTGAATTATGGGGTATTAATTGCCTATGTGCATGGAATACTGCCCCGGGCATTAAAACCTTTCCCTGCAGCCAAGATGATTTTGGAAGATTAAATTGCCAAGCGGGAACCGATTTCGATTCTCGCTTGTTCTATTATGAAGCGAAGCGTAATATCAAGACAATCTACCTTAGCTTTTTGTGCCGGAAGGCACATCAATTTGCCGAAGGCGATTGTCTTATTATGAAGTGAAGCGTAATATCAAGACAATCTACCTTAGTTTTTTGTGCCGAAAGGCACATCTATTCGCCGAAGGCGATT
>JASGMB010000065.1 GCA_030156665.1 Clostridiales bacterium
AACTTAAAAATTGGCTGGAAATATGGAATGGTTTTGATTATGACCATTATTCTGTTCATTATTTCAACAGGAATTAGCGGCTTCTTTTTAAGACATGTTGACAAGGATATTAATGCGATAGAACGAAGTGGAGAATGTGCTATAAAGTACACAGAACTTGAGTCAATATTTAGGGCCAAATACATATGCATCACACAATACACAATCTTTGGAAATATGGAATCTATGAGAGCATTTGAAGAACAAGTGGAAAAATTTAAAGAATTGGAAACTGAATTAAAATCCCAGCTGGATGGAACGGTTTCACAAGCAACATTGGATATATTTGAACGAATGATTCAAAATGACAACAAAATAAATGATATTTTTCTTAATAAAGTTGTACCGGCAGAAAAGATGCTAAGGATCAATTAACCATTACAATTAAGGTTTTGATTGTTTCTATTATTATATCTACTATTTTAGGAGCTGTCATTTTATTTATAGTTAGTCGGTCAATCCGCCATAACCTAAATCAAGTGGTTGATATTAGTAACCAAATTGCAAATGGTAATCTTGCAGTACAAAAAGTTAACTATGATAGCAAGGACGAAATTGGGCAATTAGCGAATGCCATTAATACGATGTTAGATAACCTTCGAAATATTGTTAGCTTAATAATAAACACAGCAAAAGATGTAAGCAATCAAAGCGGACAACTAACACAATCAGCAGATGAAGTAAGGTTAGGAAGCGAACAAGTTGCAACGACTATGCAGGAATTGTCAGCCGGAGTAGAAGAACAGGCAAGTTCGTCAAGTCAAATTGCCCATTGGATAGAAGGTCTTAACCAACAAATTATTCAAGCGAATCAAGATGGAGAGATGGTAGTAAAATCTTCTAATGAACTGCTTGAAATGTCTAATAAAGGTAATGCCTTGATGGAAGATTCAGTGGGCCAAATGAATTTAATTAATAATATTGTTCAGGAATCTGTAAAAAAAGTGGAAGGTTTAAACCTTGAGGTTCAACAAATATCACAACTCGTACAAGTAATCAAAGATATTGCCGGCCAAACGAATTTACTTGCACTAAATGCAGCTATTGAAGCTGCACGGGCCGGTGAATCAGGACGCGGATTTGCTGTAGTAGCTGATGAAATAAGAAAATTAGCAGAACAAGTTGGGAATTCGGTAGCTGATATCACCAACATCACAAAAGGTATACAAGATGAATCCCATATTGTAGTTGAATCTCTGCAGAAAGGTTATCAAGAGGTGGAAGAAGGTACTAACCAAATTAAGCTTACCGGGCAGACATTTCAAGATATAAGAGAGAGAGTCATGCAAATGGCAGACAGAATTAAAAATGTAGATAATAATTTACACCAAATTGCTAAAAGTAGTAAAGAAGTTAATGCATCTGTTGAACAGATTGCATCTATTTCAGAGGAAACAGCTGCCAGCGTTGAACAAACTTCCGCATCAGTTCAACAACAATATAGTTCTATGGAAGAGATCGCGAAAAATGCTCAATCACTATCCAGACTTGCTGAAGAGTTAACTGCTATGACAAATAAATTCAAACTAGAATAAATCATTTCCCTTTAGTAAAAACCAAAACTTAAATGATAAAATTTAAGTTTTGGTTTTTTTAATATATGACTATTTTTTATAACACATAGGAAATTATAAACCTTTGTATTCTGTGAATAAATTTATTTATCATTTCTGTTATGTGTTTCAAAAAAGTCAACCTTGAGAATCTTTTATAAAAAGACTTTTTTATAACACATAGGAAATTATAGACCTTTATATTCTGTGGATAAATTTATTTATAATTTCCGTTATGTGTTTCAAAAAAGGCTTCATTATAAAAAGCTTTTTTAGAAGCCTTTTTTATAATTTACATCGTTACCTTTAGAAAGGGGCGTACACTTTTTTTATTTGAATAATATTCTTTAAACAAATTAAATGCACCCCTTAAAAAGAAATGTTCAAAATTTTAGAAAAAATAATATTTTTCTAGAGTTACCCCTAAAATAGGGAAGATTATTCGAATGTATATAATAAAGCAAAATTAGAAAGGAGTATTTTATCAATGAAAAAAATAGGATCAATGATTCTAACTTCTACTTTAGTTTTAACAATGAGTGTAACTACAGTTTTTGCAGCTCCAAAATGGGATAAAGGATGGGCGCCTCCAGGATTAATGAAAAAAGGCGGTTTTTCACCAGGAATTGCCAAAAAGATATTCAATGATTTGGATGATTACCCTTGGGCTAAGAAAGCTGTTGAAAAGATGAAACAAAAAGGCCTCATTCAAGGATATGGTAATGGCATATTTGCACCACAAAAAGCTGTTACGAAACTAGAAACAATTATAATGGCATTAAGAGTAATGGGATGGGAAGATGAAACGAAAAGTATAACAGCACTCCCCAAAAAATATAAAGGTAAAGCAATAAGTGAGTGGGCAAAAGGTTACGTTACTGTCGCTTATGAAAAAGGAATACTTGATGATGTCGATATGATGTATTTTAGTCCGGAGGCACCAGCCCAAAGACATGAGGTAGCAAAATATGTCATACGCGCATTAGGCTATGAAGAAGAAGCACAAGAACATATGAATGTTAGCTTGCCATTTGTAGATGCTGCTGCAGTTCCACAGGGTTCAGTAGGATATGTGTATCTTGTAAATGAAATGGCATTAATGCGGGGAGACGATGCAAAACGATTTAATCCAATGGGAACATTGACAAGAGCAGAAATGGCAGTGTTATTCCAAAGGTTGGATGGAAAAGTTGATAGTGAGATTGATGAAGGTGAATTTAGTGGTGAAGTACATAGAGTATATGAAGAAACTATTGTAGTACAAATAGATGGCCAATTAAAATCTTTTGCAGTAGATCAAGATGATGTAGTAGTATACGACAACAATCATAGAATAGCATATTCAGATATAGAAGAAGGTTCTATTGTGTTATTAGAAATTGAAGATAACAAAGTCGTGTATATTGAAATAAGAGAGGAAAATGACCAAGAGGATAAGATTATCTCTAGATATTCGGGGAAAGTAGCAGAAATAAAAGACAGTGAAGACAACATAACGATACAGGATCAAAAGATGAAAATCACATTTGAAGTAATTGATGATGTAAAAGTATATTTTAGAAATAAAGAAGGTAGTTTTGATGAAATAAAAATTGGTGATAGTGTTATCGTGATAGTAGACAACAAAAACCGAGCAAGAGAGATATATGTCGATAGGGAAAAAGCAGAACAAACTGATGAGGAAATCGAGGGTGTTATTACTGACATAGATTTATCAGGAATATATCACATAACGATTGACAATCAAAAATATGGGCTGTCAAAGGATGCACAAGTAAAAATAGACGGTAAAACTGCAGATTTAGATGAGTTGTTAGTTGGCATGCAAATAGAAGCAGAATTGGAAGATGATATTATTATATCAATAGAAGCAGAGAGTGTAGCATTTGAGCTTGAAGGTACTATTAAGGTTATTGAGGACGATAAAATTACTATAAAAAAAGAAAATGATAGAATAGTTACTTACAAAGTAGCGGAAGATGTAAAAGTAATAATAGACGGAGAAAGTAATAAAGATATAGATGACTTATTAATAGGTGATGTGGCAGAATTTGAATTAGTAAACAATTTAATTGTAGAAATTAAAGCTAAAAGTGAATTTAGAGAAATAGAAGGAATTGTACAAGAAGTACAAGGTGACTCGATAGAGATTAAAATAGGCCGTGAAATACGCGAATATACATATGCTGATATTTTTGTTGTTTATATAAATGGCCGCATTAGCAGATTTAATAACTTAGAAAAAGGTATGGAGGCTACACTTAGAGTAAAGAATAATTTAGTTTATAATATCGATGCCGAAGACAATGAGTTTCAGGTAGAAGGCACGATAGCAGCCATTACCCAAACAAGCGATGGATATAAGCTTACATTATCAGTAGATGATGAAGAGTTTATCTATGAAGTAAGTGAAGACGTCACAATTGAAATAGAAGACGAAGATGCAGATTTGTCTGATTTGGAAGTAGACCAGGAAGGAATATTTGAAATAGTCAATAACGTTATTGTTGAAATCAATATATCGATAACCAATATCTAAATTTAAAATAAATTAATGTAGTTATCGATGAAATTAACCAACTTTAAATCATAATATTTAGTTTTAAGGTTGGTTAAAAAATAAAAAAACGCACAATATTTATTCCATTTAATATAATGGTATTTATGGGTTTAAGTATGCTAAGAGATAATAGCACAGGATTAACATTGATGTTGATGGCAGTTTATGTTGTATATTTTTTATTTGTATTTGAAGAAGAATAGTATAAAAATCACGGACTTCAAGAAATAAAAGCTGTAAAGAGTTTATATTCAAAAAAGAAATACTCTTTACAGCTTTTTGTGTTGTATAAGCGATATATAGTAGTGTATACCATGCCTTTGATAATAGTGGATATTGATTTTTAAACTTATATAAAGTATTATGGTTGTGATGCTTGAAAATTTTTTATGTTTACAAAGAAGTTGAGTTAGTTTAAATTGTATAATATAGGTACTACATTTACTAGAAAATAGAAAAAGTTATTCTTATCTAGAAGGAGTTTAGCTTTGATATGAAAAAATATCTTTCCAATCCGGTTTATGCAATCCTCATCGCATTATTTAGCTGTATTCTATGGGGGAGTGCATTTCCTGTATTAAAAATAAGTTTTGATGAATTGGGCATTGCTGCTAATGATATTTATACAAAATTAGCTTTTGCTGGAGCCAGATTTTTGCTTGCTTCAATATTTTTATTTATACTGTTGAAATTCGTTATGCAGTATCCGCTGAAAATTTCAAATAATAAAATATTATTGGAATTAATTGTATTAGGAATTGTTCAGACGACTTTACAGTATTTCTTTTTTTATAATGGTCTTGCACACACATCAGGGGCAAAAGGGGCAATCATTATGGCTTCGCAAACCCTCTTTGTGGTGCTTTTAGCTCATTTTATTTATTCAGATGATAAAATGAATTGGAGAAAAATTCTAGGATTGATTGTTGGCTTTACAGGAATTATCTTAGTAAATTGGGGAAAAGAAGGATTGAATTTGGAGTTTACTTTTATAGGGGAAGGCTTCCTAATTTTAGCTGCATTGGCTGGAGCCATTGGCAATATTCTTTCAAAGAAATATGCAACGCATATTCATCCTTTTTTCTTAACTGCATGGCAGATGCTATTAGGGTCATTTTTACTTCTAGGTTTTGGAGCTGTTGGATTACATAAAAATAATATGAATTTTACCATTAAAGCGGTCATTTTATTTGTATATTCTGCTTTTTTATCGGCAACTGCGTTTTCGTTGTGGAATTCGTTGTTAAAATATCATAAAGCAGGAGAAATTAGCATGTTTAGATTTATGATTCCCGTATCAGGTGCTATTTTATCAGTTGTTTTTATACCTGATGAAAATCTTACCATTCACCTATTTTGCGCCTTAGTTTTAGTATCCCTTGGGATTATATCAGTCTATTATCAAAAGCAAAAAAATTAGATTTTTGAACTTTTAAACGGTTTTGTTTAAGTACTTTTTACTTACTTATATCTTTAGGGCTTAGACTTTTAGCGCTAATTTTTATGCAAAATTTATAGAAACGAATAAAAAGTATGAAACAAAGCTAATATATCGTAATATTATAATATATAAATATATTAAGAGAATCATATATCTAAATTTAGATAACTAGGGAAACAGGCAAAAAAAGTAAAATTTTAGCGTTGAAATATACCTATATAGGGTATATAATAATAAACAAGATATCTCTAAAAAAGGAGAGATGTATATGACAATAAAGGAATTGGAACAAAACTATAATGAAATGGTTGAAATGGGAAACTATTTAGATGCATCCAATATTGCCTTTAAAATTGCAGCTTTACTGTCTAAAGAAGAATACGGATGGTATGGATGTGAAAAACCTGAATGTCAGAAATGGATTGAACTGGGGTATAGAAATGCTGTTAAAGTAAAAAAAATCAACCAATAGCAAATCAATCATTTTTTGCGACAATCTAAAAGAAGGACTTGATAATTGACAGCCTGATGATTTTCTTACCGGACTTGCAAATATGAGCAAGTCCGGATTAACGCGCCTAATCCTTCGATTGAAACTGCATATCACACAATCGTTTATATAATCCATTTTTTTCTAATAATATTTCGTGCGTTCCTGATTCAACGATTTCCCCATTTTGTAAAACCAAAATATTATCTGCTTGTTTCACGGTTGAAAGACGGTGGGCGATTACAATAATCGTACGGGTGCCTGCTAATTCTTGTATAGCTTGCTGTATTTTTGCTTCCGTTTCAACATCTACCGAATAAATAAAATAATGGTGATACCCATTAGGATTAATCCATTTGTCACTAAATCCGGAACAGCGTGGGCAATGAGTACTTCGAAAGTGGCAGTATCGTTAATCGTTCTTGACATAAGCTGTCCTGTTTGTTTGTCATGATAATATCGAAGGGATAGCTTTTGTAAGTGCTCATATACAAGAACACGCATATCAGCCACTAGCCTCCAAGCTGCCACATGGCTTAAATAACGATATAAATATGTAAAGAAGGATCGAGCTATATAAATAGCTGTAAGTATAGCCGCAATATTTCGAACTGCTAAAAACTTTTTTTATAATTATGAGTGTGTTATAATAGCAAACAAGATAGCAATGAGGGAGTTTTAAAAACAATGATTATACTTAATTGTAGCAATATAAGCAAATCATATGGAATAGACACGATATTGGAAGGAATATCATTTAATATACAAGAAAAAGATAGAGTAGGGTTGGTAGGCGTTAATGGTGCTGGAAAATCTACTCTTTTTAAAATCATTACCGGGGAAATATCGGCAGATTCTGGGGAAGTTTATAAGCTAAAAGATTTAAAAATTGGCTATATGGCTCAAAACTGTATAATGGATTCTGAAAAAAATTTATGGGATGAATTACTGCAGGTATTTGATGCTTTAATCGAGATGGAAAATAAAATAAAAAGACTTGAAGCTGAAATCGAAAAAACAAAAGATGTACAATATTTAGATAGGTTAGTACAAGAACATGGGAACCTATGTGAAAAATTTAGAGAAGAAAATGGTTATGGATACACCAGCTATATTAGGGCAATTTTAATAGGATTAGGTTTTCGAGAAGAACAATTTTCATTACCTATCCGTAACTTAAGTGGTGGGCAAAAAACAAGAGTGGCTTTAGCTAAACTTTTGCTGCAAAATCCCCAACTACTTCTACTTGATGAACCAACAAATCATTTGGATATACAAGCTGTGGAGTGGTTAGAAGATTTTTTAGCAGGTTATAACGGTAGTATAGTGGTTATTTCCCATGATAGATATTTTCTGGATAAAGTGACGAATAGGACAATTGAAATTGAAAATAAAAAAGCTCATTGTTATGAAGGAAACTATTCCTTTTACATAAAACACAAAGAGATTATGCGAGAGCAGCAATGGAAGCAGTACAATCTTCAACAAAAGGAGATTGCACGTCTAGAAGGGATCATCCAACAGCAAAAACGGTGGAATAGAGAAAAAAATATCAAAGCTGCTGAAAGTAAGCAAAAAGCTATTAATAGAATACAAAAAGTAGATATGCCTGAAAATCTTCCTGAAACCATACAATTTAAATTTCAAACAAGAATAAATAGTGGTAATGATATTGTATCTATAGAAGAATTGTCCAAATCTTTTGGGGACAAGCAGCTTTTTAATAATTTGAATTTTAAAATAAGAAAAGGGGAAAAGATTTTTTTATTGGGAGCTAACGGAACGGGTAAAACCACTCTTTTTAAAATCTTATTAGGGAAAGTGAAAAAAGATAAGGGTAAAATACGATGGGGTACGAATGTTGTCGTCGGATATTATGATCAGGAACAATCAGATATACATTTATCCAATACTGTCATTGATGAGGTATGGGATGCAAATCCCCAATTAACCCAAACAGAGATAAGAAATGCACTGGCTGCTTTTCTTTTCAAAGGTGATGATGTATTTAAAAGTATATCAACTTTAAGTGGAGGAGAGAAAGCAAGAACAGCATTGGTAAAGCTTATGCTGTCAAAAGCCAACTTTCTAATTTTAGATGAACCTACTAACCATTTAGACATTTATTCCCGTGAAGCGCTGGAAAAAGCTTTGCTTGATTATGAAGGTACTTTACTTGTTGTTTCTCATGACCGATATTTTGTAAATAAGATTTCCTCTAAAATATTGGAGTTATGCCCCGATGGTATTTGTGAATATATTGGCAATTATACCGAATATATGGAGAAGAAGAAGAGAGAGCATTTGAATCGCAGTGCCAATCATGATGTAGAACAACTTGATGCTTCTGTTACAATATCTTCTGCAAAAGAAGAATATCAAAAACAGAAAGAACAGAAAGCGAATCAACGGAAGCTTCAGAAAATGATTCATGATATTGAAGAAGAAATACATACATCTGAGACTGAAGTGCAGAAATTTGAAGAAGAATTATGTAGCCCAGAGGTATACTCTGATCATCAAAAAGCTCAGGAAATCACGAATCAAATTGCTGAATTAAAAGGAAAAATAGAGCAGTTATATAGCGAGTGGGAGAAACTACATGACTTGGTAGAATGATAATTCTTCTAAAAAATTTTTAAATAAAATTAATTATATGATTTCTTCATACATGTCCATAATTTCTAATAAAATGTAATAAAACGAAATTATAGGAGGAAAATGTATGAAGAAAATTGTTATTGTATTTATGATAACAGGTATGATATTATTATCAGCATGCAATCTAATAAATACTAGAAGCAGAGAAGTATATAACGAAGAGAATATAGCAGACAAGATCCAACAACATATAACAAATAAAAATATTCAAAATGATAAGTTAAAAGATCTAGTAGAAAATCAATCAGAAACAAAGGATATCGAAAAAGATAAAAGTTCGGGAAAAGATGTCAAGCGTCAAGAGAATGACCTGCTATCTGAAATGCGTTACACGACATTGTATTATCAAGATAAAGACGGATTATTAATTCCAATTACTAGGAAAACAGCAAAAATTGAAGGTATAGCAAAAGCAGCGATCGCTTCTCTGATTGATGTTTCTATAATGAGAGAGGATATTGGACGGATAGGGTTGTTTCCAGTACTACCTGGAGGAACTTCCGTTAGGGGTATGACCATTAAAAATGGTGTTGCTACAATTGATTTTAATGACAGTTTGTTTGACTATGATACAGCGCAAAATGAAAAGAATATTCTACTAAGTATCGTATATACCCTAACTGAATTTGACACAATAGATAGTGTTCAAATTATAAGAAATGGTGAGCAGCTAGATAGTTTGAAATTTGGAAGTTCTGTTAAAAATCCTTTGAGGAGACAGAGTATTAACTATCTAAGCGGAGATATGAAGGATATGGATATAAATAAAGAGCAGATAGAGGTATATTTTACGAAACTGGTGAATAATAAATATTTATATTATGTTCCGGTTACCAAATTCATTAACAGACCTTTCAATGACTTGGATAAATATACTCAGACATTAAAAGAACTTATTAAAGGTGATGAAGTCGGGAATAAAGATTTAAAGTCATATATCCCTAAAACTTCAGGTTTAAAAGGTATTAAAATTGAAGGCCAAACAGTTATACTGGATTTTAATGATGAGATTTTAAAAGCCACAGGTTCTGACACTAGTTTTAATGTAATGTTAAATCAAATTCTATTATGTTTTAAACAATTTGGTAAGGTGAAAAAAATTAAGATTAATGTTGATGGGAAGCCATTGGAATTTCCAGCCGAATATGAAGGAAAAGAGGCCTTAGATGTGCCCGAATATGCAAATTTATTTTAGAAAAGAGGCTAGTATATCTTGATTTAAGTTGCTATGCCAATTAAAATATTATTTTGGTCATAGAGAAGTTCCACAATATTTTGACTAACACAACAGATTAATTAGGAAAGGATGAATAAATTGGCAAGAATTGACGGAAGAGAAAATAGGCAGTTAAGAAGAGTGAAGATGACTCGGAATTATACAAAATATGCTGAAGGTTCAGTGCTTATAGAAATGGGAGACACCAAGGTGATTTGCACCGCTACAGTGGATGAAAAAGTTCCACCTTTTAAAAAAGGGTCAGGAGAGGGGTGGGTAACAGCTGAATATTCAATGCTTCCTCGTGCGACTGAACAGCGAAATATAAGAGATATTAGTCGTTTAAAGTTAAATGGAAGGACTTCTGAAATTCAACGATTAATTGGAAGAGCTTTACGCTCGGTAATTGACCTTTCGGCATTGGGTGAACGAACCATCATCATTGATTGTGATGTGATTCAAGCTGATGGAGGGACCAGAACGGCATCTATTACAGGAGGGTTTGTTGCTTTAATCGATGCATTAAATAAACTTGTTGAAAACGGAACTATTAAAAAAATTCCTGTTAATAGTTTTGTTGCTGCTGTAAGTGTAGGCGTTATGGGTGAAGATGTAATTCTTGATTTATGTTATGCAGAAGATTCTAATGCAAAAGTGGATATGAATATTATTATGAATGACAAAAATCAATTCATAGAAATTCAGGGCACGGGAGAAGAAGCACCTTTTTCAATAGATGAATTAAATGAACTATTGGCTTTAGGGAAAAAAGGTGTTCAAGAATTAATTACTATCCAAAAACAGATTTTACAAGACATACTACATAAAGTTGGAGAGGTATAACAGGTGAAGATTGTTGTAGCAAGTAAAAACAAAGGCAAAATAGAAGAAATTAGTGAAATTTTACATGATATGGGAGTTGGAGTGGTATCCCAAGAACAATTAAATATACGTGTTGACGTTGAAGAAGATGGTATTACCTTTGAAGAAAATGCACTTAAAAAGGCAGTCACAGTCATGCAGATATGTAATGAAGTTACTCTGGCGGATGATTCTGGTTTAGAGGTAGATTATCTGGATGGTGCTCCGGGAATATATTCCGCACGGTATGCAGGAGAAAATGCAACAGATAAAGATAGAAATCAAAAATTATTGGAAGCACTTAAAGATGTTCCTCGCGAAGAGCGTACAGCAAAATTTGTTTGTGCTGTTGCAGCAGTATTTCCAAATGGGCATAAGATTATTGTAAGAGGAGAATGTGAAGGAATTATTAATTTTGAACCTGTCGGGAACAATGGTTTTGGCTATGACCCTTTATTTTATATGCCTGAATACCATATGACGATGGCTGAGATGGATGAACAGCTCAAAAATAAAATAAGCCACAGAGCAAAAGCTTTAAGTTTATTTAAAAAGCAATTAAAAAAGTATCTTTTTTCTTGCGAAAATTTTAAGTAAATGATACAATGAATTCAGTCGGTATTCCGAAAAAACGTTCATCGGAAACTGAACTGCAGATAATTATTGTGATGGATTAGCTGCGACTTGTATCCCTTACGGGAATAAGAACGGAGGTGTATTACTATGAAATCATTACAAAAAACAGGTGTTGCATTTTTTAACATCCGTCAAATCACTGTTATAGGTGTTCTTACCGCTATTACCGTAGTGCTTGGGCAGTTTGGATTAGGTTTTTTGGTTATACCTGGTTTGCCTGCAAAAATTACTATTATGCACATACCGGTCATTATTGGTGCTATTATTGAAGGACCGGTTGTAGGAGTAATGGTTGGATTACTCTTTGGGATTTTTAGTATTATTCAAAATATGATGGTTCCTACTCCTTTATCTTTTGCTTTTTTGAATCCATTAGTATCCGTTTTGCCTCGAATGTTCATTGGAGTTACTGCATACTACGCTTATAATATGGTACGGGTAAAGTACGATACTATGCGGGTAGGGATTGCGGCTGCAGTGGGTACAGCTACTAACACCATTGGTGTTTTAGGAATGATTTATTTACTCTATGCTGTTCCTTTTGCGGAATTAAAGAAGGTAGATGTGGGTACAGTAGGAACAGTGATAGCAGGAATAGCAGTTACAAATGGTGTTCCTGAAATAATAGCAGCGGTAGTTATTACAATAGCAGTGGTAACCTCATTAAAAAAGATTTATAAAAAATAAAAAGTAAATGAGAGCAGGCTTCCCAGCCTGCTTAAATAGTTTGCATAAATAAATACATCTCAAAAACATACTATGCTAGGTTAGCAGGTTAGTTAGAATTAATTATTCCTGAGCAACCGAATAGGATTGTAAAAAATAAAGAAAAATAATTGTTGACTTAATACTTAATATTTAGTATTCTAAAGTATATAGTTAATTCCAAGTATGTAAGTCAGCTGATTGTGTTCTGTGTCATATCTATTATGTTACTTTATAATTGTTAAAACGTAGAAAAGGAGCGGTGTTATGATATCAAAAGAAGTGGTGGTACAAAACCAAGTAGGGCTCCATGCTAGGCCAGCCACATTTTTTATCCAGAAAGCGAATGAATTTAAGTCAAGTATATGGGTGGAAAAAGACGAGCGGAAAGTAAATGCAAAGAGTTTGTTAGGAGTGCTTTCTCTTGGCATATCAAAAGGAACTAAAATTACTATAATTGCCGATGGTACAGATGAAGAAGAGGCTGTAAATGCAATGGTTAATTTGATAAATTCTAATTTCTCTGAACAATAAGAATCGAGCGAATAAAAAATGACTTCATTCGAATGAGTGGAGTTATTTTTTTATGTCTATTTTCCAAAAAATTTGAGTGGAAAAAGTGAGGATATTATAGCATAATAGAGTTAGGAGGGAAACGTATGTTTGATATTCAAGAGCAGTTGAAAAAATTGCCTGACCAGCCTGGCGTATACATTATGAAAGATAAAGAAAAGAACATTATATATATTGGTAAGGCAAAGATACTGAAGAATAGAGTAAGACAATATTTTCAGTCATCAGCCAAACACTCTGCTAAAGTACAATCTATGGTTGCGAATATTGCTGAATTTGAATATATCGTTACTGACTCCGAATTGGAAGCATTGGTGCTTGAATGCAACCTGATAAAGAAACACAGGCCTAGATATAATGTATTGTTAAAAGACGATAAGCATTATCCGTATATTAAAGTAACCATGAATGAAGAATATCCTAGAATCATGATTACTAGAAAAATTGAAAAAGACGGTGCAAAATATTTCGGACCGTATACGAATACAACCATTGTTCGGGAAACAATTGATCTAATAAAAAAAGTATTTTTGATTAGAACATGTAACAAAGAATTTCCGAGAGATATAGGTAAAGACAGACCCTGTCTTAATTATCATATAAAACAGTGTTTGGCTCCATGTCAGGGAAATATAAATAAAGAATCTTACAAGGGAATGTTTAAAGATATATGTGCATTTCTCAATGGCAGACAAGACTTTCTTATCGAAAAATTGACGAAGGACATGTATGAGGCTTCGTCTAAGATGGACTTTGAAAAAGCAGGTAGTATAAGGGATAAAATTAATAGCATTAAAAAGATTGCAGAGAAACAAAAAATTATTTCTTCCACGCTGACTGATCAAGATATTATTGCTTTTGCAATTGGAGAAGATGAAGCATGTGTACAAGTTTTCTTTATCAGAGGTGGAAAACTGATAGGAAGAGAACATTTTATAATAGATAGTACTTCAAATATGGAATATCAAGAGATAATGACATCTTTTGTAAAACAATTTTATAATAGTACTTCTTATATTCCAAAAGAAATCATTTTACAGGAAGATATTGATGAAGCAGCAATTATTGAATCTTGGCTAACCAATAAACGTGGTTCTAAAGTATATATAAGAATACCGAGAAAAGGAGAAAAATATAAATTGGTTCAAATGGTGGCAAAAAATGCATTAGAAACCTTACAACAATTTGAATTAAAAATAAAAAAAGATAAACAGTTTGCAAAAGACGCTTTAGCAGAATTAAAAGAATATTTATCTTTAAATCAGCAACCATCAAGGATAGAAGCATATGATATATCTAATACAAGTGGAATTGAAAGTGTAGGGGCTATGGTTGTATTTGATAATGCAAGGCCTTCTAATAATGATTATAGAAAATTTAAGATAAAGTCAGTATCAGGTCCGAATGATTATGAAAGTCTCAAAGAAGTTTTGTTTAGAAGGTTAACCCATGCGAAAAAAGAAAAAGAAAAAATCAGAAATGGAGAATTGGATGAAAGAGAAGCAAAATTTTTTCATTTACCGGATCTAATATTAGTGGATGGCGGCAAAGGGCATGTTGCTGCTGCGAAAGAAATTATTAATGGATTAAATGTGAATATTCCTGTATTTGGGATGGTGAAAGATGAACATCATAGGACAAGAGGCATAACAACCGAGTCTTATCAGATTAACCTACCTGTTGAGAGTTATGCTTTTAGACTTGTTACTCAAATTCAAGATGAAGCACATAGAGTAGCAATTACTTACCATAGGGGACTAAGGAACAAAAAAAATATAAAATCAGAGCTAGAAGCAATCAATAATATCGGAAGTGTTAGGCGTAAAAGATTACTACAGCACTTCAAATCAATTGATAGAATAAAAGCAGCCAGTATAGATGAACTTGCAAATGTAGATGGTATGGATAGACGTTCAGCGGAGAGTGTATATAATTATTTTCATAGGTAATATCGTACAGAACTAGTTTTAGAAATTATCATTTTAAAATTAAAGCTTGAGTGGCATAGAACTTTTAAATTTAAAATAGAAGTTAAGTAAAAGGATATAAAATATGGATCCATATTTTATATCCTTTTACTTATGAAAAAAATTAAAATTATTGACACAGAGAAAACATTGTACTAATATACATGAGTCGCATAGAAAAATAGAAATTTGGGTTAAGTTACCAATAAAAAATGTTGACACTGACGAAGGATTATGTTAATATAACACTTGTCGCTTCATTAAAAGATTGAGGTAAAACATCTTATCAATCATGAATTTATAAAATGATTGATGAAAATATAAAAAAAGATGTTGACAAACAAAATTTGATTTGATATAATGAATCTCGCCGCTTGAGAGAGTAAGTTTTTACTCGGTTAAGCGCAAGACAAATTGGTCTTTGAAAAGTGAACAGCGTAAGAGGTTCTCGTTAATTTAGTGGG
>JASGMB010000066.1 GCA_030156665.1 Clostridiales bacterium
TTCTTTCATATTTCGATAATGTTCCTTAATCACTGCACCAAATATTTGCTGCGGTGAGCGACAGGTCGATATATTTTTAATTATATCGGGAAATTTTTGCTCTACATACCTTAACCAAGCGGGACAACATGAAGTAAATAAAGGAAATTTGCTATCATGCTGATTGTTCAATCGTTCAATAAATTCTTTCGTCTCCTCCATTACCGTTAAATCTGCCGCAATGCCCGTATCATATACTTCATCAAAACCTAACTTTTTAAGTGCGGCTACAATTTTTCCGGTCACAATTTCTCCGGGAGACAATCCAAATTCCTCACCCAGGGCTACACGAACTGCAGGAGCGATTTGAGCAACTACTCTTTTGTTTTCACTGTGCAATATTTTCCAAGCTTTATCAGTTTCATTTTTAACCGTCAATGCTCCTGTAGGGCATACAGCTGAACATTGACCACAGTTTACACATTCCACTTCTGTTAATGGTTTATTAAACGCAGGTGTAACTTTTATCTTAGAACCTCGATACGCAAAGCCAATAACGCCTACGCCTTGAACTTCTTCACACATTCTAACACAGTCACCGCACATAATACATTTATTTGGATTTCTAACAATAGATGTACTGCTCTGATCTATGGGATGGCTGTTATTCATTCCTCCAAACCTGATGTTCTTTATGCCAAATCTTATTGCCAGCTCCTGCAGTTTACATTTTCCGTTTTTTTCACAAGTTGTACAATCTCTATGGTGATTAGCCAACAATAATTCAAGTATCATACGTCTGTGTTTTTGAATTTTTGGGGTATTGGTATATATCTTCATACCGTTCTTCGGAGGAGTGGAACAAGTTGTTAAGGCTCCTCCCCATTCATCTTCTACCACACACATTCTACATGCTCCATAAATACTTAATTCGGAATGGTAACAAAATGTAGGTAATTCTATTCCTGCTTTTCTAATTACCTCAAGCACATTTTTTTCATTTTCAAATTCTATTCTTTGTCCATCTATCAACATATAACCTTTCATGACTTATACCTCCTCAATTGCAGAAAATGGACAGGATTGTAAACATGCCCCGCATTTGATACATTTCTGTTGATTGATTGTATAGGGCTCTTTTATCTTTCCTTCAATAGCATTCACAGGACATACACGCGTACATTTACTACAACCTTTACAAAGTGCTTTGTTTATCTCAATGCATTTTAATGCCTGACATGTCTTAGAAGGGCACCTTTTTTCCAAAACATGCGCAAGATATTCATCTTTAAAGTATTTTAGTGTGCTCACTACCGGAAATGCTGCTGTTTTTCCTAATCCGCATAGCGCAGTACTACTAATGGTATCTGCCAGATCAAGAAGCAGATCAAGGTCTTCTGGTACCCCTTTACCAGCAACAATTTTTTCTAATATTTCAAGCATTCGCTTTGTTCCTTCACGACATGGTACACATTTTCCACAAGACTCATTTTGAGTAAAATTCATGAAAAATCGTGCCACTTCAACCATACATGTGTCTTCATCCATTACAACCAGACCACCTGAGCCAATCATCGCTCCCACTTTTTTTAATGAATCAAAATCAAGAGGCAAATCAAGATGTTCTTCTGTCAAACATCCTCCTGAAGGTCCTCCGATTTGCACGGCTTTGAACTTTTTGTTATCTTTGATGCCGCCACCTATTTCAAAAATAATCTCTCTCAATGTCGTTCCCATCGGTACTTCTATCAAACCGGTATTATTTACGTTGCCTGTTAAAGCAAAAGCTTTTGTGCCGGGACTTTTTTCAGGACCTATGGATTTATACCATTCGCTTCCTTTATTGATAATTTGGGGAACGTTCGCAAAAGTTTCAACATTGTTTAATACTGTGGGTTTGCCCCATAATCCTGCTTCTACTGTTCTCGGCGGTTTTACCCTAGGCATGCCTCGATTTCCTTCTATTGAAGCTGTTAGTGCACTTCCCTCTCCACATACAAATGCACCCGCACCTTGGTTAATGTAAATATCAAAATCAAAGCCGGAATTTAAAATATTTTTTCCTAATATTCCATATTCTCTAGCTTGTTCAATAGCAATTCTGAGTCTTTCCACAGCAAGTGGATATTCCGCCCTTACATAGATATATCCCTCACAGCTTCCAGTTGCAAAACCGGCTATAATCATTCCCTCAATCATTCGATGCGGATCTCCTTCCATGATACTTCTGTCCATGAAAGCACCGGGATCCCCTTCATCTCCATTACATACTACATATTTTATATCACTATTTTGAGCTAATACTTGGGACCATTTTTTCCCCGCTGGAAAACCGCCGCCACCTCTTCCTCTTAAGTTAGAATCAGAAATCAATTTACAAATCTCTTCCGGTTTCATTTCATGAAGTGCCTTTGCCAGTGCTTTATAACCATCTTTCGCTATATACTCCTGAATAGATTCAGCATCAATATGTCCACAATTTTCTAAAACAAGCCTTGTCTGTTTTTTGTAAAACGGGATTTCTTCTTGTGTAGCATAAGTCTTTTCTTTCCAACGGTACATTAACCTTTCAACCGGTTGGCCTTTCATAAGTGTTGTTTCTACAATATCTTCACAATCTTCAACTTGAACTTTTAAATACAAATATCCATAAGGTTCAATTCTAACTAATGGCCCCATTTCACAAAAACCGTGGCAACCACTTTTCTTTAGACCTATGCCTTGCTTTTCTTCAGTAAGTTCTACACCTACTAATAACCCTCTGCTTTCTATCAATTTCTTTAATTTATTGTATATCTCTATTGATCCACCGGCCACACATCCTGTTCCTGCACATACCAATACCTTTTTTTCCTGTTTATCTAGAGATGTATTAAATAATTGAGAGAATTCTTTTAATTGTTCGACTGTTTGAATTTTCATCTCGACTCCTCCTCCCTTATTTTTCTCAATAACTCAGTAGCTGACTCCGGTGTCATCTTTGCATATACTTTGTCATTTACCGTAATAACTGGTGCTAATCCGCACGCTCCTAAACATGATACCGTTTCTACCGTAAATAAAAGGTCATCAGTAGTATGTTTTTCTTCACTTAACCCCAATTCATTTCTAAGGGCATTTAAAATCGGGATAGACTTTCTTACATGGCATGCTGTTCCATCGCAAATTTTGATTACATATTTCCCTTTAGGATCCAATGAAAAATTTTCATAGAATGTAGCCACGCTAAAAACCTTTGCAGGACTAATTTCCATTGCAGTAGAAACATATGTTAAAATTTCTTCCGGAAGATATCTATACTCCTTTTGTATTTCCTGTAACACTGCAATTAAACTGGATTTTTTACGTTGATATTTTTCAATGATCTGCTCTACTTTATCTAATTGATAATTTTTTAACATTTTTGATTCCTCCCTTTCTGATAGGATTTTTTCTTAATATCTCTATCGTATACCGTATTTTGTATACGTTGTGAATCCAGTAAAAATATTTGTTAAAAAACTAACAATTAAATTATACCTGATGTTTATAACGTCATCAAACTGATTATTGTATATATTTTCCTTATAGAAAGTGATCATTGCTATTCAGATACGGTATATTGATAAAGTGACTGGTAGAAAGCAAACTTTTGCACAAGCTATTTCTAAATGAAAACAAGAAATATTAAACCATCACATATTTCCATACATCAAAAAAGTGCAAGGCTTTAACACCTTGCACTTACTAGGTACAGCAAAAAACCTGACCCACAAAAGGTCAGGTTTTTTGCCAAAGTTATTACAAATCTTCTGTTTCTACTAATCTGGTTAATATCAGATTACTTCTCTCAATAAATTTTGTCATCGCTTCTGATTCTAATTGTTTATGACTCATCATTGCCAAATCATAGACTTGCTCACAGATTAATTTTAGGTCTTCCTTCTTATCCTGCTTATCCTTTAATTTAAGAATCATTTTAATCAAGTGGTTATTTTTATTTAATACTAATGTCTGTTCATCTGGAAACATATTCTTCATATCCAAATGACCCATCATCATACTCATTTCCTGCAATCTTCTTGACTGCTCCGATAATAGAATCATTGCAGAAATGCCAGCAGCCTTTAAATTTTCTACTTGTATTTTTAATTTTTCATTGTTTAAAGCTTCTTTAAATATCTTTTCTAAACTTTCTTTGGTTTCTTTGTCAGCAGCTTCATTTTCTTTATTTTCTGTATTTTTTAAACTTTCAGAAAGATCCGAATCAATACGATTGAATTTTATGTCTTTTTCTTGCATTTCAAGGAACTGAATAAAATGGCTGTCAATAGGTGATGGTAAAATAATCGCTTCCAAACCTTGCTCCTTGAATAAGCTAATATATTGCGCTTGTTGTTTTTCATTAGATACATAAAAAACTTTATTTTTATGTTTGGATTCATTTCTTTCTAGGTATTCTTTTAAAGTAATATACTCATTATTAGTTGTTTTATAAATGATAAAATCTTTTACTTTTTCATAAAACTTGTCGTCACGCATGCAACCATATTTAATAAACGGATGAATGTCGTCCCAATAACGATTATAGTTTTCTCTTTCTGTATTATATAATTCTCTTAATTTATCTGCAACTTTCTTGGTAATATGATTGGATACTTTTCGTACATATCCATCATTTTGTAGAAAACTGCGTGATACATTTAAAGGTAAATCCGGACAATCTAATACACCTTTTAGCAGCATTAAAAATTCCGGTATTACTTCTTTTATATTATCTGCTACAAACACTTGATTATTGTACAGTTTAATTTTACCTTCGGTACCCTCAAATTCATGCTTTAGTTTTGGAAAATATAAAATTCCTTTTAGATTAAACGGATAATCTACATTTAGATGAATCCAGAACAATGGGTCATTAAAATCATGGAATACTTTTCTATAGAATTCCTTATACTCTTTATCTTCACAATCAGTAGGCTTCTTCAACCATAAAGGGTTTGTATCGTTAATTGGTTTTGGTTCTTCTGCGGCTTTTTCTTCATCTTGCTTGTCTTTTCTATCAGGATTAGCATTTTCCAAATATATCTCAACAGGTAAGAAAGCGCAGTACTTTACTAAAATCTCTCTTAACTTAAATTCATCTAAAAATTCTTCACTGTCTTTCGCAATATACAACGTAATGGTTGTACCTCTCTCGGTACGTTCCGATGTATCCATTTCATATTCCGTTCCCCCTGAACATACCCACTTTACCGCTTCAGCTTCTTTTTGATATGAAAGGGTATCGATTTCTACACGATCAGCCACCATAAATGCAGAATAAAAGCCCAGTCCAAAATGCCCAATAATTTGACTACCTTCATCAGTTTTATCTTTATACTTTGCCAAAAACTCCTCTGCTCCAGAAAAAGCAACTTGGTTAATATATTTTTTAACCTCTTGAGCAGTCATACCGATACCATTATCAATAAATTTAAGTGTTTTATTCTGTTTATTAAAAACTACTTTTACATAATATTTCGTATCTTCAGGAATATCTGCTTCACCTATCGAACATAATCTTTTTAATTTACTAATTGCATCACAGCCATTAGACACCAATTCTCGAACAAATATATCTTTGTCAGAATACAGCCATTTTTTAATAATTGGAAAAATATTTTCACTATGCACTGAAATATTTCCATTTTCGTGAACCATTGTAATCCCTCCTAACATCTTTAATATTTTTATTTGATTTTTTATTTTTGTGAAAGGATACGTTGACTGAAAATATCTGATAAAAAATTACTTATTGCTAACGTATATCTACTAAACTATTGGCATTTTTAATTTTACACCTACAAAAAATAGGTGTCAAGAAAAAATTAGCACTCTATTTAAATGAGTGCTAATAACAGACACACTATTTATATAACTGCAGACAGGGTTTTTATTTCATTCACGCAAAAAAAATTTCTAAATTCTGAATGTGTTTTTGCTCTTCCGCAATAATTTCAGATAGTATCTTGTAATTAGTTGTTTTCATATCTTCTTGCTTTGTAATTAATCTACCTTATCTCATTTAAAGATCCTAATTTTATGCTTATACATGCATACCAGCCTATGATTTTTATTATACTATATACTTAGCTAATACTAAAAGAAATTTGATAAAATCATAAAGCATATTTAAATAAACTTTTCTATTGCAATTATAGTCATAGATATCTATAATAAAAAGCAAGACATTTTGGAATAGATTTACTTTGTATTACTCTTTATCTACTAAAATAACTAACATATTTTCGAATAATCATTGAAATTAGGTGAAGTAATGGACCGATATGCAATAACAAAAAAAGTAGCTATTTTAGGTATCTTAGCCAATATATTATTATTAGTTTTAAAATTAATAGTAGGCTTTATGAGTAGAAGCCAGGCAATGATTGCAGATGGTTTTAACAGTGCAGGAGATGTATTTGCGTCGATTATGACCTATGCGGGAAATAAAATCGCTAGTCAACCAGAAGATCAAAACCATCCCTATGGCCACGGAAAAGCAGAATATATCTTTTCTATGATTATTAGCTTTTCACTACTATTGGTCGCTTATAAAATTTTTCGCAGCTCGTTGGATGCTATCCTTCATAAGAAAGTATTTACTTTTTCGTTATATCTGGCAGGAGTCGCGATACTAACCATCATACTAAAACTTATATTATTTATTTATACACAAAGAGCTGGTCGTCGTGAAGACAATCTATTAATTTTAGCAAATTCTGAAGATCACAGAAACGATGTTTTTGTCACTTCTTCTACTTTATTAGGTATTTTCCTCGGGAGTCAGGGAATTTATTGGGTAGATGGAATGGTAGGAATAGGGATTGCCCTATGGATTACTTATACAAGCATGCGAATCTTCAGCAGTTCCTACCATGTATTGATGGATACCAATATTGAGGAAAAAGTAATGAAAGATATTATTAATATAATTGAATCCATCCGCGGAGTGGACCATGTAGACGATGTCCATGCAAAACCCATAGGACTAAGATATATTATTATTGTTAAAGTTTCTGTACAGGGCAATATGACAGTACGTGAGGGTCACAGTGTTGCCGCTCAAATTAAAGAAAAATTAAAAGGTTTTAAGCATGTAGGAGATGTTTTGGTACACGTTAATCCGGCTTAGTATAAAAGTGGTCTGTTATCCTAAAACTGCCACCGGGGAAAGACCTTGATATTTACAGAAGATATTGGTTACAAAAATAAATAATTGATGTACATGTATAAATTAATGTATTATAATAAGAAATAGGAATGAGTAAACCCCATAATATTTTATATCAAAATCTTCGATTTTATTCTTCGAGGCAAGCCTCGAAGTTATTTAATAGGTAGATTTTGATGAAACTTTGTACGGCATTCAACTTACCCGCAAGCGGGCAAGTTTTCTGCCGCAGTCATTATAACACTAAAGAGGAAATTTCATATGAAAATTAAACGTCGTATTTGGGAAATAGATTTCATCCGGGGAATCGCTATCGTACTGATGGTTGTATTTCACTTAGTGGTTGACTTAAAAGACTTTTATTCTTATGATATCGAATACCTAAGTGGATTTTGGTATTATGTAGGGAAATTATCTGCTATCCTCTTTATTCTCATTTCAGGGGTGAGCAGTACATTCAGTAAGCATAATATAAAGCGTGGGAGCGTTGTTTTTAGCTTTGGATTGCTTTTATCTGTAATCACATTTTTTTACTCTCCCAAAGATTATATTAAATTCGGCATTTTACACTTTTTAGGTACCAGTATGATTTTGTACCATTTTCTGAATAAACTGGAGAAAAAATATATTTTTTTACTCGGTACTACTATTATCATTCTTGGCAATATATTTTCAAACATTGTAGTAAACACACCGTACCTTTTCCCTTTTGGGTTGATAGATAAAAACTTTAGCTCTTTAGACTATTACTCACTTTTCCCGTGGTTTGGTCTTTTTCTATATGGGACACTAATCGCAAAAACGTTATATATAGAAAAAAAGAGTCTTTTTTCTTTTGAAATTAAACATGATTTTATATCATATCTAGGTCAACACTCATTATTTATTTACTTAACCCATCAACCTTTGCTTTTGGGAATTTTATTCATTGTTCATAAACTTTGTTAAGAAGCCTTAGAACTTCTCAACGCAACAGAGGAAAAGTCACACTTACCCTAGTCCCCTTACCGATTTCACTTTCAATTTTTATTGTACCGTCGTGGGCTTCAATTAGCGCTTTAGTAATGGTAAGACCTATACCCGCCCCTCCGGTTTCACGACTTCTGGAAGCATCTCCTCTATAAAATCTTTCAAAAATATGGACAATATCCTCTTTAGCAATTCCTACACCGGTATCCTCAATAACTATGCTTATCTTTCCATTGTATTCCGTTAACTTGGTAGTAACACTTCCTTTTTCATTTGTATATTTATAAGCATTGGATAGGAGATTGATAAAAATTTGGTTTAACCGGTCTGCATCTCCCATCATTTCTACATTATGCTGTATATCTTTAATAATTTTAATATCTTTACTTATAAATAATGGTTCGAAATTATCAACTACATTATTGAGTAATGCGGATAAATTGACATTCTCCATGTTCAACTTTATTTCTTCACTCTCAATCTTAGATAAATCCGATAGGTCCTTAATAAGTTTTGTAAGTCTTGTGATTTCATCGTGAATGCTCATTAACCGTTCTTGTGTAGGTTCCCATATCCCATCCATGAAGGCTTCTATATGACTTTGTAAAGTCGCTAACGGAGTTCTCAGTTCATGTGCAATATCCGACGTTAATCTTTTACGCAGTGCATCTTGATACTCTAGTTTTTCTGCCAGTTCTTTAATAGAAAGGGATAAATCATTCAGTTCTAAAGTATTGGTCTCCACATTCAGCAATTGTTTATATTTTTCATTTTCTATTAATTTAGCATTTTCCTTAATACGATATATTGGCCGTAAAAATTTTTTCGAAACATGTAAACTTAAAATACTTGCAAGTATAATGGAAAAAAGAAACGCCGCAATATATACGCCATTAATGGTATATACAAAATTCCTATCTTCAGCTGTCCCTATGATACTTTGAGGTCTTCCTATCACAATAGTAGCTACTTGTTGCCCTCGATACATCATCGGATAATCCTTATAGGATACTTTAGTACTGGGGTAAAACCTGTTCCCCATCATTCTCGACATCATCCCATGCATCATTGTATTAGGTCTTCCACTTTCCCAGATAATTTCATTGTTCATATTTTTAATTTTAACTTCTATTCCTTCGCTATAAGAATAATGCATAATATTCATTAACGACCGGCTATCCAAAACCTCATTTTCATTGTACAGTTGCTCTATATATTGAATGAGTTTAAGATCATCTCTACTTCTAGACTCTTTAATATAATTTGCAAAAAAATAGTTCATACTAAGATTAGATACTATTGTAATAAAAACTACAGATATAATTGAGATCAGAATAAAATATTTTCTTAACTGCTTATTAATATTAATCATTGGTTATTCCCCTTCAAATTTATATCCCACCCCATATACGGTTATAATATATTTCGGTTCTTTTATATCATCTTCAATTTTTTGCCTAAGATTTTTTACATGGGTATCAATAGTCCTATCATATCCCTCAAAATCATAGCCTAATGCTATATTAATTAATTGACTGCGTGAAAATGTTCTCTGCGGGTTTTGCGCCAATGTAAGTAAAATTTTATATTCATTTGGGGTCAGATTAATAATTTGTCCCTTCTTCTTTACAATATGTTTGGGTATATCAATCACTAAATCATCTTTATTAAAGGACAAGATATCCGATATCAGTACATCACCTCTTGTTCTTCGAAAAATCGCCCTAATTCGTCCTACCAACTCTTTTGGACTAAAAGGCTTGGTCAAGTAATCATCTGCACCGATATATAAACCATTCACTTTATCCTCTTCACTATCTTTAGCAGTAAGCATCAGAATGGGAACATTTGATTCCTTTCGTATTTGCTTGCATATTTCTTCTCCCGATAAATCCGGTAACATTAAATCTAAAACAATAAAATCAGGTTGAATTTTATAAAACAGCTCTAAAGCTTTTTTTCCTCTATCCGCTGTGTACACTTCATATCCTTCCACTCTAAGGTAATCTTTTACTACCTCCAATAACTTTATTTCATCATCTACCACTAAAATTTTTTCATTCATACGCTTATCTCCTTTTTGATAAGATATTGTATATTTACGATGCTATTTTTATACTAACTTTATTTTAACATAATTCCAAAATATTAAAGTGTCTTTGGCACAAAAACTAAGGTAGATTGTCTTGATATTGCGCTTCTCTATATAATAAAATTGGGCATTGCCCGGTTATGAGAGTTCAACCAGGCTGCTGCCCATAGTGAAATAAAGTTTAATATAGTTATCGAAAACATATGTTAAAAAATTTTTCCTAAAAATTAATTATGGATTTTGCTTTTTAAGAGATAAACGTTATAGTGAGGAAAGTCTAAAAATAAATATTTCCTTAATCTTAACTTCACGAACTTCATCGATAACTTCCTTAATTTTATTTTAATTTTAAAGTTCGTTATCGATATAAAACATGGTGTTTAAGATCTCAACATATCTTTTTTTCTTTTATATTCTTCTTCGCTGATTTCTCCATTGGCAAATCTTTGATTTAGGATGTCCATTGCGCGATTCACATCTCCATATTGCCTATCATAGCGAGAATGATTACTATCTGTAAGTTTAATCACCGCATATACAATAACACCTATTAGCAATATAGGAATAATCATCATCCATATCCAACCTCCCCCCATCATTCCTATGCCATAACCATACCCCATCATTCTAATCTCTCCTTTCTTTATTCTTCATGATACGATATTATTTCTTCCAATTGTCCGTGCCACGTGTGATACCATACATCACCTGTATAATAATTAACACTTAGCATACCTATCGTTTTATTCCCTTTATTAACATGAAATGTATAATATCCGTAAAATTCATGACCTTCATTGGCTACAGAAAAGTCCTTTCCACTATATTCCCAGATATAATCATTAGCTATTTTTACTGCTTCATCTCTTTCTATTTTCTTCGAATAGTTTGCACCACCATCATATCTATTCCATCTGTTCCATCTTCCTCCCATCATACTCATCATCCCTGGCCTACGTCCACCATGCATACCATATTTTTCATTCCACATCATGTTAGGCCCATACTCTGGGTATATCTCGCCGGTATATGGATTTACAAGCAGCTCCATAGCACCTTTTCCTGTATCTTCTTCCTCTACCGAGACATAGTAATCACTGTCTTTAAATACAAAAATATCTGCTATTGCTAAATTGCTATTATAAGATTTGATATATCCATTTACATTATTTTTGATCTTATCAATGGATAATTTCTCTTTATTTTGATCTAATTGCCTATCATAGAAATTAAACCATCTATTCATCATACCTCTTCCATAATAACCATACGGTCCAAATCTTAGGTAGCCAGTATTTGAAAATGCCCATACACTATATCCAATAAGTAGTATAACAGAAAGCACCAATACCACTGACCAGAGCATTTTACTTTTTTTCATATCTTCACCCTCTCTAAATGTATTTTTATCATTTTAAATTTCCAATCTCCTTGTTTTTGAATAACTGAATATATTACTTTTCTATACAATTCTATAATAATACTGTCTTATGAAGATATTATGAATAAATTGTGTAGATATTGTGAAGATTCATTTACATAGTATCTCACAAATATTTTGTAAATATCATGTAATGATGATTCATTTATAAAAGTTTATCATCAAGTTACTATTTTCATATAATATAAAAATCATCTTTAAAGCAGTAAATTACTGCTTTAAAGATGATTTTTACAATTTAAGAATATATTTTTACCTCTGTTTGAAACATTAACGTAAAATTAACAAAATACTAAAGTGAACTAGAAAACTTATCAAACGGTAGTAATCCAACTTATATATTGTTCGTTCTCTTCCCTTTTCCGTACATATTTTCCCAATCTTTTGTAAATTGTTCTACACTCCAATCGGTCAATGGGTGTTGAAGCAGTTGAGTTATAATATCCTGAGCAGCTGTAATTGCATGAGTTCCTGCTAAACATGCTCTTTTTATTTGATCTACATTCTTAAAACTAGCTGCCAATACTTTAGTCTTAAAACCATACGCTTCAAAAATACAAACCATTTCCGATACGACTCCAACACCATCTCCGGAGATATTATCTATTCTATTTACATAAGGTATAACATATTCAGCACCTGCTTTTGCTGCTATTAGTCCTTGTAAGGCAGTAATGATAGAAGTAGCCGAAACTTTTATACTTTTTTCTTTTAAAATCTTCATCGCTTTAATTCCCTCATCAGTAACAGGAATTTTAACGTAAAAATTTCCACCTATTTTTTCATTTAAATATTCTGCTTCTTCTACAATTTCCAATGCAGTAGTACCTAATGTTTGTACATGCAACATTTTATCAGTGCCAATAATTGATCTAATTTCCTTTATTAAGTCAATAAAGTTTGTTTTTTCTTTTACAATAATCGATGGATTTGTTGTAATACCATCAATGGGATACATGTCATTAAGCTTTCTAATTCCTTCAAGATTGGCTGTGTCTAATAATATTAACATTTCACTTCTCCTTTCCCGCAGTCGTTATAAATACCATAAGAAAATCGGACTAATAAGTGCATATGTAAATTTATACCTTGCCTGTATTTATCTATATTGTTTCTTGTAAGCATATTCTACATTGAATTAAAAAAATCCTCCTAATGAATCTGATTAATTTATAACTCGTAACTATTTACATATAATCAGCTCTATTTCAAAATATACTCAGCTAATACACTTTGCAGTTCATATATATTTAAACTTTTATTAAACTGTTTTTCTATTGGAACTTGAGTACCCGATATCCATATCTTAAGCTCTGCATCCAAGTCAAAATTGCCTGCTGTTTCTATACTAAAATGAGTGATATTCTTATAAGGTATTGAGTGATACTCGATTTTCTTTCCAGTTACTCCTTGCTTATCAATTAATATAAGCCTCTTGTTTGTGAAAACAAACATATCGCGAATTAGCTTATATGCTTTTTCAACTCTTTCTGCAGAAGTTAATATATTTGCATATTCTCTTTGTACTTCTTCAATTTTAACTTCTGAAGCATTCCCCATTAATCCATCTAATAATCCCATAAACATATCCTCCATAATGATATAATTTTAAAATTTATCCTTATTATTATATTCTTTATCTGATTAAAAACCCTTCATTTAAAAATAAACTCCCTAAACTACTTCATCTTGAATCAATTAAAGCTTAAACTTAGCAAAAGCTTCCGCTAAATCAGGGTTAATTAGCTCTTCATCTATCTTCTGCTTCTTGAAATATTTTGCTATATCTTTCTTTAAAACCTTATTGTCTTCTTTGTTCTTCTTTCATTAAAAGCAGAAAGTCTTTTCAGGAACATAGTTCCATCCCTTTTCAACATTCTTCTTCCAAGCCGGGTGATATGTTGGCCTTCTATATTTAAAAACGTTGGTTTTGGTTTAACGCTATGCTCTTCTATCCACTTCTTTAAATACTCATATATTTCATTACATTCTTCGCATAAAAAAATCAATTTCGTGTCCTACCAAGGTAGGTAAATCCATCCTCTATAATAAGCCATTGCCCAGTGCGGGTCGTAAATAGGACGCAAGTATTCTGGTACCTTATATGAAACACTAAATTGAATATTCTTTCCTTTTTCTATCACTTCCTTCAAAGAAGTTGTTTCAACTCTAATCGTACGGTTCCCGTAAAGTCTGTATGGATTTTCATAAAATATTTTTTGTTCCTTTGGCAATATACTTTTAAGTATCCCCTTTAACCTTTCATTTTCCTTGATTAACTCTTCAACTTCTTCACATTTGGAAATCTCCAATACTTGCATATGTCTCCAATACCAGATATCTATGGACAATAAATATACTAATATACCAACAAGTATGAGCAATGTTAAGCCTGTAAATATATTTTTATATGTCGTAATGATTAAAAATTTTTTTATATCCATCGCCCCCAATTTATATATATTCTTGGGTTATATGCGATAGAATTCGTTTATATTTTTCAAAATCAAAATTAAGCAATAGATTATTATCAAATTAATAATAGAAAATATAGCTATCTCTATAAGACTTATTTCAACTCCAGCGTGAACTTTATCCGGATATTTACCAGTTTAAATTCAACAAATATTCTTTGAGCTCGTCTGCTTCTTTAATGCTGTCAACAACACAGCCTAGAGCAAGAGCTCTTTTATCAAGACGTTTTCTCATCAAGTCGATATCATCTTTATCAAATCTTCCCTTAATCAGAACACTTATTCCAGCGTTTTGTATTGTCTCCATACCGTCTATTAAATCGCTGAGTTTTGTATTTCCTTCATCCTTTGATACCTGAACAATGCTAAGGTTTTTATTGCGTACAATTTTGTCCATAATGAACATACCAGTTGCATGAACATGGTAAAGACTGTACTCTGTTTCCGACGTTATTTTAACATCCGCCTCATATACATACTCATCATAATGACCCGGAGTTATTAGAGCCATAGAATCCTCTTGGATGCGACAAACAGTTCCCGGAGTCCACATATAAAACTGTCCTATCCCATAACCGTCATGATACTTTGGAGTATACATATTTTGTATGCGTATAAACTCGTTGAATACATCAGAAAATATGCGAAGACCTTTTTTTATAAATTCCGGTTCATCATATAAATTATAAATAGTTTCACTGTCTCCAACCAAAGCGCACATTACATCTAATGGACCTCTTAGTATTGACTGACCTATAGCATAATCTGGAAACTCAGAAGCCAAAAACTTTACGAATTCACCATATTTTTTAATCCAAGGATTATCACTAATTGGCATATTATCAAGGCTTTCCTGAGTTTTTTCAAAGCCAATTTTTTGCGACCAAAAATTTTTTCCAGTAAAATTAATAGGGCATCCGCATGCCGCTTCTATCCAAGGAATTGAAGGAACCGGATCCAAGGTACGAACAAAGTCATCATCATATAAAAGATTTTCTGCATAGTTTTTATACATTTCATAAAATTTGTCGGTTGTTAAATCATCATAACTAATTAAGCCTTTTGGAAATAAGCTCTCTGAGTTATCTGAATACCTACTTAAGCTTTCCCACCCGCCAATGTAAAAACCAATAATAGGTCTATCCGTTTCCTCATATTTTAAGAATCTACGGTGCCTGTCTATTCTTTGGGCAATTTTTTCATTCACAACGCATTCCTCCTTTTTGATTTTTCCGATTCTCATTGTTTTTCATTTTTTTGCTAATTTTGTGATCATACATTACCACAAGCCTCATCATAGTATATCTTTTTCAATCCAATCACAAAATTGTTTCTAAACGATATAAATATACATATATTCTATATAATTTTCCAAACTCCTTCTTTTTTCTATATTTTTTCCAAGAAAGTGGTTCTATGCTTCCAATAAGTTTTTGTAATTTTTGAAATCATCTTTAAATAAAAAAGCGAACCTCTTTTCAGGTCAACTTTTATATAAAAACAAGAAAAATTTTTTCACCGCTATATTCATCCTATTTTAATGACTTTATTTTTATAATCCATGCTTGCATCAACATATCATATTCTTGATAAGCTTTTTCAACCGTCTTTGCAAATTCTTTTATATCAGGGCTTATTATAACAACACCATTTTCTTCTAAAGTCTTAATACTTTTTTCAAGATCTGCCTTCAATAATTCACTCTCATAAACTTGTGTTTCTTTAGCGGCTTCATTAATCGCCGCTTTCTCAATATCAGTTAAATTTTGGTATGTTTTTTCATCTAGCAAAAGGTACGCAGCTTGATATTGATGATTTGTAATAGTAACATAATTTTGTACTTCATAAAACTTATTTGCTACTATAAGATTTAATGGGTTTTCTTGAGCATCAACAATATTTTGCTGCAAAGCGGAATACACCTCTGAAAAAGGCATGGTAACTGCTGTTGCTCCCATTACTTCAAATGCAGCCGGACCTGTGGGTGTTTCAGGCACTCTAATCTTAATTCCTTTTAAATCTTTAACAGAATGAATAGGAACGTTGCTCGTAATTTGCCTTGGTGCTCTAACAAAATATGTAATGGGTCTAAATTTATATCCTTAACCCAATACGAAAGTGGTTCTAGGCTTACCGTTCCATTAACAGTACCTACCAGCATACCTTCTAAAGCATCACGCTGCGTCCCTAATGCAGCTGAATCAAACACTTCAATTTCAATACTACTGTTCGTCTTTTCTTTAACAAGTTCTCCAAACGCTACTATCTTTAAGATTATTTGTTGGTTGCTTTTGTTGTACAACTGGTAAAGTACTTACACAACCTTCAAGCAATAAAGTTAATAATAATAACAAAATTACTGCAAATATTCTTTTCATAATAGCCCCTTCTTTAAAAAAATGTATTCTAAATCTTGTTATTTTTTATTCTCTCTAATCTCTTGTAACTTCTCATTAAATTGTCTAATCAAACTATCTGCAGCGTGTTCAGGCGTAAGTCTTCCATATGCCACTTTTTGAATAATATCGTATGTTATTGCCATCAATTCACTATTATTACTTACGCCATTTACAGATGTTGCAGATTTTTTCAAAGCAATTTGCAACGCCTTTTCAATATTGCGATTTATTTTATATTCATTTGCTAAAAATTCTTTGTTTTCATTAATATATGATCTATCATTGACATTATATAAATATGGAATCATTTCTTGATTGTTTATTAACCAACTTAAAAATCTTATATTTTCATCAATATGAGGTGATTTTTTATTAATACTTATTACTATAGTGGGTTTAGTATAAATCCCCGTTTCTTTAGCGTCTTTTGTAATCGGAAATTGTGCTACTCCTATTTCTACATTAGGGTTTGTTAAATCAGGAATATCAGAAGACCACCCTAATGTTAAAGCACATTTTCCATTTAGCCATTGAGGAGCTGTACCAATTTTCCCATTGAAAGGCATTGTTTCTCCTATATGTTCTATAATTTTATTATCAAATAATTGCTTAATATATCCAAAAGCTTCTGTAAGCGTTTTTTTATTAAATCCAATTGTATAATCTTCTTTTACCCATTGATTACCTGTTTTTTGAATTGCATATGAACGTAATATGAAAAGTTCTAATGAAAAAAGATCTGCATGTAAGAAAGTTAAATCAGGATATTTTTTCTTGAATTTTTTCCCTTCGTTAAGAAATGTATCCCAATCCCATTGTGAATTTTCATCTAAAGAAATACCTGTCATATCTACAATGCGTTTATTATAAATAATTGTTGAAACATTTGAACCCAATGGTATACCATGAAGCTGTTCATTTTTCTTAATAAAATCTTTTAATAGCTTTCTATCTAATTTATTAAAATCAATCTTATCTTTATGCTTATATAAATCTACAAACATCTCACCTTGAGCTGCAAAATCATTTAGCCATAATTGGTCAATCGCAATAATATCAGGTGCACTTCCACCAGCTAATTGAGTCACTAATCGCTGATAATATGAACTCCAATCCGAATATTCACCAATAAGCTTTACGCTAGGATGCTCCTGCATGTATACTTTTAAACCGTCTAATATGCTTCTATGACGTACTTCTGAGCCCCACCATCCAAAGCGTATAATTACTTTATTATGTGTCTCATTAATATATTTTCCATCCATTGATTCTTGGGGTATCATTGACCTTTGACAACCTATCAAAGTAATAACAAGGACAATAAATATTATACTAGAAAATATTGCAAATCTTTTCATTCTTTTCGCCCCTTGAATCAAATTTTAAAAATTTGAATTAATTTAATATATTATAATTAAATTCAGTAACGTTGCATTAAAAAAATAGAAAAAATTTCTGGTAGAAATAAAAAGTTCCTTTGGCTAAAATAGGTTATGTGAAATTCGATACATAATCC
>JASGMB010000067.1 GCA_030156665.1 Clostridiales bacterium
AGAGGCAATCATCGCTCCCGTCCATGCACCTGTACCCGGCAAAGGAATTGCTACAACCAAAAATAGTCCCAGTGCACTATATTTCATTACTGTTTCAGCTTTTTTCATAGTTCTCTTTTCAATAAGATGTATTGCTTTTTGAAAATATTTCGTTTTTCGTAAGAAGGAAAACACCGGCCGCATATATATCAATATAAAAGGTACTGGTATTAGATTCCCCAACACACTTAATATATATACTACCTTCCAATCCATATTAAGGTTCATTCCAAAAGGTATAGCTCCCCTTAATTCCAACACTGGTGTTGCTGCTATAGCTAAAACTGCTAACTCGGCATGTAATTGTCTTAATATTTCTATAAAAAGCTCCATTTACATATACCTCTTCATTTGACCCCAGCATGCGGTCATTATACATTAAGAAATAATTTTTATAATTTTGACTTAATGAGTATGCATTCTTTTAACCTAATTTGATATATAAATGCTAATGTATGTTTCTAAAACATTTTAATACATGTATATTGAAAAAGCAATTGTTAATTATCATAAAATTGCAAGGATAGACAATAAAAAATTCACCGTTAGCAGCTGCGTATGCATAAGTTTCAATGACGTTTTTATACAATAAGTTTTTTTGTATTCTTCAAATCAACCAGTCAGCAGGTTCATTTATTACGAAGTATTGGAGATAATTTTTTATAAATTAGCAATGTAACAACTGAAATAATAATACCCTTTAAAAGATTAAATGGAATAATCCCTAAAATAATCAATGATTTCAAGTCAACAATTGCAGGATTTCCTTTTGCACCTAAGTCAATAATTGCTTCCAGCGGCCAATGCAGTGCAGTCTGGTAAAGGGGAATGAATACAAAATAGTTGAGTACAGCAGCAACCGTTGTCATACTGATGATCCCCACTATCATTCCCAATATAGCGCCATTTCTATTTTTTTGATTACGATAAATGATACCCGCTGGTATTACAAATGCAATCCCTACCACAAAATTCGCAATCTCCCCTATTCCAGCAGTGCTTGTAGAAGGCAAATGAATTAAATTTTTGATAAGTTCAATGGTGACGCCAGCTATTGGACCTAAAGCAAATGTTCCCACCAATACCGGAATTTCACTTAAGTCCATTTTCAAAAATACCGGCATCATAGGCACTATAAATTCGAGAAACATAATTACTGCCGCTACCGCTGATAATAAAGCAACTTTTACAAGATAATTTGTTTTTGTACCTTTTAAAGTCTGTGTTCCTAACACCTAAACAACCTCCTCAAAAAATAATTCCCGAAGATATCTTCGGGAATTATGGATAAAGGTCATGCCTTAATAAATGATGGGTTGATGGATATGATGAATTTTTATACATATTCATCACTGTGCTGTTTGCATCTTCTTTCATCCAGACTATACTGTCGGTTTTGGATTCTCACCAAATCGGCCTTAAGGCTCGTGGACTTATTGTATATACTAAACATATATACAAATCACCACCGGTCGGGAATTTAACCCTGCCCTGAAGATATCTTCATATATTCATCGGGATACGCCATTATTTAATTTGTTAATATTATATCATAGTGTCCTAGAGTAAGCAATACGAATTTGTGAAATGGGTGCATTTAATTTGTTTGAAACATATTATCTCAATCACCGAACTACAAGGCTAAGAGCCTGTAAACTTGTTGCGAACCGCATCTATTCTTAAAGGTTTATATTCTATTTATATTCCATTCCACATATCTCTGATATAATTTTCAAACTGCATAAAAACTATGCCCGGTTCTTCAAGGTCGGTATACCATCTTTTTACCCATTCAAGGGAAATGAAACCTTGATAATCATCTTGTTTTAACAAAGTCAAACATTCCTTGATAGGAATATCCCCTTGCCCCATCATTTTGTACTTTATTTTACCTTCTGACACGATAGAATCTTTAATATGTATATGTTTAATGTATTCTTTCAAAGTATTATAGGTTTGCTTTACAGGCTCATTCATAAAGCGATATGGATGATGAATATCCCATAATACTCCTACCCCTTCATGATTAACCGCTAACATCAGTTCTTTTAATCTTGTGGAATTAGCAAAAATACCATTTGTTTCTACCAGTACTGTAACATTCTTAGGTACTGCATACTCTCCAATTTCTTTTAATGCTGCAATGACACTTTTCACATTCACATTTTCACTTGGCTGTGGATTCGCATCTCCTAAAACGCGTATATAAGGTGCATTAAGTTTTGCTGCAAGGTCTATGTATTCCTTTGCTTCTTGGATATAATGTACATGCTTCTCACCAATGTGCAAATAACAGGATGATGTAATACACGGTATGGCTAATCCCAGTTCATCCAGATGCTTTTTAGTACTGTCTAATTCCCCGGGCAAAAACGGTTTTGCCTTAGGCACATAAATTTCTTTTTCTATTCCTCTAACCTCAATACCGTCATAGTCAAAATCTTTAGCAGTAGCTACAATATCTTCCCATGACCATTCAGGACATCCTAAAGTAGAAAAACTAATTTTCATTTTCCTGCCTCCTTCCTGTTAGTTAGGCAAATATAGCAGGTTTATTAAACAGAAAAGGTTTCATAAACTACCCACTACTTACTACCTATTCTCTATTATCATTATATCCTTTTAATGACAAATAATCTACTATTTTTTCAGCTGTACAGCTGTGAAGAGTAAATATTTTTATTTAGCTCTTCACTGTCTATTATAAATGTAAAATATTGAAATTTACTATTTTTCTATTTTTGCTAAAAAGGTTAATCAAAATTCTCTTTTAATTTTATAAAATTGTGGAAAATCTTAAAATAAAGCTGCATTAGTATATTAGCAATCTGTGTTAGAAGATAATGATTCTTCATCGCTGTATAATTATGGTTATTAGCATGCTCAATATGGTACCTTATATTTTTTTTGATTGTTAAAGCCTTGGTTTTCTATTTTCCAACGGCTTCCCCCTACACAAACAAGTGCTTCTACGTTTCTTTCTGCAAAACAAAGGGGTTAACCCGTATTTAAACTATTGAAGTATGCAATTTCTTCATTTATCTTTTCTTTCTCATTATCAGTATAGAGGCTGTTATTATTAACGATAGAATAGATATAACAAAAAAAATGTAATTTCTAACTTGTTTATTTGTTATTACTTTTTTTACATCTTGTTTTTTATCTTGATTATTGTCCTTTTTATTTATATGTTCATTTTTTTGTTTATCATTGAGTATCCCATAATATTGAGATTGAATATTAGCATATTTATCTATAACTACTGCATCTCCTTTTAACCTAGTTATTAACTCAAAATCCGTTAAAAAATCCTTAGCCCAGTTTAATCCTTCATTCTTCGTTGCTGTAAGTATAAGGGCTGTTTTACTTTCATCAAATGGTGATTTAATTAGTTGTAAAGAAGCTAAATCTTTATTGTAACCTTCTAATAACGTAATCTTATCATTAGATAGGAACTTGCTAAAATCTTTATTAAACTTAATATGTAATCGATCATTTATTTCTTTAATTAACTCATTTCTATTTGGAGTGCCAATAATAATTAAGTTTTTATTCTTAAATTTATCTTTAGCTTCTTTTGAAGTTTTAACCTCTATATTTTGTAAACTATTGACATTACGTCCTAATGCACTAGCTATACTTGCAATCACTGACATTTCGTAGGAAGACAGATTTTCAGGAACTATTAGTAATAAATCATTGAATTTTTTGTTTTTAATAAAGGGACTTTCATAATTTTCAAAAAAACTATCTTTTCTTTGATCATGGGGTAGATATAAGTAAGATTGATTTGAGATATATGCCCAAGAATTACTGTCTCGTATATAATTACAGTCTGGACCATCTAATTCAAAATAAAAAACAATTTCTAAGTTATAATAATCATTATCCTTAACTTCCTTTGGTATTTTTATTTCCAAATTATCATTATTGACATTTTCGTAATATAATTTTTTACTACCAATAGGAACATCATTTAAATATACAGTTACCAAAGATCTATCAAAATTTATAACCTCAGAATATCTCATGTCAATATGTAAAAACGCCCCTTCTTTTATAATCCAATTCTTAGGTATATTAACTCCAAAGCTAGCTTTTTGATAGAATATTCCTTGTAGTTTAATATTTGAATAGCCTAAATCTTCTAAAGAAATATATTCAGATTCTTGAGAGTCTTCCTCATTCATACTAATTGAATTAGATATAAACTGATATGGCTTGTCCATTTGAGAAATCATCTTATCATTTGATAGTATTTTTACAGCCTTTAAAATACTTGCTTCATCATTTGACAATATTAATAAAAGTTTGTAATTACTATTATACGGAGATTTAACTTCTTTAATTAATGCCTTATCCGAAATAAAATCAATTTCTTCATTAGATACTAATGATAATATTTCTTTTGGTGTATTATCTTTGCTACCAATATATATTATATTACTTTTGCTTTTATCAGTAACCTCACTAAATTTTGAAATATTTGTATCAAATTTTATATAAGGATACCTTTGCCCAAAATTAGTTGCTAAAATCACTGCTGCATTTAACTCATAGTTATGATAATTATCTGGAATAATCATAATATTGTTTACTGGTTTATTGTTATTTTCTTTCAAATAAGGGTATGGATAATCAATTAAACTTAAGCTATCCTGTTTTTCGATATATTCTATATGGATATATGAATCTTTATGAAATACTATCCAGTTTCCAGGATTTATAATATCAGTACAAGGCTCATCTGTAATTCTATGATAGCATTTTATTTTTACCTCGTTATATCCTTCATTAATGTTATCTAATGGAATAGGAACTTTTATTCTTTCTCTATTAACACCTTTATCATATAAAAGTACACTATAAATAGGAAAATTATTTATTTCGATTGTTAAAGTAGAATTTTCATAGTTCTTTATCTGGCTTTGACTAAAAATCAGCTCAAAATAAGCATTGTCTTTAATCTGCCAGTGTTTATCGATATTAATAAAAAATATATAACTTCCAAAAATACCGTTTATTGTTACATCATTATTCAAATGATAATTTTTAGATTTTATTTTATTATCGTTTTTTACATCTATTTGAGATGTTTTTGAAATAGTATTACCTTTATTAATAATATTTGAATTTGCTACATTATATATTTTTGTTACATAACCATTAACACCTATTTGTTTAATCTTGCTAAGAGCTTTTTCGGCCTCTATTTTATCATCATATTGCCCTACGTAAATCCAAAACTTATCTTTTTGTCGCATATATACAGGAAAATTATTCTTCATTAGAAGGTTATATATCTTATCAGCATTAGATTTATTTTCAAACACACCAGCTTGAATTACGTACTTTTCATTTGTGCTTGCGTGTGTATAGAATAAATTCGGACTTAATGCATTAAAAAAAACTATACAACAAATAAGGAAAATCAATTTTTTCATTTCTTCACCTCACCTAAAACCTTTCTGTCTTATACCACTTAGTTTCTTTCTTAAACAATACATCCTTAAAATATAATACTATTCCTTTTACAGCTACAATCATCCACAGCTGACAATACGAAAAGTACATGAGTGCAACCAATAAAATATTTTTATAGTTGCTTTCACCTTTCTCCATAGTTAGTGCTATGCTAACTTCAAGAATAAACAAAATATAAGCAAGAATCCAAATCAGAAAAAAGTTACCTGATAAGCTTATTTTTATATCAGTAAACAATCCTAAAATAAAAATTATATCAGATAATATTACAGATGAAAGAAATAGAAAATATACTGAAAAAAAATAATGTAAATCAAATAACACACTTATAGTTTTTTCTTTATATATATTCTTTAAATATTTAACAAGAACATATACGTTACCTTTTGCCCACCTTGTTCGTTGCTTAAACCATACTCTAAGTTTTTCGGGTTCTTGTTCCCATGTTACAGCTAGTGGCATAAATCCAATTCTATAGCCCATTTTGTATATTCTAAAACTAATTTCAGTGTCCTCTGCTATAGCATTTATATCCCATCCACCAAGTTCCTCAATCACACTTCTTCTAATGATAAAATTTGTACCTTGCACCTAACCCCTTTGAATTAGTTATAGAATATACTAAATATCTTAAAGCCAGCTTTTCTGGCGTATTATCAGCATCATAAACTACAATATAATCACCTTTAGAATTTTTGTAACCAATGTTTAATGCATTAGATTTTCCCTTTCCTCCAGTTATTTTATCAGTAGTAATAATCTTTAAGTTTTTATTACTATAAGTTTTTTTAAGTTCCTCTAAAATCTTGCCTGTATTATCGCTAGAATTATCATTTATAACAATAACTTCTAATTTATCTTCTGGATAATTAAGGGATAACATAGCTTTTACAGTTTTATCAATAACTTTTTCTTCATTATGCGCTGGTATTAATATTGATACACTTGGAAACTCTGTCATTTCCTTAAGTATATCTATTTTTTTGCTTAAAGAAGCTATATAAAACCTGTATCCACTAAAGGTTAGAAATATGTTCATAAGCAAAAGAAGCCATGTAGATAGCAAAGAGTATAAAAAAAGATAATCTATCACACTCAATCCCATATTATCAATCTCCTAATAGATGTTTATCAGCTTTTCTCTTTGATTTAATCAAAATAATGAAAAAAATAATATTAATAGATAATACAAAAATTATTAATACTTTTGTTCCTAAAGTAAAAACTCTATTTATCTGATCATTTTCATAATTTTCACAATAATTTATATTTATTTCTCCATTTTCCGAAATTATATCGATATTATTCCATTTGACCCAGTTATCCTCCTTCTTTAAGTCATAAAATTCTATGTTTTCAGTTTCTATTGCTTCAACTATTTCCTTTAGGTATTTTATATCAAGATAAGAATGGAAAAATACCCCTGCTGTAAACCCTCTGACTACAGAGACTTTCTTTAAGCTGTTTTTAATTTCAATTATAGTTAAGGGATTATTCGGGTCTACATATCCAAGATTCTCAGGTAAAAATTTGTGAAACAATTCTGTATCATAAAGAGTATAGGGATAACTTGTTGTAGCAAATCCTTGGTCACTTGTCTGAATGTGTCCGCAATAGGTTGAAAAATACTTTTTAAGCACCTTATATCCTCTTTGGCAGATAGCATAATGAGGAGCTTCAAATGCTAGAGGGTATATGCCATTTTTTACACTTTCCTGTATTCCTAAACCAATTCTTTCATCTATCCATTTTTCTATATCTAAATCCAAAGGTTTATCATTTATTCCATCCCAAAATTCAAATCCTTCTCCAGTCAAATCCCCTCCAAAGGATTGATGAGTATATCCATGAAGTACTATGCTCCCTCCAAGTTCCTGCATATATTTCATAGTTTCAACGAACTCAGGCTTTTCTGACAAAGGAGTTATATAGGATGAATTAGGATTTTTATAAGCAGGGATCATTGCTATCATAAAGGGAATATTCTTGCTATTTAAATATTCTCCTATAGCCCTCAACTTTTCAATATCTCTAAAGGGATGTACATCTTCAATTCTTATAAATATTCGACTTTTCTCAATATTGTATTCATTGAATAAATCATACAAAACATCTGCAAATATATAAAATAGTACTGACTGACTGATTGCTTTAGATGCGTACCAATAATTATTTTCTCTAAGTATATATGGATAACTATCATTTCCATCACTTAACCAAGAATAGACTTTAGAATCTGATGAAAGGTTATCAACAATCGTAAAATCATCAATTAACCCTATATCAAAATATTTCTCCCTGTAAAATATCTTTACTAAATCATCCGACTCTCCTTTATATCTAAAACTTATATTTCCATTATTTTCTAAAAGTTTTTCTATTCCTTTTCCTATCCAACAAACAGTTTTTTTTGTTTTCTTTAAATCCTCTAATAAATGATAATTATAGAAATTTCCTTCTATTCCTATAATAAACATAAAATCAAAATTGTCTATTTGTCCTTTTTGGTAATCTTCTTCTCTTTCTTCTAAAACCTGAACATTAAAATGACCAAATAATTCTCTGTAAGAAGCTATAATATCTCCTGCATATCCAAAAACATGTCTCCTATCATATATCAATAAGACTTTCTTTTTAATACCTTCAGCATTTACTAATTGAAAAGGATATACTACAGTTAGAAACAATATTAATATCAGAAAAAATATCAATAGCTTTTTAGATATCATATTCAAGCTCCTTTTGAGCTAATTCTTTAAATTGAAAAGAATTAGTAATACTATCATTATATTGTAAAGCTGCAATTTTAATATCTAATTTATATGTTTGTGTTTTGTTATCATCATTTATTGTAACATTCTCCAATTCCTTTTTTAATCTTTCCTTAACTATCTCTGCACCTGATATATCTGTATTAGGCATTATTATAGCAAATAAATCTTCATCAATCCTGTACCTTTTATCTTCTGTTCTTGTAACCTTTTCAATCAAAACTGATATAAACTTTAATATTTTATTGATTTTATCTATTCCGTAAATACCAATTAATTCTTCTAAATACTGCAATTCAACTAACATTACTACTAAGTAAAATTCATGTCTTCTTGATCTGCTCATTTCTTCATTTAAATCTGTATAGAATTCTTTTAAATTATTAAATCCAGTTATGTCATCTACTGTTACTAGATTACTCATTTGTTTCTCAAGTTTTATATTTTTATTTCGTATTTCATTTATACAATCTGACAAATTCCCTGAAATAAATGCTGATAAAGGAAATAATACAATCCAAAAATAACTATTTGCAATACTCATCTTTTCATAAAATAAACTTTCATACAACATATAACTCCCATATCCAAATACTAAAAATGCACTTGTTATTAAACCCGTTATCAAATTTGAATAAAAAGATATAACTATTATAAGAAAAACTAACATATACAAAATATAATCAATAAAAGTAAGTTCTTTAATATTCAATATAAGTAGCGTAGTAATAGCAAATATTTCAATTATTAAAAGTAAAAAAATTATATCCACCTGTTTATTTTTCATCATTTAGTCCTCCTAAAGTACTAAATGCCAATAATGCTAGCAAATTATCAAAAGAATAGACCTTTAATGTATTTGCATCTCCAAAACCTCCATATAAAGGACTCGATTTGTCCACTACTTGTAAAGATAACATTCTATCCACTAATAATTTATATAATGATTCATCTCCTGTAATTTTTGCAATCCTTGCAGCTATTGCATATGTAGCAGCACTTTCTACATTATCCACAGGCTTTCCAGTTTTGATATCATATTCTGCATATATACCACCACTATGTATCATTTGATCTTTTATCCATTTTAATGTCTCTTTTTTTACTAATCCAACTTCACTAAGATGAAGTACAACTAACAAAGCATCTATAGAATTTATAACCTGTCTATCTAAATACCTATCTTTTCTTATATTATAGGTTTTTTGGTATAATGGAAATTTATTAGATAAATACCCCTTATTTATAACACTTATCCCTTTCTTATAAACCTTATTCCACTTATTGTTAATATTAGAAAGAAGTTTCATAGTATATAAATCTATGTAAGCTGCATCGATTTCTTCCGACTTATATTTATGCTTTATATCAAAATAATTGTTCAAACAGCCTTTATATATATTGTATTTAAGCAATGATTCACTAATTTTTTCTAGAGTTTCATAATATTCTTTATCTTCCCAGATGTCATAAGCATATATAAGTGAACGAATTATTCTTAAATCATCAATCGTAGCATTACTAGTAGACAAATTATAGTTTTCTTCTTTTATTCTCCATCTTACTAAACCAGTTTTATCTAGCATTTTATTTTTTACTATATTAAAATGTTTGTTAAACTTCTCATTATCCTGAATCCTTGTATAATATAACATAATAAGGCCCTCTGATTCAGATAATATCTCATGCCCGCTTGCCATTTCTTCTACCCTATTACTTTCTAAATAATTAGTGTGTATTCCCCCACTTTTTGAAGACATACTTTCCTCTATAAATTCATAACAAATTTTCTCTTCTTCTAAATAATCTTGTGTAAACTCATTCTCCTCAATAAAATTTTCATTATCTATAATATCAGATTTACACCAAATATTTAATTTAACAAAGAAAAATATTGCTATTATGCTATAAATAATAACTATATTTTTATTCATAAATTCAGCTCCTGTTGATAATATCAAATCAGTAACAAAAGGCTTATCCGATAACAACAAGCTACTATACCTACCTAGAATACGTGCAACTACTCATATTGCTATAATTATCCTTTACAGGAATAATAGTCATAAATAGAGAAATATACGAAACACAGGAAATTTTTTGTTTTCATTTAATACGAAAATATATTAATAATTCTTCAATAAATTTTCTAGTGACGGAGTAGGTGCACTATCTATCACAAAATTTATTGCTGAACCATAATAATATGCTTATTTTTATATGTTTTTCTCTTTCTGTTGTTTATCATTATAAATTCATCACTTTTTATTATTTTAAGAACAGTAAATCTTTTAAGATTACTGCCTTCTGTCTTTATACTTTAAATCGATTTACAGTTTCCACTAAGTTCATGGCGGTTTTACTTAAACTTTGTACTGTTGCTGCTACTTCTTCTGATGATATAGTAAGTTCTACTAAAAATACATCTATCAAATCTAATAGGATTTATTTCCTATTTGATTTCACTGCAATAACTCATTTTTATTAAGTTCTCCTTATAAATATACAGTGAATGCACCTTTATAAGGCCTAAAAATAGTATAATTATTCACAAAATTTTATATTTTTGAGTTATTGCAGCAGAATCCAATTTAAATTTTATCATATTTTGTTGATTTTTGTAAGTGCTTTTTACGTCATTTTTTGACATCCTTCTTTTAATCTTTTCCAGTCTTGAGTCATTTGTAAAGCAATAAGAAATGCAAGAAAAGCTACAAATTATTAAAAAAGAAAAAACAAATAAAAAACACCCTTTAAGACCTTTAGGCTTTATCCCAAGTCTTTATAGGTGCTTTTTGCTAAACGGCGCATTAAAATATCCGGTTTTTTACGAAAAACAGAAAAATGTTATGACCTTTTACCTCTGTGACAGATTAAATAATTTGCTTTTTTAGTATGAAGATTATTCAATCTGACGATAATTCAAAAAATAGGGGAAAAGCCTTCTTACCTGCTCTTCCCCTAAATCCAAAAAAATATTAGGTTATGTATGATAAGTATTACCAATTTTTACAAAGATATAACTCAATATTTTCAGTTGAGAAAAGCAATTTTCATACCAACTCCGTATGGTTGTAAACACTGCTGTTATCTTGGACGCATACATAGGCATGGATATTATCAGCGTAATGCCATTATCCGCTATACCGTCTATCGGATTCATATTTTACGCCTTAAGTGTCCTTCCTGTAAGAAGACTTTTTCGGTTTTACCAAGCTTTCTCATTCCTTGCTATCAGTACACTTTTGAGGTTATCTTTCTATGCCTATACTATTTTTATGTCCTTAATTGGATATCCAACCTTATTATGAAGAGAAGCGTAATATCAAGACAATCTACCTTAGCTTTTGTGCCGGAAAGCACATCTATTTGCCAAAGGCAATTGTCTTATTTTTTATAGACTCACACTATAGTTTGGTGCTTCTTTGGTGATATATATATCGTGCGGATGACTTTCTTTAAGGGATGCATTGGTGATCTTAATAAACTTTCCGTTTTCTTTTAAGTCGGCAATGGTTTTGGTACCGCAGTAACCCATTCCTGCTTTAAGGCCTCCTAACAACTGATATACCGTATCGGAAAGCGGCCCTTTATAAGGAACTCTACCCTCTACACCTTCCGGTACAAGCTTCTTAGATTCTTCCTGGAAGTACCTATCTTTACTTCCCTCCTGCATCGCTCCCAGTGAGCCCATACCCCTGTATACTTTAAATCTTCTTCCTTGGTATATTTCAGAATCTCCAGGGCTCTCTTCACATCCTGCAAATAGGCTTCCGATCATAATAACATCCGCACCGGCAGCAATTGCTTTGGGCAAATCTCCGGAATATTTTATCCCACCGTCCGCAATAACAGGAATGTCGTATTCCCGAGCTACCTGTGCCACATCATATATAGCTGTAATCTGAGGAACACCGATACCTGCTACTACTCTGGTGGTACATATAGAACCGGGACCTATACCTACCTTGATAGCATCGGCTCCAGCCTTGATTAAGTCTCTAGCTGCTTCTGCGGTAGCAATATTTCCTGCAATAAGAGGCATATCAGGATAAGCCTCTTTTACTTTTGATACACTTTCTATAATCCCCTTTGAATGTCCATGGGCAGAATCCAATACCAGTACATCTACTTTTGCCTGTACCAATGCTTCTACTCTTTCCATCATATCAGGGGTTACCCCTATTGCTGCACCGGCAAGCAATCTTCCGCTTTTATCTCTTGCAGAATTAGGATATTGAACAGCTTTTTCAATATCTTTAATGGTGATCAAGCCTTTAAGATTTCCTTGTTCATCAATAATCGGCAATTTTTCTATTTTATGATGCCTTAAAATTTCCTGCGCTTGTTCAAGGGTCGTTCCTTCAGGGGCAGTAATAAGACTTTCTTTGGTCATCACTTCAGAAATAGGCTTATTAAAATTGGTTTCAAAACGCAAATCCCTATTGGTCAAAATGCCTACCAGCTTACCGTTTTCAACAATTGGAACACCGGAAATTTTATATTTGCCCATTAATTCGTCAGCTTCATATAACATGTGCTGTGGCGAAAGGAAAAATGGGTCGATAATAACACCATGTTCCGACCTTTTTACTTTATCAACCTCTTGCGCCTGATTGTCTATAGACATATTCTTGTGTATAATACCAATGCCACCTTCTCTTGCGATGGCAATTGCCATTCTAGATTCGGTTACAGTATCCATCGCTGCTGTCATTAAAGGAATATTTAACTTAATTGTCTTTGTAAGATAGGTTGAAAGTTCTACTTCTCTAGGTAAGATTTCAGATTTTTGAGGAATTAGTAAGACATCATCAAAGGTTAACCCTTCTTTTATAAATTTATGGTTAAAAATATGAATCACGCTCCTTTTTTTATGTATTCCAAAATATTAGATATAAGTATACCAAAGCAGTTATTTAGAGTCAATAGATATCATTTTAAAGGGTGCATTTAATTTATTTGAAGAATATTATTCCAATCACCGAGCTACACACTTATTTTAATTCTCCATTGCTTGCTGCATTGCTCTTAACGTTTCTTCCATCTCATTTAACGTATCAATTCTATTCACTTCCTGTTTGACTTTTGCAGCATTTCTTAGCCCTTTCACATACCATGCTACATGTTTTCTCGCTTCTCTTATACCGATACGTTCCCCTTTATACTCCACCAACAACCGAATATGCTCTATTGCTTTATCTATTTTTTGTTGAGGGGTCGGTTGTTCTAGCAATTCACCAGTGTTTAAATAATGAATCACACTACTGAAAACCCACGGATTCCCTTGTGCCCCTCTTCCGATCATAATACCATCACAGCCGGTATGTTCTATCATGTTTTTTGCATCTTCAGGAGTGGTAATATCTCCATTCCCTATTACAGGAATCTTTACACTTCTTTTTACTTTCTTAATAATATCCCAGTCCGCTTGTCCGCTATAAAACTGTTCTCGCGTACGCCCATGTACAGCAATTGCTGCAGCACCATTTTCTTCTGCAATCACAGCGACTTCATCCGCATTCACGTGTAAGTCATCCCATCCTTTGCGTATCTTAACGGTAACGGGCAAATCTACTGCCTGTGAAACAGCCTTTACAATTTCACCTATTAATGCAGGTTTTAACATCAGTGCACTGCCTTCACCATTTTTAACAATCTTAGGAGTAGGGCACCCCATATTAATATCAATTATACTTGCGCCAGTCTTAGCCACCTCATTTGCAATTTGTGCCATGATATCCGGATCAGAACCAAAAATCTGAACAGCTACCGGCTTTTCCCGTTCATCAATCTGAAGTAATGTTTCGGTTTTTTTGTCTTTATAATATAATCCTTTGGCACTTACCATCTCGGTATACACTAAACCGCAACCCTGTTCTTTACATAACAGCCGAAATGGTAAATCAGTCACTCCCGCCATAGGCGCTAGAAATACATTATTTTGTAGAAGGACATTTCCTATCTGCATATTCATCTCCCTTCTCAGCGTCTCTAATCATGTAAGTAATATCGATAACCAATATCTAAATTTAAAATAAATGAATGTAGAGTTATCGATGAAATTAATCAACTTTCAATCATAATATTTCATTTTAAAGTTGGTTAATTATTAAATGCTTACTCATGGCTTTCTATTACCTTTATGGATACATTAATAGTAGTATTTTAACACATCACAACTAATTTTAATACCATATTATAAAATGTTCACAGTGCACTGTTTATGGAGCTTTATCTTTTTCATTTATTGTAAATTGTTTACTGTGAACCGCAAACTGTGAACAAACTATTAAATATTCATAAGACTAAAAACACAATAAGAGGAATAGTTATAATGGATATCAGTGTGGAAATAAATACACATTGTGCACCTAAATATGCATTTCCATTATATTTTTCCGCTAAGATAGAAGCATTGGCTGCCATTGGCATAGCAGTAATAATCACCGGAACACCAATCATCAACAAATCAAGATCAAACAGTCTTAAAACTATCAAAACACAAACCGGTAAAAAAAATAAGCGAATAAAACTTATGATATAAACATGATAATTGGAAAACATTTCGGAAAACTTGGCAGTTGCAAGCAAAATACCGGCCAAAATCATTGATAACGGTGCTGTGGTGGCTGCAACCATACTGATAGTCATTTCTATCGGTTGAGGAAACTTAATGGAAAATATAAAAATAAAAAAACCTATTAATACCGATACAACAGGTGGATTAATAAAGCTTTTAAAATTCCACTTTATGCGGTCTCCTAAACCCCTACTCATGATAATGATTCCTAAAGAGTTAAGTAAAAGTCGCATTGGCAAAATAAAAATAGAAGTATAAAAAATTCCTTCCTGTCCGAATAAAGCTTGTACAACAGGGAAACCCATAAACCCAAAATTTGAAAATATGATTCCAAACTCGTATACATTCCGTGACAGCTCATCGGTATTTAAAAACCTGATTGTTACCATTGCAACTATAACCGAAAATACAATCACTCCAAGGCTTATCACAATAAGCCATATACTATCGATAAGCACATCAATTGAAAATGGATAAATCATGGAATGAATAATTGTAGCAGGAAAAACAATATTAAATAAAAAGTTGGACAGATTTTTGCTAAAAGTATGATCTACAATATTAAGTTTGCGTACAACAAAGCCAATCATGAGCATCATAAAAAGTACCAATATTTGATTGAATGTAGACATAAAATCCATTTCGTTTATTACCCCTTTATAATTTAAAATTTTGCACTTATGTAAAAAATTAGAACAATATATGAAAAAGAGTCAAGGTACGTTCTGTACCTTGACTAATGATTGCATATAGGAGAATAAAATTATTAACTCAAGTTTATCAATTTGATGCTATTGCTTCTGCTTTTTCCTTTTCTTCCTTAGCTTTCTTCATATTGTTTCTTACTGACATTACAGCAGAAATCAATGCAATAATCAGGAATGTAGCAGCAATAGGTTTTGTTAAGAATGGCAAGAAATTACCATTCGTATACATTAATCCTCTACGTAAGTTTGTTTCGGCAATTGGTCCTAATATAAACCCAAGAATGATTGGTGTTAACGGATAATCGAATTTTTCTAGAACATACCCTAATAATCCAAAGAATACTAAAGACCATACGTCAAACACCCTGTTGTTCAGTCCGAAAGACCCAACAACGCATAGTGCAATAATGACAGGTAATAATATATGTTTTGGAATGCTGAGAAGTCTAACAAACATTCTCATTCCAAAGAACTCCATAATTAACATAACAACATTTGCGATAATAAGCGCGGCAAAAATGCCGTATACAATTTCACCACTTGTTG
>JASGMB010000068.1 GCA_030156665.1 Clostridiales bacterium
ATAACCAGCAAACACTTTTGGGCAGTACCCAGTGGATGAACCCGAAAATACGGGAAAAGCTACAGAAATCATGGGCGCCAATATTCTACGAGCACGTATTTTGCAAGATAGACGAAGAACCTTTTGCTGTCCTGTATGGCACTACCGGCAAGCCTAATTTTCCTGTAAACATCCTGCTGTCCCTCGAATACATTAAGCACATGAAATGCTGCAATGATTTGGAGTTTCTGGACGATTTCTACTTCGATTATCTTGTAAACTATGCTGTCGGAATTCGCACACTTGGTGAAATGAACCTTGCTGAAAGAACCCTTTACTATTTCAGGGAAAGAGTCTATCAGTACTGTCTGGAGAATCCCGGCAAAGAAGACCTTTTATTCGGCCAGTTCATCAAGCTTCTTCATAATTTTGCCAAAGAAGCCGGAATATCGCTGGAGAAACAGAGAACAGATACCACGCTCTTCATGAGCAACATCAAGAAGGCCGGGCGGATGTCCCTAGCTTATGACGTACTGGTCAAGGTAGTCAAAGCGGGTATGTGCTGGAAATATCCGAAACCTGCGGAAAGGAAAACACCTTTCAACTCATTACCGATTATGCGGTTGAACCAAACAACACCAGTGATGTGGAAATCCTGCAGAGCCGATTAAAGGAAATCCGTGAAAATATCGGCTGTACCGACATGTATGTGGATGGAGGCTTCCACTCCGAGGATGTCCATCAAACTGCAAAGGAAAATGCAATAGAAATCCACCTAACAAACATGAGCGGAACAGAGCCGACAAAGAAGCTGCCTGTATCCGAATTTGACATAGATGAAACCACCAATGTTATTAATCGATGTCCTGGAGGACATATTCCAACCCGTGCTGGAGTAAGCGGTGGACAGACATCTGCACATTTTCCCCATGAAGCCTGTGCCAACTGTGAGTTTCGTGAACGATGCTACAGTAAAAAGCAAGCCAAGGATTGCGTCGTTCGCATCACTCTCAAGGCAGTGAATGCCAGCCGGGAACGCGAATAAATGAAGGCAAACAAGAAAGAGAACACCGGCAAGCGTGCAGGGATCGAAGGAAGCAATTCCGCGTTGAAGCGTTCAGTTTGTGCAGTGGAATCAATTTTTGTATTGACTAATAATGTGAATAGTATTATTATATTTATATACTCATATGGGCATATAAGTATTTTGGTATATATAATATAAACTATAAATTATTGAAAGGATGATACAATGGATAAATTAATGAATTTTTATAAAATGCTTTCGGATGAAACGCGTTTAAGAATTATAATTCTTCTTTATCATCAAGAACTATGTGTTTGTGAAATATGTGGAATACTTGATTTATCACAACCTAAGGTATCAAAGCACCTTGCGAAACTAAGGGATATGGGTTTTGTAAAGGATGATAGAAAAGAACAATTTATCTTCTATAGATTGAATCTGGAAGACAAAGTTTTGAAAGATACAGTACAAAGCATAATAGATAATTTAGAAAACTATCCTGATTTTCAAAGAGATATTGAAAGGCTTGCGGTAAAGGAGACATTTTTAGAACAATGCAAAATAGATAATCTATCAAAAGAATAAAAATATGTAGTGCTTTATAAGGAGGTAATGACAGTGTTCATTTGGCTGGATAAGTTAATTCAACTTTTAGTTGAAAAAATATTTAGAGTGTCAATGGAAACTAGATTGGGTTCTAGTATACATTTTTTCTTTTATGATACGATTAAAATTACTATATTACTTGGCATTATGATTTTTGCAATATCCTATATACGAAGTTATTTCCCACCGGAAAGAACAAAGAAGATATTAGAAAAGTTTGGTGGAATTACAGGAAACATTATGGCATCATTACTTGGAATTGTAACGCCTTTTTGCTCCTGTTCTTCTGTGCCAATATTTATTGGTTTTGTCGAGGCGGGCATTCCATTAGGTGTAACTTTCTCATTTTTAATAACATCACCTATAGTTAACGAGGCTGCATTTGCAATTTTGCTTGCTTCTTTTGGATGGAAGATTGCTACTGTTTATGTTATTACAGGAGTAATTGTTGGTGTTATAGGAGGAATTTTGATTGGTAGTTTCCGCATGGAAAAAGAAGTTGAAGAATATGTATATCAAATTCAAATGGGAGAAACGGAAATAGAACAAATGACAAGTAGAGATAGACTGAACTTTGCATGGGATAATGTAAAGGATATAGTAAAGAGAATGTGGATATTCTTAATAATCGGAATAGGCATAGGTGCCTTAATCCATGGCTGGGCGCCTGCACCACTGCTTGCAAAATATGCCGGCCCTGATAATCCGTTTGCCGTGTTTGTGGCAGTAGTATTAGGTATTCCACTATATTCTAATGCACTAGGTACTATTCCAATAGCAGAGGCACTTATTAATAAAGGTGTGGGGATTGGAACTGCTCTTGCTTTTATGATGGCTGTAACAGCATTATCACTGCCGGAAATGGTGCTTTTAAGAAAGGTAATAAAACCCAAACTAATTAGTACATTTGTAACAATAACAGGGATTGCAATCATTTTAGTAGGATACTTATTTAATGCTATCGCACATTTATTAATCTAAGCGAGTGAGAAATAATTTTTACTTTCCAATAAAGGGGAATATCTAATCATTTTGAAATAAAGTATATTACCAGTCAATCTGAATTTCAAGGTTGTAAAGATGAAGGGGTAATAAAAGTGCCATAAGGAGATGGTTGTTTTGTTAAGCAATTATATTCTATATATAGTCACTATATTATTGTTGGTATTTTCATACAGTAAAGATAAAGAGAAGACTAAAAAAGCATCTAAAAAGGCATGGAAAGCCTTTGAAAATATATTGCCTCAATTTCTAGGGGTGATTATGTTGGTTGGAATGTTACTTGCGGTATTTAATGCAGAACTTATATCAAAAATAATAGGAACACAATCGGGATGGTTTGGTGTAATTCTTTCTGCTCTTGTTGGTGCAATAACATTAATTCCCGGATTTGTAGCCTTTCCAACAGCGGCTATGCTTTTACAGAATGGAGCAGGGTATATGCAAATAGGTGCATTTGTTTCTACTTTAATGATGGTAGGTGTAGTTACAGCCCCTGTGGAGATAAAATACTTTGGGAAACGCCTAACCATTGCAAGAAATATATTAGCGTTTCTGTTTTCCTTTATTGTTGCATTCATTATTGGGAAGGTGGTTGGTGGTATATGAATCTTCTAAAAAGGTATAGATTTTTTATCGGAACTATTTTGCTTATGATAATTTTATTAATTATGAATCAACAGGTTGGATTGAAAGCCTTGAGTGTCACTGGGTACAGTTTGAAGGAAATGGCTTTAGTTATACCACCAATTTTTATACTTTTAGGACTACTAGATATATGGGTTCCAAGAGAAACAATGATGAAATATATGGGAGAAGGGTCAGGGGTAAAGGGAATTATTCTAGCAGTTCTTTTGGGTTCAGTAGCAGCGGGTCCCTTATACGGGGCCTTCCCGATAGCAGCAGTGTTTATGAAAAAAGGTGTTAAGTTTACTAATATACTGATTTTCATTGGAGCATGGTCTACAACGAAAATGCCTATGTTTTTGTTTGAACTATCTGCATTAGGCGTATCATTTGCTACCACTAGATTACTTATAGATATTCCCGGTATTATTCTGATTGCATATGTCTTATCTACTTTTATTTCTAAAGATGAAATAAATAAGATATACCAAAATGCTGAAACAATGTAATGTATAAAATTGAATAATCAATAAAACTAAAAATTTAAGTGAGAGAGGGTGAGAGTTAAATATCAAAGCGGTGGTATCCAGTTATTAATTATGAGGACTGCATTAAATGTGGAGCATGTATTGAAAAATGTTCTCATGGAGTTTATAAGAAAGAAGGTGTAAAACCCATTGTAATATATCCAGAGGGATGTATTGATGGATGCAGAGGTTGTCAAAATCTATGTCCGTCCGGGGCAATTGAATATGTAGGAGATACGGGAGAACAAAAAGAATGCGGTTGTGGTTGTTCATGCTAATCCATTAAACAATGGAGATAAAAATAATTAATATTCTAATAGGAGGTAACACAAATGGTTATTAAAATTTTAGGTTCAGGATGTGCAAATTGTAAGAAATTAGAATCCAATGCAAGGGAGGCTGTAAAAGAGTTAGGGATTGATGCTACTATTGAAAAAGTAGAAGATTTTAAGGATATTATGGCCTATGGTGTAATGAAAACACCTGCTCTTGTAGTTGATGAACAGGTAAAGGTGATGGGAAGAGTTCCATCAGTAGAAGACATCAAAAAGTATTTATAAAAGTAATTTAGTGTCCGATTACGGGCCTAAATTATTGTATTAATATCTATATATATGAATAATAGGATGTATATGGAGGAATAGAAATGGATGCGAAAAAAAGAAATGTAATAGTAATGATATTAAGCATGATGGCTTTTTTTGCAAATGGTGATAATTATGCTGTTGCTCCTCTATTAATTAATATTTCCAAGGATTTAAATATAAGTATAGGAAGTGCCGCTTTATCAGTAACAGCATATATGCTTGCTTTTGGTTTGTTTACAATTATTTTTGGCCCATTGGGAGACCGTTATGGAAAAACAAAGGTAATCAATACTGCCGCTTTTGGTACAGCAATTTTTAGTATGTTAGGTGCGTTTGCATTTAATTTACCATCTCTTATAGTGCTGCGTGCTATGAACGGTGCATTTGGAGCAGGAATATTTCCTGTAACCATGGCTTTAGTTGGAGAGAGTTTTGAAACTTCAAATAGACAAAAGGCTATCGGCAAGGTAATGGGAATGATGTTTTTAGGAGGTGCATCTGCAACTGCAATAGGAGGAATCCTAGCATATTTTGGTTCATGGAGGATGGTATACTTTGTTTATGGTGCTGCAGAGTTGATTATCGCATTTATTATGCTGAGGGTATTGCCTAAGAGCCCAAGTGTTATTGATTCGTTAAACTTTACACGAGTATATAAAACAGCATTTGCTAATAAAAACTTAATTTCAATAGTTGGTACTATTTTTCTTGTAGGTTTTAGTGTCTTCGGAAGTTTTACCTATTCAGGGAAATTAGTTGAAAGCAGAACCGGATATACCGTATTATCCGTTGGGTTGATATTAACTTTATTTGGAATAGCAACTGTTATAGGAGGACGAAAAGCACCTATAGTAAGGGAAAAATTAAAGAACAAATTCTTACTTTTTACAGGACTTCTTGGAAGTATCTCATTATTTGTTATTGCTTATATGAAAAACCCAATTTACATTGGTATAGGTTTATTTGGGTTTGGGTTAGCCTTTGTGTTCCTACAATCTACCTTAGTGACAAAGGCTCAGGAGGCTATGCCTAAACTTCGTGGAACAGCCATGTCTCTTGCATCTTTTAATATGTTCGTAGGAGGAGGTATAGGAACATTTATAAATGGAAGGATTTTAAATGCTTTTAGCATTGGACCAATCTTTGCCGTTGCAGGAGCAGTTATGTTTTTAGTTGGCTTTATTGCGACAAATGTTATATCTAAGGAACAAGAACAGGTATTATCAGCATCCTGAGGAGGTATCAAAAGTCATTAAAGATAATAAGATTATCTGGGAAGATTTGAGTAATAATCTAAAAAAGTATATTTCTAAGCGAGTAGGAAATAGTCATGATGCAGAAGATATTTTGCAAGAGGTATTTCTTAAAATACACTCTAATATTGCAGAGATTAAAGATACTACTAAAATATATGCATGGGTATATAAAATAGCGAGAAATACAATTGTCGATTATTATAGGACTAGGAAGCAGGTGGAACAACTGCCTGAAATACCGGATGAAAATATTGATGTTAGTGAAAGTGAACTGTATGGTGAATTGATTACTTGCTTAAAGCCTATGATAGATAGGCTGCCGGAGAAATATAAACAGGCGATATTGTTGACTGAATTAGGTGAATTAACACAGAAGGAATTGGCTATAAAACTTGGACTATCAGTATCAGGTGCTAAATCAAGGGTGCAGAGGGGCAGGGCTTTTTTAAAAGAGATGTTTTTAGAATGCTGCCAATTTCAATTTGATTTGTGTGGGAATATTATTGATTACGAACTTAAAGAAAATGATTGCAAGTATTGTTAATAAAGTTTAAGTTTTTTGCGTCTTTTCTTAAAAACCTCCGTCTATAAGGGCAAAAGAAATATTTATTGATGGAGGTTTTTTATATGGATTGTTGTCAAACCCCAAATAATAACTGTGGATGCAACACAGGATGTTGTGAAGGAATGGAGCAATATCAAAAACAGGGAAAAAGAACAATTATTATTGATTTTCTTTACTTGGATCTGGATGTGTGCACAAGGTGTCAGGGAACCGACGATAGCCTTGAAGATGCTATTACAGATGTAGTAAAGATACTGAAATTAACAGGTATAGAAGTTATTCTAAACAAAGTTCATATTAATAGTGTAGAAAAGGCCATACAAAATAAATTCATAAGTTCACCGACTATCAGGGTAAACGGAAGAGATATTCAATTAGAAGTGAAAGAGTCACAATGTGAATCCTGTGGAGATTTATGTGGTGATGAAGTGGATTGTCGGGTATGGATTTATGAAGATAAAGAATATACCGTTCCACCTAAAGCCATGATTATTGATGCTATCTTGCGCGAGGTCTATTCTAATTCTTTAGTATCATTAGATGATGAAAAAAAGAATAATACAGAATTTCAACTACCAGAAAATTTGAGAAGATTTTTTGAGGCTATGGATAAAAAATGACTCTTAAATAGCAGATAATTAGTAAACGGGAAAATAACATTTTGTGAAATAGCATTTAGTAGGTATTTTTTTAATAATTTGTTGTCCAATCATAATAAAGTTAGGTTAATGAAAAAAATGTTTGGTGATAAATAATAAAGTTTAGTGGAACCCCCGTGGGTGTTTGCAGGAGAAATCTTGTAAGCCTTCACGGGACTTTTTTGTGTTTTGGAACAAACCACAGGTGTAATTAACCGTATGTGTAATCTAACAGTCATGTAGATACATCCAACAAGAGGTGATAGATGTGAAGTGAAAAATCTTGTTTTTATGTACAAAATTAATATTTGTATGCTAATTCTTTTTTCTTTGATTTAACAAAAGGTTTGACAAATATCAAAATAAGGCTTATTATATGAGTATAATTGAATATAATAATATAGGAGGTGAACAAATTGAATTTAATTGAGGTATTTAAAGCAATAGGCGATGAGAATCGTATTAGAATCTTAAATCTGCTAATCAAAGAAGAACTCTGCGTTTGTGAAATAGAGACAGTTCTAGATATAACACAGTCTAACGCTTCTAGGCATCTGAATAAACTAAAAAGTGCAGGTATTATTATATCTTATAAGAAAGCACAATGGGTTTATTATCAAATAGATGCTAATTTTAAAGATAGATATAATCTGCTATATCAATTTCTGGAAAGTGAAATCTCCAAGAACCCACAGTGTATAAAAGATACAGAAAGGCTTTGTAAATATAAAAACAGCAGTTTTACCTGTGAACAGTTAAGAGAAGATAAGAGTCAAGTTCTAGAATATTTAAAAGGGTAATCATTAGAGGAATATGCAATAGGTGGGTTCACCTTTAAAATAAAATTTGAAATATGGGAGGTATAAGTATGAGTGACCAAAATGTAAAACAAAAAGCACAAGGATTAGGTTTTTTTGAAAAATATTTAACGTTATGGGTGGCTATTTGTATCGTAGCAGGAGTAATCATTGGCCAGTTAATTCCTGCAGTACCCCAAACTTTAAGCCAGTTTGAGTATGCCCAAGTATCTATTCCTGTAGCAATTTTAATATGGTTAATGATTTATCCGATGATGCTAAAAATCGATTTTTCCAGTATTGTAGAAGCAACAAAAAAGCCAAAGGGATTAACCGTCACCTGTGTGACTAACTGGCTAATCAAACCTTTTACCATGTATTTGATAGCAGCATTTTTTCTAAAAGTAGTATTTAAACCGTGGATAGGTGCTGATTTAGCAACTGATTACCTTGCAGGGGCAGTATTATTAGGAGCGGCGCCCTGCACAGCGATGGTGTTTGTATGGAGCCACTTAACTAAAGGTGATCCAGCATATACCTTGGTACAGGTAGCAGTAAATGACTTGATTTTATTAGTCGCATTTACACCGATTGTAGCATTTTTATTAGGGGTAAGTAATGTGACAGTACCTTATGATACATTGTTCCTGTCGGTAGTTTTGTTTGTAGTCATTCCGTTACTTGGAGGATACTTGTCAAGGAAATATATAATCAAGCATAAAGGGATTGAATATTTTGAGAATGTATTTCTCAAGAAATTTGATAATATTACAATCATTGGACTGCTTCTTACTTTAGTGATTATCTTTTCTTTCCAAGGAGAGATTATCCTAGGTAATCCGCTGCATATTGCCTTAATTGCTGTACCATTGATTATCCAGACATTCTTTATCTTTTTTATTGCCTATGGTTGGGCAAAAATATGGAAACTACCGCATAATATTTCTGCACCTGCAGCTATGATTGGAGCCAGCAACTTCTTTGAATTAGCAGTAGCCGTAGCGATATCTTTATTTGGCTTAGAGTCGGGAGCAGCCTTGGCCACAGTTGTAGGGGTGTTGGTAGAAGTACCTGTTATGCTGACATTAGTCAAAATAGCAAATAATACAAGACATTGGTTTAAACAAGTTGATGAAAGAGGTGTATAAACCTATGAAAAAGAAAGTAGCATTTGTATGTGTTCATAACTCCTGTCGTTCACAAATGGCAGAAGGGTGGGCAAAGAAACTGGGAAGTGATGTATTAGAAGCCTATTCAGCAGGAACTGAAAACTATCCTGAAGTAAAGCCATTGGCTGTACAGGTAATGGAAGAAGCAGGAGTGGATATGAGTGAGCATCATCCCAAATTATTAAGCGATATTCCTGCAGAAGTAGATATCCTTATTACCATGGGATGCAATGTAGAATGTCCCTTTGTCCCATGCAGCCATAGAGAAGATTGGGGGCTGACTGATCCATCAGGTGGACCAATTGAAGGTTTTAGAGAAACAAGAGATATTATTAAACAAAAGGTAGAAGAACTAATTCAAAGAGTCAAAAATAATGAAATTTAATGTATCATGAACATGGTAAAAATGAATATACTAGTGAGTAGTGAGGAAATACTAAAAGAAATCAATGTGCAGAATGATAAACTTCTTTGAATACTAGAATTAAAAAATCAATATCTGATGGTAAAAATTTCTATAAAAGTATTGTCAGATGTTGATTTTTTATTATAACTATATTAGAAATTTCTAGTAACACCCTTCTGTTCTTGTTCATCTGTACCTATATTTATCGGCTTTGTAGAAGCGGGCATTCCACTTGGTGTAACTTTTTCTTTTTTAATTACTTCACCAATCGTTAATGAAGCCGCTTTTGCAATTTTATTGGCCTCTTTTGGATGGAAGATTGCTGTCGTTTATGTTATCACCGGCGTTATAGTAGGGGTAGTAGCTGGCATATTAATCGGCAGCCTCAAGCTGGAAAAACAAGTGGAAGAGTATGTATATCAGGTACAGATGGGTGAGGTGGAAATTGAACAAATGTCCCATAAAGAAAGGGCAAAATTCGCATGGGAGAATGTGAAGGATATTATCAAGAGAATATGGGTGTTTCTTTTAATAGGTATTGGGATTGGTGCATTGATTCATGGCTGGGCTCCTGCGCCGTTATTGGCGAAATATGCAGGACCGAATAATCCCTTTGCTGTTTTTATAGCAGTTGTATTGGGTATTCCACTATACTCTAATGCATTGGGTACAATACCGATTGCAGAAGCCATTATCAATAAAGGAGTAGGAATCGGAACGGCCCTATCTTTTATGATGGCAGTTACTGCCTTGTCACTGCCCGAAATGATTCTTTTAAGAAAAGTAATCAAGCCAAAACTCATTGCCGCATTTGTAGTAATCACAGGAGTTGCGATCATACTAGTCGGATATCTATTTAATGCGATTGCACACTTTTTAGTTTAATATGCAAGAGTATTAAACACATTATTTTTTCTACAGGACTGCTAAGTGGCTTGAGTCCATGCACACTGTCAACAGTTGTGTTTGTCGCTGCTTATGTCAGTGGTAAGCAGGACTACTCCGGAAAAAATTAGAAAATTAAGTGATAGAGTGGTTATAAAAGTATTAGGTTCAGGATGTGCAAATTGCAAAAAATTAGAAGCGAATGTAAGAGAAGCCGTAAAAGAACTAGGGTTGGATGCTGCCATAGAAAAGGTGGAAGATTTTAAAGACATTATGGCGTATGGCGTTATGAAAACACCTGCACTGGTAGTAGATGAACAGGTGAAAGTGGCGGTACCAAGGCACTATTGGAGAGTGAAATGAACAATGAAGAAAAGTACCAACTGTCAGATAATTTAAAAAAATTTTTTGAATCTATCAAAAAAAAGAAAATCTGGTAACAATTAAAATGTTATGATCTCAACTTTCGCAGGACAATAATACGAGTTTTTCCTTGATAAATGCGGGTAAAGAGGCAATAAAATAGTCAAGGAACTCGCTGATTTGCTCCTTCGAAAGCATAAGTTTATCATACAAAGCAAATTTCAATAAATCTATGATTAACTGGACGGCTTCAACAAATTGTATATCTTGAAGTTCATCACAGCATTGATAGAATAAAGCACCAACAGTGCGCCAATCTTTGTTGTTGTTGTGGTTTTCAACCGCCAACATAATGTACATTGACTCTTTCATCAGAAGTTAGAGGTTTGAGATGATTTTTGATAACTGCTGATGAAAGCAACATCAAAAATCTCTGCCAGTTAAAATAAGTTGCATTTAAAAAAGTGATACTGAAATGACATAGGCACACTTTTTTACATCACGAAGCCGCATGGTAACTGTTTCTGTTAAAGACAGTAAAACCATGCAGGCTGTTTTCTTATCAGTCACATCAAAGGCGATAGTAGTTGAATTTCCTATGCCTTTTATAGGCAA
>JASGMB010000069.1 GCA_030156665.1 Clostridiales bacterium
GCATCCCATCAGTGTTTGGAAGATATAGGCGCTATGCGGACCATACCCAATATGGTCATTATTAATCCTGCTGATGCAGTAGAAGCAAAGGCAGCGGTGGAAGCGGCTATCAAGCACTATGGTCCGGTATATTTAAGATTTGGCAGACTTGGAGTACCGGTAATATTCGATGAAAGTACATATAGATTTGAATTAGGTAAAGGTGTTCAATTAGAAGAAGGAAATCATGCTACCATTATTGCAACAGGACTTATGGTACCGGAAGCTTTGGAAGCTAAAAAGGTACTTGAAAAAGAAGGAATCAGCGCAAGAGTTATTAATATACACACAATCAAACCGATAGATGCAGATATTATTGTAAAGGCCGCAAAGGAAACAGGAGCGATTGTTACTGCAGAAGAGCATAACATTATGGGAGGCTTGGGCAGTGCAGTAGCAGAGGTACTGGTTGAACATTATCCTGTTCCAATGAAACGGGTTGGTGTAGAAGATAAGTTTGGACGTTCGGGAACACCGGCCGCTCTTTTAAAAATGTATGGGTTAACAGCTGAAAATATAGTGAATAAAGTAAAAGAAGTTATAGAGATGAAATAAATATAGCAATTCAAAAATATAAAACAGCCAACCTAAAAATTTGAGGTTGGTTGTTTTATTATGAAGCGAAGCGTAATATCAAGACAATCTACCTTAGCCTTTTTGTGCCGAAAGGCACATCAATTCGCCAAAGGCGATTCTCTTATTTATGTTTAAAAAATTATTGCAAAAAATAATAAAAAAGCTTGCAAAAACTAAAAAATGTGTTAATATTATTGTATTAAAATATTTTAGTAAAAAACTAAAAAAATTAAATAACCTAAACAGTGTTTACTTTTAGAAAATATTTTCTTTCTATGTTATAAATATATGGAATAGAGGTGTGAACAAGCTTGAAGGTAAAAGATATAGCAAAACTTGCTAATGTTTCTCCGGCAACAGTTTCACTTGTATTAAATAACAAACCAGGCGTAAGTGACGATACAAGGAAAAAGATCTATGAGATATTAGATAAGCATGGATATTCACCTACAATTGTACCAAAAACTGAACAACTGCAGGGGAGCATCAGATTTTTAAAGTACAAGAAACACGGGCTGGTTGTTGACCAAAATGGAGGTTTTATTGCATCGGTTATTGATGGAGTGGATAATGAGGCAAGAAAGCTCGGTTACAGTTTAGTGATGACAACTTTAAGTCCTGATAATTGCAATGAAGTATTACAGATTGTAAAAAATGATTGCCGCGACGGTATTATACTGCTTGGAACAGAGTTAAACAATCAAGATCTTGTATTTTTAAACGATATAAATGTGCCTATAGTAATTGTGGACAATTATTTTGAGTTTGAAGAATACGATTGCGTGGTTATGAATAATGTAGATGCAGTGTTTAAAGCAGTACAATATCTTGTAGAACTTGGTTATAAGGACATAGGATATTTTCACAGTTCATTTGTTATCAATAACTTCGCTGCAAGGGAAGAAGGATATAAAAAAGCATTAAAATTGTTAGGAATAGAATATAAGCGTGAGAACGTATTTCATTTAACGCCAACACTTGAAGGAGCATATAGAGATATGCAAAAAATATTACAAACTGGTGCTGTGCTGCCTTCGGCAGTATTTTCGGACAATGATACAATTGCAGTAGGTGCAATAAAAGCATTAAAAGAACATGGTATAAAGATACCGGAGCAGTTATCTATTATAGGATTTGATGATATCCCGTTTTGTCTTATGGCTGATCCACCATTGACGACAATGAGGATTTTCAAAGAAAAGATAGGTGCTTTGGCAGTAAGAAGATTGATTGATAAAATTAAAAATAATGATACTAATATTATAAAGATACAGATTGGTGCTGAACTTATCATAAGAGGCAGTACATGTAAAGCCAGATAAAAAGCTGATTGTTCCTCCATTGTGGTAAGGCCCTGATAGGCTGATATGTATTTTTTATAATAGGCCTTACCATAAATATCTTCTTTCAAATCCCATCATAAGCTATACCTTGTTACAATTTTCATATTTTTTCGCGTTTCTCAAAATCTTGATAGTTCTTAAATTTAATTCACTGCATAAAAACTAAAACAAATTTATTTATTAATTAGAGTAATATGTATGTAGATTATTTTAAAATTACAAAGCTATATGAAGTTTTTACTTAAAAAATTTAAAAATTATAAAAATAAATTTAACCATATTTATAATAGTTAAATGAATTGTAAAAGGATAAATAAATGTGTGATAATGGCTTGATATAGCCTGTGAGTGCACGAAACTAATTCTACGAATTATAATTGTATTTGAAAAATATTAACAAAAAATGAAGCAATTATATTGACAAATTTAAACAATAGTGATAATATTGAATTAAATATTTTCTAAATAAATTTAATCAATTCTAAAATTATTTAAACATCTTTTAAGTGTCTAAAATCTTTCTTAGTATTGGAGGTGGATTTTTAACAGTAAATAGTAGAATATTTATAATCTAAGTTCCAAACTAAAATGGTAGTGTCAAAAGAATTATGAAAAAATATTCTGAAAACTTATTATTTCTGCCTATAATTTAGAATTATAATTTGCTTATAAAATCCTTATCAAGGTTGAAATTAACAGGCTTACAGCCTAACCTTGACAAAGATTTTAACGCAAATATTTAGGTAACTAAGAGGCGGAAAGGCTAATTATAAGGGGGTGAATCCTAAACCCTTGTAAATACTAAGTTTGCATATGATTTTCACTAAAACTTTTGACACTACCACTAAAATTATAGGAGGGATTATATGAAAAAGTTATTATCCTTATTTATTGTTGTATGTCTTGTGATGACATTAGTAATTTTACCAGGCTGTGGTAAGTCAGCTGACGAAAGTAAGACAACTCAGGAAAGCAAATCAACGCAAGAAAATAAAACATCTAAAGGAGATAAGTCTGCTAAAACTAAGAAATACAAAATCGCTACAGTACCTAAAGTAAGTAATATTGCTTGGTTTGACCGTATGGAAGAAGGGGTTAAAGAATTTGCTAAGGATACTGGTCATGATGCATTTCAAGTTGGTCCTCAGAAGGCAGATGCTGCTTTGCAAGTTCAAATCATTGAAGATTTAATTGCACAGAAAGTTGATGCAATTACTGTAGTTCCTTTCTCTACAGAAGCACTTGAGCCAGTTTTAAAGAAGGCTAGAGACAAGGGGATTGTTGTTATCAGTCATGAAGCTTCCAGCCTACAGAATATTGATTATGACATTGAAGCATTTGACAATGCTGCCTATGGCGCTCATTTTATGGAACATCTTGCAAAATTAATGGGTGAAGAAGGGGAGTATGCAACCTTTGTCGGAAGCTTAACTTCTAAGACACATAATGAGTGGGTAGATGCAGCAATTAAATTGCAAAAGGAAAAATATCCAAAGATGAAATTAGTTGCTGAAAAGCAGGAATCTTATGATGATCAAAAAACTGCCTATGAGAAGACTAGAGAACTACTTAAGGCGCACCCGAATCTTAAAGGCATTCAGGGAAGTGCAATGGGAGATGCTCCTGGTGCAGCACTTGCTATTGAAGAAATGGGTCTAACAGGTAAGGTTCATGTTGTAGGTACCAGCCTTGTTTCGGTAGCAGGAAAGTATCTGGAGAGTGGTTCTTGTGATTTAATCGGATTCTGGGACCCTGCTAAAGCCGGATATGCAATGAATCAATTGGCAGTAATGGTTCTAGAAGGTAAAGAAATCAAAGACGGTCTTAATTTAGGTATACCCGGTTATGAAAATCTCAAGCTTAAAGATAAGGTCTTTTACGGTCAGGCTTGGGTTGACGTTACAAAGGAAAATATGAACGAATACGACTTCTAAACAGCTAAATAATTAATGTAATAAAGAGGCAGTTATATAGGTGCAATGACCTATATTTATTGCCTCTCCATAAAAAATACGAGAGTAGTATAGAAAGGATAGACCGTAAATGATGCAAGAGCATTTAATAAAGGTAACCAATGTAAGCAAATCATTTGCCGGGGTGCAGGCGTTAAAAAATATAGACCTTACTATCAAGCGTGGGGAAATACGCTGTCTTGCAGGAGAAAACGGTTGTGGAAAGTCAACTCTAATAAAAATTATTTCTGGGGCCCATGTTCCCGATGAAGGAGATATTGAAATCAACGGGAAGCATTACAAACGGCTGCACCCTATTGAAGCGATACGGGAAGGGATTCAGGTTATTTATCAGGATTTTTCAATTTTTCCCAATCTGACAGCTGCAGAAAATATTGCACTAAACTCTGAATTGGCAAAAAATAGACGTTTTGTAAATTGGAAACGAGTAAAATCAATTGCAAAAGAAGCAATTAGAAAAATTGATGTAAATATAGATCTGGATGCGAAAGTTGAAAATTTATCGGTAGCAGATAAACAATTAATAGCTATTTCCAGAGCACTGCTTCAAAATGCTAAGCTTATTATTATGGATGAGCCGACTACCGCACTTACTCAAAAAGAAGTCAATGCACTTTTTAAAGTTGTGAAAAGTTTGCAGCAAAAGGGGATATCCATTTTATTCGTAAGTCACAAGTTAGATGAAGTATTTGACCTTGCGGAAAAAATTACAATTCTTAGAAATGGTCAAAATGTCATAGATGGTGATACATCGCAATTTGATAAAGAAAAATTTGTATATTATATGACAGGCAGAAAGATTTCGGAAAGCCATTATGAACTGCAACAGGAATCCAATCAGTGTTTGCTGAAAGTTGAAAAGTTATCTCAAAAAGGTAGTTTTTATGATATTTCCTTTGATTTATATTCCGGTGAAATTCTTGGTATTACAGGTCTATTAGGTTCAGGACGGACTGAATTGGCTATGGCGCTATTTGGACTGAATCCGGCTGATTCAGGCAGGATTTATGTTGAAGATAGGTTAACAGAAATTAAGACTGTCCAAGATGCCATTAAAAATAGAATCGCTTACGTTCCGGAAGACCGTCTTACTGAGGGATTATTCCTTCAACAGTCTATTGGACGAAACATTATTATTAGTACAGTGGAAAAGCTGCTAAACAAATATAAACTTATTGATAGTGAAAAGATGAATATACAGATCAATCATTGGGTAAAAGAATTAAACATTGCTACTCCTTCCACCCATTTGCCGGTTCAAGCTTTATCGGGAGGAAACCAACAGAGAGTAGTATTGGCCAAGTGGCTTGCTACAAATCCGAAGATATTGATTTTAAATGGGCCGACAGTTGGAGTGGATATCGGTTCAAAAACCGATATTCATCAAATTATTAGAGAGTTGGCACAGCAGGGAGTGGGTGTTATTGTAATATCTGATGATATTCCCGAACTTCTTCACAATTGTAACCGCATTCTAATTATGAGAAAAGGTCGGATTGTTGGAGAATTTGGTGGAAAATCCATTACAGAGAAAGAATTAGCCCATCAATTAAGTGCAACTTAAACAGGTTGAAAGTCTCTGCAGAGGTGTAAGACCAATACTAACGGAGGGAAGAAGAGATAGAATGAAAAAAATATTATCAACAAACGAGTTTTTGGTTGCATTAATTATTATTGTACTTTCTATTATCATTGGAAGCAAAAATAGTGTTTTTTTTACAGCGGGAAATTTGATTGATTTGTTAAGAAGCGGTATTGTGATGGGGATTTTCGCAATAGGTGTTTTAATTGTGATTGTTTCGGGTGGAATTGATGTATCCTTTACTGCTATTGCTTCCTTTTGCATGTATACAACTACTAAGGTTTTAAATTATTATGACTTTCAGGGGTCAGTATTAATTGCTTTTGTTTTAGCAGGAGCGATGGGACTGATTTTAGGACTCATAAATGCGACATTTATTTCATTTTTTAAATTGCCCACTCTCATTGTTACATTGGGCACAGCAAGCATGTACAGCGGTTTTTTATTGGCTTTTGTAGGTGTTCGTGAAATCAGCAATCTTCCTGCTGGCATGAGCAAGTTTGCTAAAATGAATATCTTAAAGGTTACTTCTGAAAATGGGGTGGTATCTAGTCTACATTTTTCAATCCTTATATTAATAGCAGTAGTTATTATAACTTGGCTATTACTTAGATATACGATGCTCGGGCGAGGCATTTATGCAATCGGAGGAGATCGGGTCGCTGCTGAAAGAGCAGGATTTAATATCACTGCGATTCAGTTTTTTATCTATGGTTTTGTAGGTCTTCTTTCCGGTATTGCGGGTATTGTACATACTACCTTAATGAGAAACAGTAATCCGGTGAATTTATTAGGTATGGAATTGATAGTTATTGCGGCAGTAGTGCTTGGCGGTGCTAGGATTACAGGTGGACACGGAACAGTATTAGGAACGCTATTGGGTTTATTTTTAGTAATTATTATGAATAACAGCTTGATTTTACTTGGAGTACCTTCTTATTGGCAGAGATTGGTTATTGGGATTTTGATTTTAATTGGAACAGGAGCGACAGCATATCGTACTATGAGATCCAGCCGTCAATTACACAGAAATTCTGTAGGATAAGAAATATACTTTTGGAGGTATTTTATGTCTGTTCAGATTAATAAACAGAGGGAAATCAAATCTTTTGAAAGATTAAAGGATTTAAAAGCATTTCATTTCATAATAGAAGACAGCAACCTCACACGACTGTTTTTAATTATGATTTTTATTTTTGTATTAATGACTGCAATGAAGCCGGAGCTTTTCCCAACCATAGACAATTTAAGCTCAATGGCATTTCAATTCCCTGAATTTGGGATACTGGCAATTGCCATGATGATTGCAATGCTTACTGGAGGGATTGATCTTTCTATTATAGGTATTGCAAACCTATCCGGCATTTTAGCAGCTTTAACGATGGTAAAATTAATTCCGGAAGGTTCATCTTTCAATCATGTTATGCTAGTTATTCTGCTAGCAATGGCTGTTTCTGCGCTTACAGGTATTTTATGCGGGTTGTTTAATGGATTTGCTGTTGCCAGGATAGGTATACCACCTATTCTAACTACATTGGGGACCATGCAACTATTTACAGGTATTGCGATTGTTATTACCAAAGGTACAGCAGTATATGGTTTGCCGGCCCAGTTTTCCTATATCGGAAATGGGACATTATGGATATTGCCGATACCATTAATGATCTTTATTGTTTTTGCAGCTATATTTACAGTGATACTCCATAAAACATCTTTTGGGTTAAAGCTATATATGATGGGAACTAACCCGACAGCATCTAGATTTTCCGGGATAAATAATGCTGTAATGCTAATGAAAACCTACATGATGAGTGGATTGTTAGCTGCTTTTTCCGGGTTAATTATTATCGCGCGCACCAATTCTGCAAAAGCTGACTATGGCACTTCCTATACTTTGCAGGCTCTTTTAGTAGCAGTGATGGCTGGAGTAAATCCGAATGGTGGTTTCGGAAAAGTTACGGGAATCGTTTTTGCTGTCCTTACGTTACAATTCTTATCTAGTGGGTTTAATATGCTGCATTTTAGTAACTTTTTCAAAGATTTTGTATGGGGTGCAGTGTTGCTCATAGTAATGGTGACTAACTATATTATTAATCATTCAAAAAAGAAAGTCTCCAAAAATACAAATAAATAAATTGTAAGTTTGAAGAAGAACTATTACATCATAAATTATAATACAAATCATTTTATAAGGAGTGGTTGAACAATGAGAAAATTAATTAATGATCCAGCTAATTTTGTTGATGAAATGCTGCAGGGATTGTATGCAGCACATCCGGAAAAGCTTAAATATGTCAATGATGATTTGAGATGTGTTGTAAGTGCAAAAACCAAGAAAGGTAAAGTTGGATTAGCGACAGGCGGAGGTTCTGGGCACTTGCCGCTGTTTTTAGGTTATGTAGGTGAGGGTATGCTGGATGGTTGCTCGGTAGGAGGAGTTTTTCAATCACCCAGTGCCAATCAGATGTTGGAAGTTACTAAAGCAATTGACAGCGGTGCAGGGGTACTATATATTTATGGAAATTATGGTGGAGATGTTATGAACTTCGATATGGCTGCTGAGATGGCTGATCTTGAGGGAATTCGGGTAGAGCAGGTGGTAGCAGGAGAAGATGTGGCTTCCGCTCCAAAAGGAAAAGAGGATAAAAGGCGGGGAGTTGCAGGAATATTTTATGTTTATAAAATTGCCGGGGCTTATGCAGACGAAATGGCGTCCCTTGATGAGGTAAAACGGGTAGCAGAAAAAGTATGTGCAAATGTCAGAACGATGGGAGTTGCCCTTTCACCATGCACCATTCCGGAAGTGGGGAAACCAAGCTTTGTAATTAAAGAAGGAGAAATGGAAATCGGAATGGGTATTCACGGCGAACCGGGAATTCGTAAAAGCGAATTAAAGCCCGCCGATTCGGTAGTGGATGAAATGCTTCAACCAATACTTGAAGATCTTCCTTTTGAGAAAGGTGATGAGGTATCCGTTTTAATTAATGGTTTAGGAGCAACACCAAGAGAAGAATTATATGTGTTATATCGACGTGTTAATCAAATTTTGAAAGAAAAAAATATAAAAATCTTCCACCCTTACATTGGTGAATTTGCTACTTCAATGGAAATGGCCGGTGCATCAATTACTCTATTGCGTTTGGATGATGAACTGAAGCGCTTACTTGCTAAGCCTGCCAACACACCATTCTTTGTACAAGAACAATTAGAAGTGAGGTAATACAATGAACACTTTGAGAGCAAAAGAAATTAAGCAAATATTCAATGCACTGGCTGACCTTATGAGTGAAAAAAAAGAATGGCTAATTGAACTTGACGGCATTATGGGAGATGGTGATCTAGGCTTGACAATGAGCACTGGTTTCATAAAAGCATCTGAGGGATTAAAAGACTTTGAGGAGCAGGATGTTGGCAAATTATTTGCAAAGGCCGGTATGATTTTTGCACAAAGTGTACCTTCTACCATGGGAACACTGATGGCGACAGGGCTAATGAAAGGCGGCAAGGCCATACAGGGCAAGCAGGAAGTTTATCTAAGTGATATGGCCCAAATGTTAAACGAATTCGTTGAAGGAATTATGGCAAGGGGAAAAGCAAAACCGGGTGATAAGACAATCATTGATTCTCTCTATCCTGCCGTTCAAGCATTAAAATCTGCTGCCGAGGAGCAAAAATCTTTAAAAGAAGGTTTGACGCTTGCCTATCAGGCAGCTGTACAGGGTGTGGAGGAAACCAAGAACATGATATCCAAGCATGGCAGGGCGGCCTATTATCAAGAGAAGTCTCTTGGTAAACAGGATCCCGGTGCTACGGTAGGAATGCTTTTTATCAAAGCATTTACAGACTACGTAGCAGTATAATTCAATCAAAATTAAGATTGGAGGCGGCGGAGCATACGTCATATAAAAATAGAAAAGTTATCGCAGGAAGCCTTTGCACCGTTTGGCACTTATTTTGATCCTAAAGATTGTGGACCGGCACTAGGTGGAGAAGGAGGATCTGTACAATTTTACCCTGATCAAATCATAGCACTTTTTGAACATTCCAACCTAGTGGCAGTTAGCCCGCTGGTTATTGCACCACGTGAATTAAATATTAGTATGACGGAAATGCATTTACATATGACTGTTATGTAAAAAATTTAAAAGAGGGATTAGCAATAAATTTACAAGCCATTATAAAAAATAGTTGAATAGATGGGGCTTTGATTGGGCAGGGTTTTAACCCGAGTCAAAGCTTCATTTTTGTATTGAGTTGTGTCCTCTGACCTTAGACGCAAGTTTACAAGCTCTTAGCCTTGTAGCTCTGTAATTGGAATAATATTCTTTAAACAAATTCAATGTATCCTTATTCCACAAATGCTTTTCACTTCTTATTAATAATGTGATATAATACATATATACAATAGTATATGCAAATAGTATAAATCCTACTTGTTGTAATATTTTTTACTTTTATTCATTTCCTAAAGCACTAATGTGTCTTATTTTATAGTCTAAGAAAGTATATCTGCAAGATATACTTTCTGACTTCAAGAAAATCTACCTAAATCATATTCGAACGAAGTGAGATAAATTCGTCGAAGGATACATCGGCAGCATATTGTTATGGTGCATCATTGATAGATGTAAACTAAAAATTTAAAAGTGTAGCTGCTATATGATGATTCGTATGCTATAAAATATACATAATATTTTGTTAATTTTTATTATTAAAAAGGAGTGTTTATTTTATGAAGTTATTCATTGATACGGCAAATGTGGCGGATATTCGAAAAGCAAATGATTTGGGTGTCATTTGCGGCGTTACTACCAATCCTTCTCTTATTGCAAAAGAGGGAAGAGACTTTATCGAAACTGTAAAAGAGATTACCACCATTGTAGACGGTCCCATTAGTGCAGAAGTGATTAGCCTGGAAGCCGAAGGAATGGTAAAAGAAGCAAGAGAACTGGTAAAAATACACCGCAATATTGTCATCAAAATTCCGATGACATTGGAAGGATTGAAGGCAGTAAAGATTCTTTCTTCTGAAGGCATAAAAACAAATGTTACGTTAATCTTTTCGGCAGCCCAGGCGTTGTTGGCTGCAAGGGCAGGTGCAACCTATGTAAGTCCGTTTTTAGGAAGACTGGATGATGTTGGAAGTGAAGGATTGAAGTTAATTGAAGAAATTGTTGATATCTTTACAGTCCATGATATTCAAACCGAAATTATTGCGGCAAGTGTTAGAAATCCTATACATGTCATAGAAGCAGCACGTTTGGGAGCCCACATTGCGACTGTTCCATATAAGGTAATTGAACAAATGTCCAAACACCCTCTTACCGACGCCGGTATAGAACGGTTCCTAAAAGATTGGGAGTCGGTACCTAAAAAGTAAATTAAAATACACATCGAACTAATCCATCAGTGTGAATCAGTATAACAGATTAATGGAATATCTTAATTTCTTAAATAATTTAAATTATATATTTTCATAAGTTGACACAATATGTATAATGATGTAGAGGAATAATAGTATTTTTATTCCGATAAGCGATCTAGCATAGGGTAATATATATGGTAGATTTATACTTGAATCTTACTTCTATATATAAAATTTAAAATATATGCAGCACAGTGATATAAAAAGGTAACGGTTATCATAAAACATTAAACAATAGGAGTAAAAAGGAGAATTTATTACATGTCTGATTTTGAAATAAAACAAGAAATATGTGAGATTGGTCGCAGAATGTATCAAAAAGGGTTTGTTGCAGCAAATGATGGAAATATTACTGTGAAAGTAAAAGATAATGAGTTTTGGGCAACGCCTACCGGCGTAAGCAAGGGATATATGACACCGGATATGCTTATTAAAGTGGATGGAGAAGGAAAAGTTTTAGAAGGAACATGGAAGCCTTCTTCGGAATTAAAAATGCATCTTAGCATTTATAAAGAGCGTCCGGATGTAGGGGCGGTTGTGCATGCCCACCCACCGACAGCTACAGGTTTTGCTATCGCTGGGATTCCTCTGGATAAATATACTATGCCAGAAGCAATCATATTTTTAGGGAGTGTGCCCATTGCAGAATACAGTACACCATCAACAGATGAAGTACCGGAGGTAGTTCGCAAATATCTTCCTGACCATGATGCGATTCTTCTTGAAAACCATGGTGCGATCACCGTAGGGCACGATTTAATAAATGCTTATTTTAAAATGGAAACGCTTGAATTCTTTGCAAAAGTTAGTTTGGTTGCAAAACAACTGGGTAGTGAAAGAGAATTAAGTCCTGATAGAGTAGAAAAATTAATGGAAATTCGAAAAAAAATGAATATTTCTGGCAGACATCCAGGATATAGAAAATAAAGTGTAAATTATATTTTTCAATACATCAAGCCCAAGGGATGATTGGAACACTATAATCACCCATGGGCCTTTGTTTTTATGAATAAAATAGTTTATGCAAAGAATTGTCAACAGCTTGATTTGTTCTCTATTTAACTTCTAAATAGCACTTCTTCTTTATTAAACATTTTCACACAATATATGAGTGCGAGAATTACAAACAGCAACGTACTTCCTATCGTTAATACCACATGGGTCCAAATAATCTCGGCATTAATAATTAATTCTTTGATCAATGCTACAGCATTCAAGATGGGAATAAGAAAATGAATAACTTTAAAATCGGATACATCCCACATCATTACCATATATGTTGGTATCATCGATGCAAATATTAACGGTGTCATATAAGATTGTGCTTCCTTAAAGGAACGCGCAAAAGTGCTGATGGTTAATAACAATGCTGCAGCCATTACGGCTAATAAAACCCCTATAATGATCATTAAAAGGATGGATAAGGGAGCAATGAATGTTTTACTATATACAAGAGTTTGTAGTATTTCTTTAGGTAGTATAAAGCCCAGGAAAAGCATTCCGGAAAAATACGCTACTACGCTGATCATTGAGAAAATAGTAACAGTAATAAGTTTTCCGGTGATAATAAACAAGCGGTTGGGCTGTGTTGTTAAAAGAGGTTCCAACGTTCCACGTTCTTTTTCTCCTGCCACCAGGTCTGTTGCTGCAGGAATTCCACCGGCGATAGGATATAGAACCAGGAAAAGAGGAATAATAAATGATAGCATTTTTTTTAGCCATGCCGTCTGATCTATTTGGTTTTCAATACCTTTTTTTGTAATGTGGATTCCCTCTAATATGCTTACATCAATACCTCGTGAAGTTATTCGCTGATAAATTAATCTTTCTTTGTATTCTTTTAACAATTGTGAGATTTTATTTGCTACAATTTCAGATTTGGAGCTGGTAGTATTATAAATAATTGTTACCTTTCCTGTTTTTTCAGCGTGAATGTCGGTTAAAAAATCCTTTTCGAAATATAGGATAGCGCGGATATCATCATCTTTTAATGCTTCTTCAGCATTTTTAATATTTACAATTTGGATTTTTTCTTTACTGGTATTCAAAATTTCTTTTTGCAAGAAATCTTTAATGTCATTTATATTTGCTTCCGACTGTACTACAATTTTAATATTTTCTACAGCTTTTTTTGCCGTTGCTTGTCCACCCTTAACGAGTAAAAACATTAATACGGGAAAAAGCAGCGCTGGCAGTAGTATACTTGAAATGATTGTTTTTTTATCTCGAAACAAGTCTTTTAATTCTTTTTTTAATACAATCCAAACATATTTCCAATTCATGACTGGTCACCTACCATTTTTATAAATGTATCTTCCAGATTGTTCATGCCATGTCTTTTTTTAAATTCCTCGACAGTTCCAATAGCAACAAGCTGCCCTCTGCGGATGATGCCGATACGGTCACAAATCTTTTCCACTTCGGCCATGCTATGGCTTGAAAAAATAACCGCTTTTCCTTCTGCTTTACACTGATGGATAAAATCATGGATAGTGCGGGCTGCAGATATGTCTAATCCTGATGTAGCTTCATCAAACAGCATAATGGAAGGATTGTGTACAATGGAACGGGCGATTGCCACTTTTTGTTTCATTCCTTTTGAAAGTTTGGCAACTTTTCTGTCAATAAACTCTTCCATAGATAGGTATTTTGTTAATTCTACAATTCTTGTTTTCAACATTTTAGGGTCTATATCGTTTAATTGAGCAAAATAAGTGATGTTTTCCCGTGCAGTTAACCGGTCATAAAGTCCTGTTTCACCGCCAAATAAAATACCGATTTTTTTCCGGACCCCGCTAGGATCTTTTAAGATGTCGCTGTCTCCTAGAATTGCTGTTCCTTCAGTAGGCTTTAACATGGTGGCTAACATCCTTAGTGTTGTTGTTTTTCCTGCACCGTTTTCTCCCAACAGCCCAAAAATTTCTCCTTTATTGACACTAAAAGAAATGTCTTTGACCGCTTCAGTTTTTTTAAATTTCTTTTTTAAGTTTTTTACCTGTATCATGGCAAATTTCCCTCTATTCTTTAGTGTTTTTAATACTAAACGATAATATTTTACTATATTGCCAATTGTTTCACAAGAAGATTTCATTGTTTTAAAAAGCTTTTACAGCTATACAAAAAATATACGGATATGAAAAAATATTTGTTGTCGGAGATTTTGATATAAAAAACCTCAAATTTCAGTACCAATTCACTAAATTTTAAAAAATAGTACATAAAATTGTTATATAGAAAGAAATGATGGGTATTTATATAGATATGTGAGCATAGGCATCGACCTAAGCCGAAAGGGTAGTGCTTTACCAACTAGAAGTTTTTAAACCAAAAATTTTTCAAAGGCACAGGAACGCATCTTCGGGATATATGGGATATAAAATATTTTTTAACGGAAGGAATTAGATAATTTAAATGAAAAATTTTTGGAACCAAAATGGTCTTTTAAAAGTCTATTATAATAGTTAATATATTATTTCAGTTGTTGAAGTTTTGAAAATCAAAAACTTTTCCTAAGGTACAGGGGCACACCTTTGCTTCACCAAGAAATGTCTCTAGTAAATACTTATTCCCAACCTTCAGGGTAATTTATTCCGAACTATTAATGGGGGTGATAAAGTTGAAAAAACGGATAATCTTATCTCTGATCATCATATTTTTATTTGTAACGAATAATGTATTTTTTGCCTTACCCTATGAACAACCGAGCAGCAAACATTGGGCTGCACCTTATGCAAATAATTTTAGCCAGAGATTAATCCCGGTGAAAAAGGCATTAACTGAAGATTCGGATATACGTGCCGAGGATATTCATAAAATCACTACCGAAGTGCTGGAAGCTAAAAATTTTAATGAACCTATTTCATTTTCCAATTGGCAGAGAATACTCCGGATTATTTTTGGAAAACAAATTTCTGAAAGCAATGCTTCGGGTGGAAACATCAATCGGGAAAATGCCGTAGCAAGTGTTATGGAATTATTAAAAGAAAAAGTTAATCTTAAACCTTCAACCATGGATACTTTAGCCGCACACAGTCAATTTAGTGACAGTTATGACATTAGTGAAGATAAAGTTATACTGATAGGTCTGGCATACAATCAAGGTTTAATATCCGGTTACGGAGACGCGACTTTTCGTCCTAAAGATAATTTAAGGAATAGTGAAGCACTTGTGCTGATTGATAAAGTTTGCAGCAAATACGGATTGCCTGAGACACAGTGGAATGGGGATATAGGGTTAATTAAAATTGATAACTATATAAAAGTTGAGGGGCCAGAAGCAATCGAAGAGGCCTTATGGACCAATGATAAGGGTATATTATTGGTATATAGTACGGAAGAATCTAATATACGTGAGGCGGCAAAAGTATTTGTAAATGAAAATAGATCTGTAAAAGCATTAAAATATGATAGCTACAATCTTTCCGAGAGCTTATTTAATGAAAGTGCTTTTACAGAAGAACGGGGATATATTTCTGCCAATAAAATTATCTGGAGTAAAAATAGAAGATATGTAAATATGCAAGGAGAACTTAAAAATATTTACATTCCCTATGTGAATTTTTGGGTATCTAAAGATAATAGGATGGTGCTGCTGCCGGATGAAGAAAAAAATACAGTGAAAATTTATGATTTTTTAACTGAAAGTTCTACTACATTGGAACAATATTTTCGTTGGGCGGACGCAAAGTATACGCGTGCTGTAAAGTGGTCACCGGATAGTCGGTATATGATTTCGACCTTACATAAGCCGGAAGATGATATAGGGATTGAGGAAAAGACAAGGTTTGCCATTTTTGATTGCCGAAGTGGTAAACTTGTAAAAGTAATTGACGATTATGGATATTATTCTTTTTATCCTACTTGGTCTGCTGATGGAAATAAAGTAGCTTTCTATAGGGTGAAAATTGATGACAGCGAATTAAAAGATTATTTAAATAATATCATTGACATTAAATTTGATTTATTGGCGAAAGAGATAGGTATATATGATGTAAATACAGGAGAGATCAAATATTATCCTCATCCGGAAGGTGTTATTCTTGCCAAATATGAAAATAGTATTGTATGAACGACTGCAAATGAGGTATGGGAACTTAATCTGAAAAGTGGTCAGTACACTAAAATTCTTGCTACAGGAGAAGTAGATTCGAAAGAAGTAAATGATGTATATATAGAAGAGTTAGTAGAAGCAGGTAATATATTGCCTATAGAAGAAAATGACATGGATTTTAATAAAACCGATGATATATACTCATTAGTACAAAAAATAAACAGTGTTTCACTGGATGGCAAAAGAATCTTATATTCAAAACGGTTGAATAATCTCATGCAGTATGAAAATACTTCCACACAATTTATGATGAAAGATTTAGATTCTGACAAAGAGATGGTTCTTAACGATGCAGTGTTAACGTATTATTGGTGGTTAAGTGACGGTAGCTTGTTATTTGTGGAAAATGAGTTTTCACGGAGTAGATACGGGAAAATAGCATATATTATAAAGAAAATAGATAAAGATTTTAATATACAGGAAATTGCACGTTTTATTCAATATCCTACTGCCATCTCAATATCCCCTGACAAGCATTATCTTATGTTACATCAATATAGGGATAACAAAGATGTGAAGCTTATCAATTTAAGAGAACAGTAGCATTCTCCTACTGTTCTCTTTTTTTCTTTACACCTATAATATTTAAGCTGTTGTTATATTTGTTGGATTTTGTTGAAACCTCGAAACCATTTAGCACAAGTGCATCATAAAGTGCATCAGTTTGGGATTCATCATTGTTATCTATTGTCACTACGATAGATTCACCTTCTTTTACATCGGCAACAATATCTTTAAGTTGTTTTTCTTCTACAGTATTAAACTGGTTTAAATTAAGATTCAAGTAATGTTTAGCCATAAATCCAAACTCCTATTCATTTGTAGTGAAAAGAATACGGAAGTATTCTCTTAGTTATAGTTTTTCTTTTGAAATGCTTTTTATGTATCGGGTTTTATGGAGAACGAAGTCTATAATTACCTATAATGAACCAACTTTAAAACTAAATATTATGATTTAAAGTTGGTTCATTTCATCGATAATTACATTAATTTATTTTAAATTTAGATATTGGTTATCGATATATTGTGTTTCTTTCAATGAAATACATTTAGAATATTCGTCTGCCATCCAAACGTTTCATAATCATTTTGCTAATGAAAAAACTTAAAGGAAATAGGACTAAAAGTTGTATTACAGGAACTAGGCCAATGTTGGTATTGGGGAATAAAGGCATTGTATCGTTATATCCCCATCGATTGGTATACAAAGCACTCACTTCAAAATAAAAGCTTAAGAAAAGGGCATATAGTGCTATAATAATGTATTCTTTAATTTCCCATTTTTTAGTTAGCCAATTGATATCATAATTCACTAGTGCTAATAAAACATATAGTACGATTGACATCATGACATCGCCAAAAGTAGCACTGGCCATTAATGAAAAATCTGGAGTATTACCGTCCATGGTATAGAAAATACCACATTGTATGTATTCCCATGCATAGTGAAATACAAATGAAATAATTGCTACAATAAAAATATTTCTTAAAAAAGTCTTCATAAAATATTCCCCCATAATTTTTAATCACTAGATTAATTTGATTTGCTATGCGGCATATGCGATGAAATATCTGTAGCAGTTCATAGTAAAAGATAGTTTAAATATGTGAACCGTTAATTGTAAATTCCCCATTAATATTATTTATTATATATTGTTTATTTATAAAAAATAAAGTAAATAATAATGAACTTTACAAGTATATCAAAATATTTGTTGTAATTGTGAAATTATAATCAAAATTTATACTATATAACAAAACGTTATACAATAAATACCAGGTGTTGTGATATACTATTAATAGTCAAATATTTAACAATGTTTGGTGGGTTTGTAGTAAATCATAAGGAGGAGAGTGTAAATGTTAAAGAGTATGAAAAAATTATTACCAATTTTTTTAGCAATGGTATTACTGGTAAGTGCTGTTGGATGTGCACAATCTAATAGCAATCAACCGGTTGACACAGAAAAAAATGCTGCTGAAAAACAAGAGCCACAAAAGAACAAAGAACAGAATGAAAAATATGTGCATCCGGAAAGTTTAGTATCTGCACAACAATTAAAAGATATGAAAGATGTTGTAATTGTTGACTTTAGAGATGCAAAATTACCCGGCGGTTATATACCGAATGCAGTAAAAATTGCAAGAGGTGATATAGCTGCAGAAGTAAATGGCGTAAAAGGTATGATTGCAAGTAAAGAACAAATTGAAAAAGTTTTAGGTGAAGCAGGTATTTCCAATGACAGCACCGTAGTAATCTATGATGCAGACAAAGAGCTTTGGGCAGCACGTTTGTGGTGGGTTATGAAAGTTTACGGCCATAAAGATGTAAGACTGTTAAATGGTGGATTAGATGCATGGAAAGCTGCAGGATTCGATACAGTAGCATCAGCAGCTCAGCCACAAGCAACTACTTATACTGCACAAGAAGCAAATACAGATTTGATTTCTGACCTTGAAATGATTAAAAAAGCTAAAGATAATAAAAACTTAGTCGTTTTAGATACACGTTCTGAAAAAGAATGGAATGATGGACATATTCCGGGAGCTGTATGGATTGAGTGGACACAAGCGTTAAAAGAAGACGGAACATTTAAAAGTGCGGCTGAATTAAAAGCATTATATGAATCAAAAGGGATCACTGCTGATAAAGAAGCAATCATGCCCCACTGTAAGAGTGCGGTGAGAGCAGCTCACACAATGTTTGTATTGCAAGAACTATTAGGATATGATAACGTGAAAAATTATGATGGTTCTTGGTTAGAATATGAAAAATCCGGAGAGCCGATAGAAAAATAATAAAACCTCCCAATCTGGGAGGTTTTATTAATATAACTTATATTATTTTTACATTTTCCCATGTGTTAAAGATAATTTCATTAAATTTGTTGAGATCTTTAATGGCAGTTGGGATATTTACCTCATACCCCTGGGATGTGAAATTATCTATTTTAAGCATGCCGGTTTTTAAATCTTCAGACGTAGATGTTAATTTTTGGGGATTGTCGTCAAATAGTTCAGGATTTGTAATATAAACGGCTGCTACAATGTCCCAATTATAAAATCCATTAATACCAAATTCATTCATAATAAAATGATACCAATCCAGTGACTTATCTTTGATATACCTAAAAATTTTTAATGAACGATTGTGCATTAACCGTTTGAATTCATATTCACCGAAAAAGGCTTGAAGGCATATATGGCCTGTTAAGACAGTGACTTTGGTATTAGCACTTAAAACATGATACGACGCTTCCGGATCACAGGAGAAATTCAATTCATTCAAATTTTTATTGTTAATCACTAAAGGCTGGGTGATCCCCCCCATTAATACAACTTCCTTTAAGTTATGAAAGAAATCTTTATCCGATTCATAGGCACCATATAGATTGGTGAGTGAACCAGTAGCCAATAAGGATATTTCACCTGGATATTTTTGCGCCATTTTTACTAAAAATCGGGATGCATCACTTTGTCTATTATGCTTAGAACCGGCGCCCTTGTATAACGGAATAGCATGAATGTTTAAATCATTGAACATTTTTACGGTATTTTCATGAACAATATCAATGGTGCTGTTACCAAAAGTAGTGGTTACACCCAATAAATCGATATCTTGTCTGCCTAGTAGATACAGCAATGTAAGTCCGTCATCCACATCACACCCTTTTTAGTAGAATATTGTTTTAATTTTATCAAATTTGTAAAGAAGGTGAAAGGGGTTTATAGGTATGTTATTTTTAAAACTTAAAGTCTGTAAACTGTGAACGGCAAACTAAATTATATATTAGACTTTAGCGTTGTATATATGTTATTATTTATATAAAATACACATGGGATGTTAAATTGTAGTATTTTGTTTAAATTTTAACATAAGATATAGTTATTTAATATAACTATACTTTATATAAAAATAGCACATATTCATGTATAATATATATAAGGGTATGGTTTGACGATTATTTAACATTCCTGAGGTAATCCAAGGAGCGTGTAGTAGATGTCTTCTAGCAAAATAGAAGAGTTAAAAAAAAGACGACAAAAAGAAAACAAGGCTAAAAGCAGTCAAATACCCTATGCAGCAATCTTTACTGTTGTAGCAATTGTAATATACGGAGTGTTTTTAAAAATTAATTTAAAGTACAGCACCTTTTGGATTATAGGACTGTTGATCGGCTTTACCATTCAGAGGTCAAGGTTTTGTTTTACTGCTAGTTTTAGAGACCCAATCTTGGTAGGAAACACATCCGTTTTAAAGGCTATAATCATTGCTTTTATCATAATGACGATAGGTTTTGCACTTGTTCAATATATTTTTGTAGGAGATAGTGAAATTTTTGACATTTATAACATTCCGGGTCAAATTCATCCGGTAGGAATTCATACTGCAATTGGAGCAATCATATTTGGTATAGGGATGGTTATATCCGGTGGATGTGCATCAGGCACACTGATGAGAATTGGGGAAGGATTTATTTTGCAAATAGTGGTTTTAGTTGGATTTATTGTTGGCACTTTGCTAGGAGCTAGGCAATATGAATTCTGGGATAAACTATTTATCTCTAAATCGCCTACCGTCTATATACCTCAATATATAGGTTTACCTATTGCTATGATTGGTCAAATTGTAATATTAATACTACTATATTTTTTCGTTGATTGGTATGACAGAAAGAATAATCTCATGATGATGTAACTAGGAGGAAGTTAAATGGCAGAAGTGCGCATAGACTGTATGTATGAAACCTGCCCCATTCCTTTGTTGAAAGCCCTTAAACAGTTAGAGAAGATGAATATAGGAGATATTTTAATTTTAGAGACAGATCATAGCTGTGCAGTAACGAATATTATAGAATGGGCTAAAAAGCAACAGTACAACGTGGATTATACCGAGCTAAATGAAGGAGAATGGGAAATTTATATTGAAAAAGTTAAATAATATTTAAGATATCTTAAGAGGTGATCGATTGAGTTTATATAATAGAATAATCAAAAAACCTTGGCCGTATTGGGTAGGGGGCATTTTACTTGGAATATTCAATGTAATATTACTTACTACAACAGGTCAATCATGGACAATTACTACTGGATTTTTGTACTTTGGTGCACATATCTTAAATATTTTTGGTTTACAGCCTTCCGACTGGTATTATTTTAGACAGAATACTTGGTTGTTGCCCGGAGAGACTTTTATCCGCAATTACTATACTGTTTTAAATCTGGCAGTCATCTTAGGTTCATTGATTGCTGTTTTATGGGCTTCCGAATTTAAATGGAAAAAAATCAAAAATAAAAAACAACTATTTTTCGGATTTTTAGGTGGAATTTTAATGGGTTATGGCACCAGATTAAGTTTTGGCTGCAATATTGGAGCATATTTTAGTGCCATTCCTTCTTTTTCATTACATGGATGGGTTACCGCTGTTTTTATGCTTGTAGGAGCATGGATTGGATGCAAAGTTTTATTAAAGTATATATTATAATTAACCAACTTTAAAACTAAATATTATAATTTAAAGTTGGTTAATTTCATTGATTACTACAATTAATTTAATTTAAATTTAGATATTGGTGATCGATATAATGTAAAGAAAGGATAATACGAATGAAGAAAGTTTTAATGGTGGTGTTGATAGTTTTGAGTCTCATTTTAAATTTGGTGGCCTGTGGGCAAAGTAATATTTCAACAGGTACAGATGTTTTAGAAAAAGACTGGAATGCAATTTTAAAAGAGGCTAAGGGGACAACGGTTCATTTCTATGGTTGGGGAGGTGACCAGAGGATCAATCGTTGGATAGATACTTATTTGGCATCAAGATTAAAGGAAGAGTATAATATTACTTTAAACAGAGTACCTATGAATATTGAAGATATATTAAATAATTTGCTAGGGGAAAAACAACTCAATACAGTAAAAGGAAATATGGACATTGTATGGATAAATGGAGAAAATTTTTATACAGCCAAAAAAAACGGATTGTTATTTGGACCGTTTACCGATAAATTACCGAATTTAAAAAAGTATGTTGATACCGATTCAGTAGAAGTTAACTACGACTTTGGTTTCCCGGTGGAAGGCTATGAGGCACCTTATGGGAAAGCGCAGCTTGTAATGATATATGATGAAGCTAAATTGGATAAAGTGCCTGCTGACCATAAACAATTATTCGCAATGGTAAAAAATAATCCCGGTCAATTTACTTATCCTGCACCTCCGGATTTTACCGGCAGTGCTTTCGTGAGAAATATAATATATGATATTGTAGGTTATGAACAATTTATGAAGATGGAAGCAGATAAAGAAACTATTAAAAAGGAAATTCAACCTGCAATAGATTATTTAAAAGAACTAAAACCTTATTTGTGGAAAGAAGGAAAATCTTATCCTGCTACCATCGCTCAATTAGATAATATGTATGCCGATAATGAAGTCTTGATGAGTATGAGCTATAATCCGAATTCAGCAGAAGGTAAAGTGCAAATAGGGGCATTCCCTAAGACAACCAAAACTTTTGTGTTTGAGAATGGCACTATAGGAAATACTCACTTTTTAGCAGTACCTTTTAATGCGCCCAATAAAGCAGGTGCTTTGGCTGTAATTGATTTCATTCTTAGTGTTGAAGCACAAGCTTCTAAATATGACCCTAAAAACTGGGGAGACCTTCCAGTATTAGATAATGCGAAGTTGACTCAAAAAGAAAAAGAAATGTTTGAAAGCATTGATATCGGAGGAGCTACTATTCCGCAAGTACAGCTTTTAGAGAAGAGAGTGCCTGAGATGCCGGCAAATTTAATTCCAATAATTGAAGAAATTTGGTTAGAAAATATTCCTGAGGGTGAGTAAAAGATTGGACAGAAAAATAAAACCATATATCTTGCTGTTACCAGCAATGACCGTCATTATAGGTATCTTTGCATCGGGATTAGTAATGGGATTTGCTCAAAGTGTCGGCTATTTCCCTGTTATAGGTTTAAAAGAAGTTACTTTCAAGTATTACAAAGAAATATTGTTAGACAAGGGATTTTTATCTTCGTTAAAATTTAGTCTGTATACGTCTTTTGTTTCTTCGGTATGTGCAATTGTGGCAGGTGTTTTATTAGCCTATTCTATTTTGCAGAGTAAACATAAGAAAAGCATAGAAGAGATTGTATACAAACTGCCAATCATCGTACCTCATGCAGTAGCAGCACTACTGGTGTACAACATTTTATCTCAGAGCGGAATACTTCCACGTATATTGTATTTTTTGGGTTTTATTAGCGAACAATCTCAATTTCCTGCGCTTTTATTTGATAAAAACGGAATGGGAATAATATTATCATACTTATGGAAAGAAATTCCTTTCGTTGCTATGGTGGTTTATACAGTACTTAGTAACATCAATAACAAACTATCGGAAGTGGCTTTGAATTTAGGGGCAAATAAAAGACAAGTTTTTTGGTACGTTTTACTGCCGCTTATTATGCCGTCTATTGCCTCATCTTTTATTATTATATTTGCGTTTTCCTTTGGGGCTTTTGAAATTCCCTATCTGTTAGGACCAACCAGCCCAAAAACTTTACCGGTGAAGGCATATATCGAATATATTAATTCCGATTTATCCCATAGGCCGTATACCATGGTAATCAATATGATTTTGACGTTTGTTTCTGTAGTTTTAATTTGGTTATATCAAAAAACTTTTAAAATGTTTTCCAGATATAGAGGATGAGCATACCATGAACAAAAAAAGTAACACTGTTTTTCAACTGACCATGTATATATTAATTTTCTTTTTAATTTTTCCTCTATTTGTTCTAGT
>JASGMB010000070.1 GCA_030156665.1 Clostridiales bacterium
TTTTGCAAGAATATAGAAAAAATATAATAATATTACATTTGCAGTCCTATACAGGATGAGGCAATAAAAAAATTGCAAACTTCTACTTGACACAAACTTGGATGGAGTTTTTATTGAAAAATACAGAAAGAATTTGTATAATTCTAGTATGTGAGGAAAAATAACCTTATTTTTATACTAATTTTAGGATAATATTTTATTGAGGGAGCTATTTTTATGGACAAATATGCTGTAATTACAGCTGATATCATTGGGTCAAGAAAACATACCAATATAACAGAAAAGTTAAATCCTAATTTAAAGCTTCTGAACAAAAATTTTAACAGTGCATTGTTAACAGAATTTGAATTATTTCGAGGAGATGAGATACAAGCAATATGTAATAATCTGCTGTACTTACCTAAAATTATAAGACATGTAAGATATTATTGTAGACCTTTTAAATTACGTATTGGTATAGGGATTGGGCCTATTGAAAATTTTGAATATAAAAGTATTACAAGTTCATGGAGTATGAATGGTATAGCCTTTCATTTAGCAAGGGACTCTATGGATGTATTAGATAAGTTACGAACTAAAAATAAGAATGCATATCGTAGAGAACAACCTTCTACATATATCATAACAAAGAATCAATCTTTTGATCTATCAGTCAATACTATTTATATGCTTATTGATGCGATTGTGAACAATTGGAAAGATACACAATGGGAAGCTGTTATGCTCTATGAATTATATGGAACGTATGAAATGGCGGCAGACCATTTAGGTATTTCGTATTCTGCTTTGCATCAAAGATGTATTTCTGCTAATTGGAATGTTATTAGAGAAGCTGAAAAAAATATGGTTAAACTAATGCAGTAAGAATACTTGTGTGTATATTTTGTAAATACTGTATATTTTAAAGGTTAGAGTATCAAAAATTAATTTTGCAGGTTAAAACCTGCAAAATTAATTTTTGAAGTATATAAACTGCAAACCTTGAAGTGATTTAAGCAATGCTATTCTTATAAAGGAGGAAAGAGCGTGACAGCGTTATTAATAACCATCTTTGCTCACCTTGTAGCTGATTTTATTCTTCAAACAGATGCTATTGTCAAAGAAAAAAGCGACAAGCAGAAATTAGGTTTTTTCAAGCATGGGTTAGGGATATTTATAACACTATTTATATTACTTGTACTGCGATACAATTTATTAACAGCTTTCTTTTTCAGTATAGTGGTAACGACAGTGCATATAGTGTTAGATTATATAAAATGTCTCATTGGAGAGCCCAAAAGTAAACTTTCAAATTTACTATATTTTTTAGGTGATCAGCTGATACATATATTATCAATTTTATTTATATGGAATTATTTTAATTTTACTCCAAATAACTTTACTTTTTTATGGTCTGATTTTTTCCTAACGCCACAAACGATTACAACCTTTAATGAGATTAGTCAATCTTTAAATTCAAGACAGTTGAATGTAAATTTCACAAATAATATATTGATATGTGGTATTGTCTATATATCTGTTTGTTTAGGTGGAGGAATTTTTATTCGAAAATTTCTTGATCTCATATACGATTTTTCCCAATCTTCTCAAGAAGGTACTGAAAAAGATGGAATAAAAAAAGCCGGTAAATTTATAGGGATATTGGAAAGAATGCTAATCATAACTCTGGTGTTAAATAATGCAATTACGGCAATTGGTTTCACAATGACTGCTAAGTCTGTTGCACGTTTTGATAAGATTACTAGCGACAAAAGTTTTGCAGAGTATTATTTGATTGGAACGCTTACAAGTACGCTATTAGGTATGATAGGCGGTTATTCATTGTCCTATTTATTAAAAATATTTTCTTAAAATATCATAAGTAGGATCAAACTTGTAAAATTGAGAAATACAATATGAAATAATACATATTCTTCATAGCTGCCCTTCAATTTAAAGCTTGATTTTTTATTTATTGACACGTATTATTATTATTATTATTAGAAATATGTTATAATATAGTTTAATAATAGTAATCAGGTCGCCGATTCGATCTTGACTATCAGTTTCAGCAATACTGAATATGATGGCTATTGATAATAGATCATACTGCGTTGGATCTATTATAATTATTATAAAAAGATAAATTGAATGGCTGAAAAGGATAGCTTAGCTTTAAAAGCTTTCTTTAAAGAAAGCTTTTTTAAGATTTTTGAATATTTATAACAAGTTATTGTATATCCACATTTTTTTTTAGTTTTATTCAAAAACAACTTACTATATCAAGGCATCTAGCATCTATTTCTATTTGTTTTCTGCATTTAAATATATAATATTTTCAACTAATATTTTCAACTTTATATAAGAACCAGTTCTGTATATTCTTTATGGTAGGGGGTTATGTGTATGTCCAATTTACTCGAGATAAAGGGTTTCATCCAGGAAGTTGCCGAAGCAATAGCGCATTCTCTAGAAATAGAAACTTCTGTAGTTGACCATAACCTTGTGCGAATTGCCGGAACTGCACAAAAGCAGGTATCGCAGGTGATTTCTTCAGGAGTTATAAAAAAAATATTTGAAACAGGGCAGTATTATTTAACAGACCATACTGAAAAAGATGCCCATTGTAGTAAGTGTCCTCAAAGACATCAGTGCAAAGAAAAGGCTTTTATGCATTGTCCAATATTTTTTGACAATAAAGTTATAGGTGTTATGGGACTTATGTGCTTCAATGATACTCAGAGAGAGAAGTTAATATCCAAGCGAGATTTCCTTCTATCATTTATTCAAAATATGTGTGAATTGATTTCCTCAAAATTAAAAGAACATGAGATGTATAAAAAAGAACAAGCAATGTATCAAAAAATAGAATGTCATAATATCATGTTAAATCAAATTATAAATACCTTATCTAACGGATACATCATTATAAATAATGAAAATAAAATAACACATATTAATAAATCTGCCCTAAAGATTCTTGGAACAACTAGAAATAAAGCTGAAAATAAAATGGTAACTGAAGTGATACCAGATTTAGAAATAAAGAGTGTTTTATCAAATAAAGAATATACATTTTATGATGAAATTAAGATTAATAAAAAAACATACGGTGTTTTTGTTAATGCTATGAAGGATAATGAAGAGATTATAGGAGCAGTAATTAGTTTTAAAACGTTAGATAAGATTGGTAGTCGTGTTTTCAGCAAAGCTTTTCATGCTAAAGAGATTACATTTGATGATATTCTTGGGCAAAGTAAAAAAATTATTGAGGTTAAAGAATTAGCTAAAAAAGTATCGGTGAATAGTCCAAATATTTTATTATTAGGTGAAAGCGGTACAGGGAAAGAATTATTTGCTAGAGCGATTCACTGTGCTAGCGATAGACATGCAAATCCTTTTATTTCGGTAAATTGTGCAGCAATTCCCGAGAGTTTGTTGGAGAGTGAGTTGTTTGGATATGAGTCAGGTGCTTTTACAGGCGCTAGTAAAGCAGGTAAACCTGGGAAGTTTGAACTTGCACATACAGGTACAATATTTTTAGATGAAATTGGTGATATGCCTTTCTATCTTCAAGCGAAGATATTAAGAGTATTACAGGATAGGACTCTTGAAAAGGTTGGCGGAGTTGTACAAAAAGATATAGATGTAAGAATTATAGCAGCTACAAATAGAAACCTGGAGCAAATGGTGCGTGAGGGAAAATTTAGAGAAGATTTGTACTACAGATTAAATGTTATACCAATATATATTCCACCTTTAAGGGAAAGAAAAGGGGATATAGAATTATTAGTTGAATATTTTATTAAAAAATATTCAAAAACATTTAATGTACCTATCAAGAGGATAAGTGTGGAAGCTATGGGAATATTAAATTCATATCATTGGCCCGGTAATGTAAGGGAGCTTGAAAATTTAATACAATATTTAATTTCTGTAAGTAACAGTGAAGTTATAGATACAGATATATTGCCAAATAAAATTTTGGGAGAGAAAAATGCAAGCGATATCAATCATCATAATGGAAAGAAGTGCAAACATGTTGTGCCATTGGCAGAGATTGAACGAGAAGCAATATTAAACGCTTTAGAACAATTTGGAGATTCAACGGAGGGAAAGTTAAAAGCGGCAAAAGCGTTAGGTATTGGAAAAACTACGTTATATAGAAAATTAGCTGAATATAAATATAAGTAGATATATACAAATTCCCAATGTCGGAACTTTTAATTCCGATATTGGGAATTTGTGTTTAGAATGAAATTTCTAAAGTTTAACCACTTGCTAAGTAATTATTTTTTACCAAAAAGGGAATTATTAATTATTTTTAATATTTTGAGTGCGGAAATAATAGGGTTTTAGACTTGGCACAAATTTTGCTATTTAATAAGTGTATAGAAATATGGTAATACTAAATAATTTAATCCTTTTATGTGAGTACCATTATAGTTTATTTTACTGATATTGGTTGAGAAAATTATGTAAATTTATTGAATTATTTAGTATTGTTTAAATATTTCTTACGTTATTTGCTAAAACAAATCAATGGTAAAAATACTGCAGCTAAGAACAGACAAAAATAAGCTAGGAAACAGCTAGTGATGAAGTATTAGTGAGCATGTTTTTAACATTGGTATGTTGCTGCATTATTAATTTGTTACTAATTTAATATTACAGATGAGGTGAATATTATGTCAAATGTGGGATTTAGAATTTACACGAAAGTTGAAAGACCGCCAAAAGAGTTGGTTGAGGGATTTCGAGGCCAAGCTACTCCTAATATTGCTGATAACATGAGTAGATTCAGTTGTGTGGATACTCAAATTAAGTCTTTAAATGGAAGACACTTATTAGGTACTGCTTTTACGGTCAAATCAAGAAGTGCGGATAATTTACTCTTTCATAAAGCGTTAGATATGGCACAGCCAGGTGATGTAATTGTAATAGATGTACAAGGAGATACAATTAATGCAGTCGGCGGTGAAATCATGGTACGCTATGCAATGAAAAAAGGAATTGCCGGTTTTTTAGTTGATGGAGTATATAGAGATCTTGGAGGTTTAAAAAATTTAGATTTTGCTGTATATGCACGAGGGGTTAATCCAAAGGGACCATACAAAGATGGACCTGGAGAAATAAATGTACCGGTATGCTGTGGAGGAGTAGTAATAAATCCTGGAGATATTATAGTAGGAGATGAAGATGGTGTAGTGGTAGTTAAACCGAAAGATGCACCGGAAATACTTGAAAAAACAAAAGCTATTGCTGATAAAGAGGCTAAAATATTTGAACAAATTGAAGCAGGTACACTGGATAGAAGTTGGGTTGATAAGGCTTTAGAAGCAAAAGGATGTGAGTATATTGATGAATAATGAAGGAATATTACATATGGATTCTCAATCATTAAGAGAGTACTGCGTAAAGATACTTAGTCAAGAAAATGTACCGGAAGAAGAAGCATTCTATGTAGCCGACAGCCTTGTAATGGCAAATTTAAGAGGGGTGGATTCCCATGGTGTAAGCAGAATGCCTATATACATGAAGCGATTAAGAGAAGGATTGGTAAATAACAAGTTCAGTTTTGAAGTGCAAAAGGAAGCCCCCGGTTCTATGCTAATAGATGGTCAAAATAGCCTTGGAGCAGTACTGGGTGTCAAAGTAATGGAACTGGCAATAGAAAAAGCTAAGGAAAGTGGTGCTGTAATGGTAGGCGTTAAAAATTCAAACCACTATGGCACAGCTTCATATTTTTCTATGTTAGCTTTAAAAGAAAATATGATTGGTATCTCCGCTTCAAATGCACCATCAACGATGGCACCATGGGGAGGAGTAAAACCTTTCCTAGGTACAAATCCTTTTTCATTTTCAATTCCGGCGGGCAATGAGAAGCCAATTGTTATAGATATGGCAACAAGTGTTGTAGCTCGAGGCAAAATTATACTGGCTGCAAAGAATGGGCAAAAAATACCCGAAGGCTGGGCAATCAATACAGAAGGAGAAGTTACTACTGATGCAGAGGAAGCACTGGTAGGCTCTGTGTTACCTTTTGCTGGACCTAAAGGTTATGCAATTTCGCTTTTAATTGATATCTTGGCAGGAATATTATCCGGAGGACCCTATGGCCCTCATATCAATAACTTATATGAGAATTTTAATGACCCGCAGTGTGTAGGACACTTTTTTGGCGTAATCAATATTGAAAAGTTTATTCCTGTGGAAAACTTTAAATCAATGGTTGACGAAATGATCAGGGAAATTAAGGATACGCCGAAGGCGAAGAATACCCAAGAAATATTTTTGCCGGGAGAGATAGAATATAATATTCAGGAAAAACGACTCAAAACAGGCGTTCCAATTACAATACCTGTTTTAGAGGATTTAAAAGAGCTTGGAAAAATGTATTCTGTGCCATTCACAGTAAAGGTGATAGATAATGATTAGTATTACGGTGAACTTTTATCCGCCTTTTTCTTACTATACCAAGAAAAAACAGGCAGAAGTTACATTGGAAGATGGAACTAAGTTTATCGATTTGCTTAAACAGTTAGTAAGTAGTTTTCCAGCATTAAAAGAAATGATTCCTGATTTGCATGATGAATGCATATTCTACAACAATGTTTTTCCTGTAATTAATAACAATTTGGTTACTCTGCAGGAGACATTACATGATGGAGATATCATAAATTTATTTGGCTCGATAAGTGGAGGTTAAAAGTAAAGTATGTGAACAAAGCAATTCAAAATTCTTATCTTAATGAAAAACTAAATTGTAGATGAAAAAACTTGTTAACAGTTAACGGTTCACAGTTCACTATGAACCATGAACTGTGAACTGTTAACATTTTATAGTTGAATATTCAAAGGAAATTTAGAATTTCATTAATTTTGTCATATAAGGGAGTGAAAGATATGAAAGGGTACATGGGTAAAATTCTGAGAATAGACCTGGAGAACAGTGCTATTTCCCACGAACAGTTAGAAGAAAAAAAAGCCAGAATGTTCATTGGGGGAAGTGGATTAGGTGCTAAATATCTCCTGGATGAGTGTAGTCCTAACGTAGAGCCGCTTGGTCCCGATAATCCATTAATTATAATGACAGGTCCTTTTTGCGGTACCAAAGTTCCAACATCAGGACGTCATGCGGTGGTTACGAAATCGCCATTGACAGGGGTTTTTGCCGAATCCGATGTCGGAGGTACTTGGGGGTATAAATTTAAAAAGTCGGGTTTTGACGGCCTAATCATTAAAGGAAAAGCTGTAAAACCGGTTTATATATGGATAGATGACGGAAAAGTAGAGATACGTGATGCAGGAAGTTTGTGGGGAAAAGATACTCGGGAAGTGGATACAATATTAAGACAACAGTGCGGTGATGATGTAGAAGTTATGAGTATAGGTCCAGCAGGAGAAAATCTTGTAAGATTTGCCTCCATGATTACCGACGGAAAGGATGCACGTGCTGCCGGCAGATGTGGTGTTGGGGCAGTTATGGGATCCAAAAATCTCAAAGCTATCGTTGTCAGAGGCACAATGAATATTGAAGTAAATGATGATGCTTTGCTTAGTAAGTCCATAAAAGAAATTGCTCCTAAGATTGTAGCAGCTAGTGCCGGGATGAATAAATATGGTACGGCAAGCGGTGTTATAGGGCATGAGAGTTACGGTAACTTTCCTGTGAAAAACTGGGCAGTTGGCAGATGGCCTGAAGGGGCTGAAAAAATTTCAGGTCAAAAGATGGCAGAAACCATATTGGTTGGAAATTATCGTTGTAAAAACTGCATTATCGGGTGCGGCAGGAAAGTAAAAATAGAATCCGGTCCGTTTGCCGGTGTAGATGGTGCAGGTCCGGAATACGAAACGCTGGGCACACTGGGTAGTTTGTGTCTAATAGATAATCTGGAAGCTATTGCATATGCAAATGAATTATGTAACAAATACGGCATGGATACCATTTCAACCGGAGGTGTTATTGCATTTGCTATGGAAGCCTTTGAAAAAGGCATTATAACAGAAAAAGATACCGATGGCATTGAGCTGAAGTTCGGAAATCATGAGGCCATGATAGAAATGGTAAAACAAATTGCTAATCGTAACGGTTTTGGCCGTCTTTTAGGAGAAGGTGTAAGACGAGCTGCAGAAGAGATAGGCGGCCTGGCGCAGGAATTTGCCATACATGTAAAAGGGTTGGAATTTCCTGCTCATGACCCCAGGGCTTTTAATGGGTTAGCTCTTTCCTATGCTACATCCAACCGAGGTGCATGTCATCTTGCTGCTTTCACTCACGGTTTTGAAAGAGCGCTACCTATGCCTGAATTGGGTTATGATAAAGCGCATGACAGACTTACCTATGAGGGCAAAGGTGAATTTGTTGCAAAATTCCAGAATGTTTCCGGCATGTATGACTCCTTAAAACTATGTAAGTTCATGTGGAGTAATGGTCTTGAAATAAGCCGGCTTGTCGAGTGGATTCATGCAATTACCGGATGGGATTATTCTTTTGAGGAGTTCATGGAAACCGGGGACAGGATATACAATATCAAACGACTTTTCAACGTAAAATGTGGTATTAGCAGAAAGGATGATACCCTTCCACCGAGAAGCTTGACCCTAAAGCGTCAAGGTGAAGGTGTTACAGTAAATCTGCCACATCTGGGTAAGATGTTAAGTGATTACTATGAATATCGAGGTTGGTCAGAAGAGGGTATACCGACCACAGAAAAACTACAAAAGCTTGGCTTACAATAAAAAAAGAGGGGGTTTAATATATGTACACTTATAAAATGCCTACAGAATTATTTTGCGGACGAGGTGCCGCCACCAAAGTAGGAGAAAAGGTTTTAGAACTAGGAGGCAAAAAAGCATTTATCACAACTGACAAAGGAGTATTAGGAGCAGGCCTTCTTAAAGGTATTGAAGAGTCACTGAAAGATGCTAATGTTCCTTACGTTGTATTTGATGAGGTAGAATCAGACCCAAGTATTGAAACAGTGGAAAAAGGAACAGAGCTTTTGAAAGAATCGGGATGCGATATTGTGATAGGGATTGGTGGAGGAAGCGCTATGGATACTGCAAAAGCAGTTGCTACCATGGGTACCAATCCGGGAAAAATCTTTGATTATATAGGGATAGACAAAGTTAAAAACAAGGCATTGCCTGTAATAGAACTTCCGACTACTGCAGGGACAGGAAGCGAGGCTACTTACTGGGCAGTACTTACCGATAAGAAAACCAAGTTTAAAACCGGGGTTGGTGGCTGGTTGATGATGCCTACACTGGCTATTGTAGATCCACTTCTTACTAAAACATTACCACCAAAAGTTACTGCTTTTACAGGAATGGATGCATTAACACATGCAATGGAGTCCTATGTGTGTAAAGCTACTCAGCCAATATCAGAAGGATTAGCGATTCATTCCATGAAGCTTATAGCAAGAAGTCTTAGAAAAGCTGTAGCAAATGGAGATGACATAAACGCAAGAGAAGACATGATTATGGGAAGCTTAATTGCAGCTATGGCATTTAATGTTACCCGTCTTGGATTAGCCCATGCTTTGGTTTCACCGTTAGGAGCAAACTTTGGTGTTCCTCATGGCGCAGGAAATGCGATACTTCTGCCACATGTAATGGAATTTAACATTATGGCTGTACCGGAAAAGTTTATAGAAATAGCAAAAATATTTGGAGAAAACGTTGACAACATGTCTGAAATGGAAGCAGCATACAAAGCTGTGGAAGCAGTGAAAAAACTCATGAAGGATATAGGCATAACTCAAGGATTGGAAGAATATGGAGTAACAGAAGAAAGCTTAAGACCTATAGCCGAAGAAGCATACAAGAGTGGAAATGTAGCTGTAAATCCAAGAAAATCAACAGTTGAGGACCTCATGGATATTACCAGAAAAGCTATGAAAGGAATTAAATAGAAATAGCTTGATAAGTCAATCATTAATCGGTTTGTACACTTCAACAGGTAGCTAACAAATACTTATTTTTAACTATTACCTACTTTAAGCCTATATTTGGTGTACAAACCTAAAAAATGTTATTTTTGTAGTTGCATGTGTGTTAGTAGTGGCTATGACATTATTGATGGTGGGATGCTCTGGAAAGGCACCATCAAACAGTAAGAAAGATGATGCAGCGCCATCAAATAGTAAAAAAGAAGATGTTGCTGCTTCAAAACAACAAAAAGATAAAATTGTATTGAAATTAGGGCATGGCACATCGACAACTTCTTTATATCATGCTGGTGCTGAAAAATTTAAAGAGGTATTAGAAAAGAATTCTAATGGACAATTTGAAGTTCAACTCTTTTCCGATGGCAAACTGGGGCATGACCGCGATTTGGTAGAAGGCATGAAGCTTGGTACTATCCAAATGGGCATGATTGGCATTGAGCCACTAACCAATGTTGCACCAAAATTAAAAGCAATTAACCTACCTTTTATATTTACAGAAAGAGCAACGGCATATAAGATTCTTGATGGAGAAATTGGACAAGAAATGGTTGCAGACCTTCCTCAAAAGCAAGGAAACCGTGTTTTAGGATATTTTGAAAATGGTTTTAGAAATATAACAAATTCTAAACATGAGGTGTTAACACCTAAAGATTTAGCCGGTCTTAAAATAAGAACACCTCAGAGTCCTGTTTCACTTGCAATTTTTAAAGCATTAGGTGCCAATCCGACGCCGATGTCATTTGGTGAGTTATATACTGCGTTGGAACAAGGTACAGTGGATGGGCAAGAAAATCCATTAGCAATTATTTATTCTGCGAAACTATATGAAGTACAGAAGTATGTTTCTTTAACAGGTCATATTTATTCCCCTATGGTGCTTGTAATTAGTGAGAAGACTTGGAGCAAATTAACTCCGGAACAACAAAAAATGATACAAGAAGCTGCTGATGAAGCTAAGAAATATGAACGCGACTTAAGTGCTCAGCAAGAAAATGATCTAATTAAGAAATTAGAAGAAAAAGGTGTGAAAATCAGTCGACCGGACGTAGCTCCATTTGTTGAAGCAACTAAGGACGTTCATTTAGAATTTGATAATGAATATGGTGCAGATTTCTATGAAAAGCTTATCAAGGCAACAAAATAGAATGAAATGAAACCACAAAAAAGCGGGATTATATCAATAATCCCGCAATAATGGAGTGAGTGAGATGAGCTGCTTAAATAAGATCAGAATGGCATTGAACAGTTTTTTTGAAAAATTAACCATGTTGATGATTATTGTGATGGTTATTGTTGTATTTGCGCAGGTATTTTGGAGATATGTCCTCCACAATTCTTTGTCTTGGTCTGAAGAATTGGCAATATTTTTATTTATTCCAAAGTTAGTTTTAAGTATTTTGATAGATCTAGTTATCATTGTTTTTGCTTGTATCGTTTTAGTTAGCGGAATTCAATTAACCATATCTACATTCAATCAGCCCTCTGCTGCTCTCAATATCTCAATGAGTTGGGTTTATGCGGCGATTCCTGTTTCTATGGCTATGATGATTATGAATACATCATACTCATGTATCAAAAAACTAAAAAGGGGAGTAACTATGATTATTACAATTTTACTTGGGGTATTTTTTGTCTTTTTAGTAATAGGCGTCCCAGTATCCTTTGCTATTGGAATTTCTTCAATTGCCGCAGTTCTATATATTGGAGATCTTCCATTATCTCTAATCGCACAGCGTTTTGGAACGGGCGTTGAATCTTTCCCTTTATTAGCTATTCCTTTCTTTATTTTGGCAGGTAGCTTAATGAATACAGGCGGATTAGCTAAAAGATTGGTAGACTTTGCAAGTTGTTTAGTGGGATTTATCCGTGGAGGGCTTGCAATGGTCAATACAGTTGCCAATATGCTTATGGCCGGTATTTCAGGATCATCAGTGGCTGATGCGGCAGCTGTAGCGTCAATTCTTATACCGGCCATGAAAAAAAGAGGTTATGATGAAGGATTTGCGCCGGCTGTTATATCTGCAGCGGCAACCATTGGAATTATTATTCCACCAAGTATTCCAATGATTATATATGGCGTAATAGCCGGAGAGTCAATTGGCAAATTGTTTTTAGCGGGGGCGATTCCCGGAGTTTTGGTGGGGTTGGCTTTAATGGTCACTACTTATATTCTGGCTTTATTATACCCGGATCAATTTCCTAAAGAACAATTTCCTTCGTTAAGAGTTCTTTGGGAAAATTTTAAGAAATCTTTTTTAGCGCTATTGATGCCTATTTTTGTTCTTGGTGGTATTATTGGTGGTGTTGTTACACCAACCGAAGCAGCTGTTGTTGCTGTTGTTTATTCACTAATTGTAGGTGGATTAGTTTATAAAGAGATTAAATGGGCACATTTTAAGGAAATTATGAACGAAACAATTACAGGAACAGCAGGCACTATGTTTCTTGTAGGAACAGCATCTCTATTTGGATGGTTATTGGCTTATGAGCAGATACCGGAAATGATAGGGCAATGGATGCAGGGCATTTCATCAAATCCTTTTATTATATTATTGATTATTAATATTTTTCTGTTGATTACAGGAACATTCCTTGACCTTACAGCTGCGCTAATCATTTTAACGCCAGTTTTATTACCTATTGCTGTTTCTGCTGGAATGTCACCTATTCATTTTGGCATTATGTTAATTATGAATTTGGCAATAGGACTTGTCACTCCTCCAGTGGGTGTAGTATTATTTGTTTGCTGCAATATAGCAAAAGTATCTATTGGCAGAATATCGAGAGCTATATTACCACTGCTCGCAGCCATGGTTGCTATACTGTTACTGGTTACATATGTTCCACAAATCACCATGTTTTTACCTAATCTGTTAAGTAAATTATGAAGATGAATTCCCAATATCGGAATTCATAATTCCGATATTGGGAATTCATGATGACATGAAATTTATAGAATAAGCGTAATTCCAATTGATGCTTTTCCTAAAAAAGGAATTGTTATAAATTAATCAAAGTAAAAACATTGCAATATCAAGGGTTT
>JASGMB010000071.1 GCA_030156665.1 Clostridiales bacterium
GGTCGTTGCCGGAATTTAGATAATCCTCAATAGCTCAGTTGGTAGAGCATGCGGCTGTTAACCGCAGGGTCGTAGGTTCGAGTCCTACTTGAGGAGCCAATATGGCCCATTGGTCAAGCGGTTAAGACACCGCCCTTTCACGGCGGTAACAGGGGTTCGAGTCCCCTATGGGTCACCAAGGTTAATAATAATTATTATTAATGATTAACAATCATTGTATATCGGTTGTTAATCATTTTGGGCCTTTAGCTCAGTTGGTTAGAGCAACCGGCTCATAACCGGTTGGTCCGGGGTTCGAGTCCCTGAAGGCCCACCATATATCTTATGATGATATATAGGTTTAACCATTGATTAATAATATAGGGGTATAGCTCAGTTGGTAGAGCAACGGTCTCCAAAACCGTGTGCCGTGGGTTCAAATCCTACTGCCCCTGCCAATATATTTAACATGGCCCGGTAGTTCAGTTGGTTAGAATGCCAGCCTGTCACGCTGGAGGTCGAGGGTTCGAGCCCCTTCCGGGTCGCCAATATCTTGCTGATGTAGCTCAGTAGGTAGAGCACTTCCTTGGTAAGGAAGAGGTTCGGCGGTTCAAGTCCGCTCATCAGCTCCACTTCAATAAGTACCACTTAAATGGTACTTTTTCAACGCGGGATGGAGCAGTCTGGTAGCTCGTCGGGCTCATAACCCGAAGGTCGGTGGTTCAAATCCGCCTCCCGCAACCAAAAGTTTTATTAGGTATATGCGCCTGTAGCTCAGCTGGATAGAGCAACTGCCTTCTAAGCAGTGGGTCAGGAGTTCGAATCTCTTCAGGCGCACCATATATAGTTATATAAGCACCATTAGCTCAGTTGGCTAGAGCACCTGACTCTTAATCAGGGTGTCCGGGGTTCGAGTCCCTGATGGTGCACCATCTAAAAACCGCTTTCCGTGAGGGTAAGCGGCTTTTATGAACCCTAATATTATTGCAACCTATTACATACCTAGGAAAAAATTTGTATAAGTTGTATAACATGAAAGTTGTATAAATTTCTAGTTGACAAAAAAATATTTATGTTTTAAAATCTACGTATATGATTTAACAATTTCATATTTTCGGATGAAGATAATGGGAGAGAGATGGAAACATCCACCGAAGAAGTAAATCTTTCAGGTACCCATAATTTGGGCAGTGACCGTTATTGGACGAACCTCTGGAGAGACTCGTGAAGAGCACCGAAGGAGCAAACTAATTGAATTTTCTTTTGTTTACATATGTTGCAAAAAAAAGATTCAATTAGGGAAACTCTCAGGTAAAAGGACAGGGAGTAGTTTAAAAATGCGTTTTGAACCAGAGGCCAAATCACGTGTTAACGTGTTAATGTGATTTGGCTTGTTTTTCGCGAGCCAAATCACCGAGCTGTTTGGCTTTTTTTATTGCTTTTAATAGAATAATAAAATTTTAATAACGCATTCTCTGATGTCTTTTTAGAGGTTTATGTAAAAAATTAAAAAGATAGGAGAAGAAAAAGGCATGGAACAAATTATTAAAGTGCTTGACAAAATTGATTCATTGGTATGGGGGCCACCCTTACTCATTTTGCTTGTAGGTACAGGATTCTATTTAACATTAAGACTAGGTTTTTTGCAGATATTTAAATTACCGCTAGCAATAAAATATTTATTTAAAAAAGATCAGGATAGTACAGGTGAAGGTGACGTTTCCAGCTTTGCAGCATTATGTACTGCTTTAGCTGCAACAATTGGTACCGGCAATATTGTAGGAGTTGCTACAGCAATAAAGGCAGGAGGTCCTGGAGCATTATTTTGGATGTGGATGGCAGCTTTTTTTGGTATGTCAACAAAATATGCGGAAGGATTATTGGCGGTAAAGTATAGAGTGGTTGATGAAAATGGTGAAATGTCTGGCGGACCGATGTACTATATTGAAAGAGGTTTAGGCAATAAATGGCTTGCCAAAGCTTTTGCTTTGTTCGGTATAGGGGTAGCTTTTTTTGGAATCGGAACTTTTCCGCAGGTTAATGCAATTACAGATGCTGTAAAAAGTACATTTAATATTCCTATTGTTTTTACTGCTTTAGTGATTACTGTACTTGTTACACTTGTAACTTTAGGAGGAATTAAGAGCATCGCTAGGGTTGCCGAATTGATTGTGCCGTTTATGGCAGTATTTTATATTATCGGTGCACTTATCATTCTTATTTTTAACCTAAAATTATTGCCTGAAACTATTATGATGGTAATCAAAAGTGCATTTACGCCTACTGCTGCTTTTGGTGGTTTTCTTGGTGCGACTGTTATGAAGGCGATTCAAAGTGGAGTTGCAAGAGGAGTTTTTTCCAATGAATCAGGTTTAGGTAGTGCCCCCATTGCAGCTGCAGCAGCAAAAACAAAATCCTGTGTAAGACAGGGCTTGATTTCAATGACAGGGACATTTTTCGATACAATTGTTATATGTACGATGACCGGTTTGGTATTGATTATGACAGGAGTATGGAGTTCTGATCTTGAAGGTGCTAAAATGACAAATATGGCTTTTGCAAATGGTTTACCGGCTTCTATAATTGGGCAGTTTATCGTTACAATTGGATTGATATTCTTTGCATTTACAACAATTTTAGGTTGGAATTATTACGGAGAAAGATGTACCCAATATATTTTTGGTGTGAAAGGTATTAAACCGTACCGATATATATATATTGTGCTAGTTGGTGTTGGAGCATTTTTAAAGTTAGATTTAATTTGGATATTAGCAGATATTGTGAATGGATTAATGGCTATACCGAATTTAATTGGTATTATTGGACTAAGTGGGATAATCATTGCTGAAACACAAGCATATTTTAAGCAATTAGAAGAGGTAGAAAATACAACATCAATAAAAGCGAAAAGTGTAGAGGAATATTGATGTGTTTAATTTTAAGTGATATTTACACTTTTTGTGATTTTATTATTATACAGGTAGATCTCATAATATTTGTGAGTTATCTACCTATTTTTTGTTTAATAGATGTGTAATGATAAGTAAAAAATCTAAGATTTCTGATTACAGAATAATTATTGGAATAAAGAGATAGAAAATGATATAATATGCTTTGGTGAAAAGAGTATTTTAAGCTAAGGAGGCAAATTAACGTGGGAGAAAGATATGAAAAACTTGTGATTCCTGAAAATTACCATTCAGTTTTATCAGTTAAAGAAACGGAGACGGCAATAAAGTTATTGAAAGATTTTTTCGAAGATGAGTTAGCAAAAGAATTAAATTTAGCCAGAGTGTCTGCTCCATTGTTTGTAAGACCTGAAACCGGAATGAATGATAATTTAAACGGTGTTGAAAGGCCTGTTGCTTTTGATGTCAAAGGCATTGGCGGTAGTAGGGTAGAAGTTGTTCACTCGTTAGCAAAATGGAAGAGGATGGCACTTAAAAAATATGGCTTTGAACCGGGAGAAGGTTTATATACAGATATGAATGCAATACGCAGAGATGAAGAACTTGATAACTTACATTCAATATATGTAGACCAATGGGATTGGGAACGTATCATAACAAAAGAAGAAAGAAATATCGAAACCTTAAAATATATTGTTCAGAAAATATTTAACGTATTTAAAAGAGCTGAAGAATATATATGTAAATGTTATCCTGTAATTGAAAAAATTTTGCCTGATGATATTACTTTTATAACAACACAGGAACTAGAAGATATGTACCCGGAGCTGTCACCAAAAGAGAGAGAAAATGTGATTGCTAAAGAAAAGAAAGCTGTGTTTATTATGCAAATTGGAGATGTTTTAAAATCTGGTATAAAGCATGATGGGAGGGCACCGGATTACGATGATTGGTCATTGAATGGTGATATAATATTCTGGTATCCTATTCTCAATATGGCATTTGAAGTTTCATCAATGGGCATTAGAGTTGATGAGGAAACACTACTTCGACAATTAGAATCGGCAAAATGTGAAGAAAGAAAGAACATGCAATTCCATAAGGATTTATTAGCCGGGAGATTACCATATACAATTGGTGGAGGTATTGGTCAATCAAGATTATGTATGTTTTTATTGAAGAAAGCACATATTGGAGAAGTGCATTCGTCCATATGGCCAGACGAAATGGTAGATGCGTGTGAAAAAGCAAATATAAATTTATTATAAGCAAATAATATTGTTATAAAGAACATTAGGCTGCTTCATGCCACTTGTTTTTTATAACGACTGCGGCAGAAAGCCTGACACCTTGTGAGTCAGGATGAATGCCGCATAAAGTTTCAAGAGAATCTACCTTGAAAAATACCCCGGGCTTTATGCCCGGGATTTAGAATCAAAGATTCTTTTATAATTATAAAAAGGAGGAAAAACGTTTAAATGGTAAACTTAACAATAAAGCAAATTTACAGAGAGTCGAAACAATATTTTAATAATGTAGTAAAAATATCAGGTTGGATACGAACAGTACGAGTTTCAAAAGTTTTTGGTTTTATTGAAGTAAATGATGGCACTTTTTTTAAAAGTATTCAAGTAGTTTTTGAGGAAGAAAAATTATCTAACTTTAAAGAAATTGCGAAATTGAATGTAGGTTCTGCGATTATTGTAGAAGGAATTCTGGAAGAGACTCCTAATGCAAAACAACCTTTTGAAATAAAGGCAACTCAAATAGTTATAGAAGGAAATTCAACGCCTGAGTATCCATTACAGAAAAAAAGACACTCTTTTGAGTATTTAAGGACTATAGCTCACTTAAGGCCGCGGACAAATACTTTTTCAGCGGTTTTTAGAATTAGGTCGCTTGCTGCTTATGCGATTCATCAATTTTTTCAAGAAAGAGGTTTTGTATATGTTCACACACCTATCATCACAGGAAGTGATGCTGAAGGTGCCGGTGAAATGTTTAGAGTTACTACATTAGATTTAGAGAATTTACCAAAAGATGAACAGGGGCATATTGATTTTTCAAAGGATTTTTTTGGTAGAGAAACCAATTTAACAGTAAGCGGTCAGCTAAATGTTGAGACATATTGTATGGCATTTAGAAATGTATATACCTTTGGACCAACATTTAGAGCAGAGAATTCTAACACTGCGCGACATGCAGCAGAGTTTTGGATGATTGAACCAGAGATAGCTTTTGCAGACCTTAATGACAATATGAGACTTGCAGAAGATATGATAAAGTATATTATCAATTATGTCATGGAAAATGCTCCTGAAGAAATGGAGTTTTTTAATAAGTTTGTAGATCAAACATTATTTGAAAGACTGAAAAATGTAGTAAATTCCGAATTCGGACATATTACATATACAAAAGCGATTGAACTGCTAAAAGAATATAAAGATCAATTTGAATATCCCGTAGAATGGGGTTGCGACCTTCAAACAGAACATGAAAGATTTCTGACTGAGAAGATTTTTAAGAAACCTGTTTTTGTGACCGATTATCCCAAGGAAATTAAAGCTTTCTATATGAGACTAAACGATGATAACAAAACAGTTGCGGCAATGGATCTTCTTGTGCCTGGTGTAGGAGAAATAATAGGAGGAAGTCAAAGGGAAGAGAGGCTAAATGTCCTGGAAAAAAGAATGGACGAATTAGGATTGAAAAAAGAAGACTATTGGTGGTATCTTGATTTAAGAAAATACGGTGGTACAAAACACGCAGGATATGGTCTAGGATTTGAAAGAGCGATCATGTATTTAACAGGAATGTCGAATATAAGAGATGTTATATCTTTCCCAAGAACTGTGAAAACAGCAGAATTTTAAGGTTATTTTGATATAATAGTTCAAGGGTTCTATAGATAGGACCCTTAATGATTTTTCCTTATTTTTACATAAGCACTAAAATAGTAATAATTTTACTTGAATGTACACGATAACCATAATATAATAATAATATCTTAATAATTGTAAAGGGGAAAGGATTTTATGAGCAATTTTAGAGGCTTAGCCCATATTGGCTTATTTACCGAAAGTATTGAACAATCCAAAGAGTTTTATATAAATAACCTTGGATTTAAATTGGACTATGAGGCAAAAATAGATAAGCCGGACAATCAATGGTTAAAAATAGCTTTTATTAGTTTGAATGGTTTGATCATTGAACTTATAGAACCATCAGATAAGTCTCAAGTCGTGAAAGGTAAGGATGGTATTATTGAGCATATTACTATAGAAGTTAAAAATTTAGAAGAAATTATAAAAGATTTACATTTAAAAGGGATTGAATTCGAAACAGAAGAACCAATTAAACTTAATAACCTATTTAATGGCGTACAAGTTATTTTCTTTAGAGGTCCTAGTGGTGAGCGATTAGAATTATTTGAGTTTCTTGCATAAACGAATATTGGTTATTTTAGTACATAAAATATTTTTTATAAATTCAAAGAGGCTAATTCCTTTTCGTAATAAGGGTAGCCTTTTCTTTATACCCATTTGAATAGTGGGCAATATTATGTTATTATAAAGGAAATAATCTGACAAAATACATTTATGTGAACTATATTTAATGAATACAACGACTTTTATCTTATACTTATAATTAAAGTTATGTGAAATCATTGTTAAACTTCTTAAAATAAATGTTCATATTTTACAGCTCTATTAATATACTTATAAGGCGGTATTCTTCATTTATAAGGGGGCTACTTATGGGGAGACGCGAAAGAATCATTGATTTTTTCAATAAGTATAAATATTATTTTTTATTTGCTGGTAATTTTTTATTTTCTTTTATTTTATTTCATTTTGCATATTTGTTTGAAGATTCTTTTGCACGTATAACTAGTATTGTTACCTTTTTAACATGGCATAATATTTTTGAATTTACAAGTATTATTATTTCTTTTTCTATATTTGTGGTTACCTATTACACGTATGACCAAAATAATAATTTAAGGTCGCTTTTTTTAGGTAATACTTTTTTTACAATAGGGTTGATTGATTTTTTTCATACTTTAAGTTATAAAGGAATGGCAGAATTTATTATACCTAATACTGATCCGAATAGAGCAACTACTTTCTGGATTATTTCAGGATTAATAGGTGGAACAGGGTATCTTATCACTAGTTTCATCGATAAAAAATGTTTGATTATATTTGACGAACAGGTTAAAATAAAGAATAGAAATAAACTTTTTACATTTTGGGTATAAGTACTTTTTTAAATTTGCTTAAAAAAATATATCTATTAGTGTTAATAGGAGAGGAAGTGTGGGGCATGAGGGTATTGTTTCTTTCTGTAACGGCTGGACATGGACATCATCAAGCTGCCAAAGCTGTTATGAATTATCTTGAGGAACAAAATGTAGCGTGTACAATGCTGGATACCTTTGAGTATATTAATCCGATTCTAAGTGAGTCAATTGCTAGAGGATATTTGATTTCTACTCAGTTTACTCCTGCAGTTTATGGTAGATTGTATCGGTTGGCGGAAAAAAAGGAAAAGAACAATGCAAAGTTTTCTATTTCCAAATTAACCAATTCTATTCTATCTAGAAAGCTAATTACATATATTAGAGAATATGATCCCGATGTTATAGTATGTACGCATATCTTTGCTGCACAGATTATTACGCAGTTAAGAGGAAAAAATTTACGAGCAAGAACGATTGGTATTATTACCGATTTTACCATACATCCATTTTGGGAAGACACAGACCTGGATTATTATATTACAGCCAGTGAACTACTCCATCGGCAAGCAATTAAAAAAGGAATTCCTGCTGAAAAGATTAAAGCTACAGGTATCCCTATACATATGAAATTTTCAAAAAAAATTAGTCAGTCTGAAGCTAGAAGAATACTGGGCTTAGAAGATAAGACAACTATATTTGTAATGAGCGGAAGCATGGGATATGGTAATGTAGTAAAAGGCATTCGACAGCTAGATAAATTGGATATGGATTTTCAGATTATATCGGTATGTGGTAATAATAAAAGATTGAAAAAAAAGATAGATAAATTGAAGACTAAAAAGAAGATTTACAGTTATGGTTTTGTAGATAATGTAGATGTAATCATGGACGCTTCTTCATGTATTGTTACAAAACCTGGGGGATTAACAGTATCAGAAAGTCTTGCAAAAGGACTTCCAATGATTTTAATTAATCCCATTCCAGGGCAAGAAGATAGAAATGTAGAATTTTTATTGAATAATGGACTGGCAATGAAGACAAGTCCGACTTTTCCTGTGGACGAAGCTGTTTTTCAGCTAATGGTGAATGAGTGGAAACAGCAGAATTTAAGAGAGATGATAAAATATATTGGAAAGCCTAATGCCTCTAAGGACCTTGGTGATTTCATTATACAAATGATGCATAATGAAAATTAGTGTAAATAATCATTTATGATTAAAAGGTCAAATAAACGTTTTGATAAAAGATTTATTTATCAGTAAAAGAAAGGCATCGAGTTAAAGGAACTTGGTGCCTTCTTTGATGAAACCAAGAGAAGGTGTAATCGTGAAAGATTTTAATATTAATATGCCGGAAGGTGCAATTTATGTTTTAAATAAATTAAAAGAAAATGGGTATCAAGCTTATATTGTAGGCGGTTGTGTTAGAGATTCTTTAATAGGCATAATACCAAAGGATTGGGATATTACAACCTCCGCTACGCCGCAGGAGATCAAACAAATATTTAAAGACACCTATGATACAGGTATTAAGCATGGTACAGTTACAGTTTTGATAAATGATGAACCATATGAAGTGACGACTTTTCGCATAGAAGGAAAATACAAAGATTATCGCAGACCATCTGAAGTATCTTTTACTAAAAATCTAATAGAAGATTTAAAAAGAAGAGATTTTACTATTAATGCAATCGCATATCATCCTCAAAAAGGTTTGATTGACCCTTTCGGTGGTGTACAGGACATTCAAAAAATGGTAATAAAGTGTGTGGGTAGTCCGGTAAAAAGGTTTAAAGAAGATGCACTAAGGATGCTGAGAGCGGTTAGATTTTCATGTCAGTTAAATTTTAAGATCGATAAAGATACTTTTAAGGCAATTGACGAGAATAACCATTTGATCAATAAGGTTAGTAAAGAAAGAATCAGAGAAGAATTAAATAAAATGCTCTTATCTGATTATCCGATGGAATTACTTCTTATGCAAAAAACCGATTTACTACGCCATATACTTCCTGAGTTGGCAGTATGTTTGAATACCCGGCAAAATCACCCGTATCATATATATAATGTAGGTTTACATATACTTAAGACAGTTGAAAAAATTGATAAAGATCTAATTTTAAGATGGACAATGCTTCTTCATGATATAGGTAAGCCGCTTTCTAAAACGACAGATGAGAAGGGTATAGATCATTTTCACGGTCATGCGGAGAAGAGCATGATTTTAGCCAAAACAATTTTAAAACGGTTTAGATTTGATAGTAAAACGATAGATAAAATCACAAGGCTTATAAAGTGGCATGACCGTCCCATTGAAGCTACGCCAAAATCGGTGCGGAGGGCAATCAAAGCTATAGGAGAAGATGTTTTCATGGATTTACTAAAGGTGAAAAAGGCGGATAAGGAGGCACAAAACCCTGATTTCCTTGATGAACGGCAAAAGAAGTATTCTACTATCCATAAGATTTATGGAGAAATCAAACGTACAAAACAATGTGTTTCTATAAAACATTTAGCTGTTGGGGGAAACGATTTAATTGCTATAGGTATACCTGAAGGGAAAAAAATTGGTATTATATTAAATAAATTGTTGGACATTGTGATAGAACATCCGGAAATGAATAATAGAGATACACTACTTAACATTGCAAAAACGTGGGAAAAAGTGGAATACACAAATCAGTTTAATTAGTTGAATAAGAGTATATTGTTCACAGTTCATAGCAATAAAAGACGAAATCTAAATCTATGAACTGTGAACTGTAAATTATGAACAAAATCTATAATAACTGAAGTAAAAACATGCTTGATATGCCTACTAATACTGTAAGAAAGAGATTTTTGGTTTTTGTTGCTACTAAAAAGCAGGG
>JASGMB010000072.1 GCA_030156665.1 Clostridiales bacterium
AAACATTATAACAGAAAACCGATTGGTCTTTCTATTTATAGGCATTGCCTTTTCTATTCTCACCCGCATAGCGGGTGGTTTTTTACCATTAATAAAAGGAAGAGGCAAAATACCTCTTCCTATCATATAAATCAAACTGTAAAATGTAAGCAATGAGAAAACATGAACAGGAGTGATTTGTATGATAGATATAATTGTAAACGAAATAGAGTTATCATTCAATAGGTTAGAGAAAGAAATTTATGCAGCAGCATGTAAAATGGCATGTAGTGTGCTTTCGAATATATTAGAGGAGATGGACAAGAAGCTAGCTCAGGAAAGAGACAAATCGAATGATTTTGTAATAAAAAAAATTTGCCAACGTTTACTTGACAGTAACAAAATATTATTCTGATTTGCAAAAAGGATATAATTAATATAAAATAATGAAATGGAAAATTTAAGCGCGTTTAGGGTAATACTAATAATATAATTTTTCAATGAGGTGTTTTATTTATGCCGAAAGAAATATATCTAGATAATAGTGCAACAACCAAACCGTATGAAGAAGTGGTAAGCGAAATGGTGAAAATGCTTACTAAAAACTATGGTAATCCATCTTCACTGCATAAAAAAGGTATTGATGCGGAAAGGGAAATAAAAAAATCTAGAGAAACGATTGCCAAGGCTTTAAATATAAAAACAAACGAGTTATTTTTTACATCTGGTGGGACAGAGGCAAACAATATAGCAATTCGAGGTGTTGCTTTAGCAAATAAAAGGCGAGGTAATCATTTAATTACCTCAGTAATAGAACATCCTTCTGTCTTAAATACATTTGCATATCTTGAAAAGGAAGGTTTTAACGTATCATATATTAAAGTAGATAAAAATGGGATAATAGATTTAGAACAATTAAAACAGGAAATACGTGAAGATACTATTTTGGTTAGCATTATGCATGTAAATAATGAAGTAGGTTCCATTCAACCTATTAAAGAAGTAAGACAGATGATTGATTTTAGAAAGTCACAAGCTATCTTGCATGTTGATGCAATACAATCTTTTGGGAAAATTATATTTACCCCCAAAGAATTAGGTGTTGATTTATTATCTATAAGTGCACATAAATTACATGGTCCTAAAGGTGTTGGTGCATTATTTGTTAGAAAAGGAATATTAATTGAACCAATTATCTATGGGGGAAGTCAGGAGTTAAATATGCGCTCAGGTACAGAAAATGTTCCGGGAATTGTAGGATTTGGCAAGGCAGTTGAATTAACCTTTGCTGATTTGCCTAATATAATAGCAAAGATGAATAAACTTAAAGACAATTTAAGAAAAGGAATAGTAGAAAAAATTGAAAATGCTTTTGTAAATGGACAAGCTGATAGTCAAAGTGCACCTCATATATTAAATATTTCTTTTCCAGGGATACGAGCGGAAGTGCTTTTACATGCCTTGGAAAGTGAAGGCATATTTGTGTCTACCGGAGCTGCTTGCTCATCAAATAAACCTTCACCTAGTCATGTATTATCTGAAATGGGTATTGATAGTAAATGTATTGAGGGGGCAATAAGATTCAGTGTTTCTTCATTTAATAGTGAAGAAGATATTGAACATTGTATTCAACAACTGCCTGTGATAGTTAAACAGTTGAAAAAATATGTGCGGAGGTAATGGAATGGATGAATTAATTTTAGTTAAATATGGAGAAATTATTTTAAAAGGACTCAATAGACCATTATTTGAAAATAAACTTATAAGAAATATCAAAACATCTTTAAAAGATTTAGGCAAGATTAAAGTTACACGCGCTCAAGCTACAATATATATTGAACCAATGGATAAAATGATTCAAATTTCTCAAATGATAGAAAGATTAAAAAAAATTTTTGGTATCGTATCTATAAGTCGTGTAGCCAAAGTTGAAAAAGATATGGAATGTATTAAGAAGCAAGCTGTTGAATATTTGCTGCCTACACTCACTCATCATAAAACTTTTAAAGTTGAAACAAAGCGGGCAGATAAACGTTTTCCACTAAAATCTCCAGAAATCAGCAGAGAGGTTGGGGGCTATATCTTAAGTAAAATTTCCCATCTCAAGGTTGATGTACATACTCCCGATATTATTGTTAATATTGAAGTTCGAGATACTTCGGCATATGTCTACACTGAAAAAATTCCTGGTGTTGGTGGAATGCCAACAGGTACTAACGGAAAAGCTACTTTATTGTTGTCTGGAGGTATTGACAGCCCTGTAGCAGGTTGGATGATTGCTAAGCGAGGTGTTGAACTAGAAGCAGTACATTTTTTTAGTCCTCCTTATACCAGTGAAAGAGCAAAAGACAAAGTAATCGAACTTACTAAAGTATTAGTATCTTATTGCGGTAAGATTAACTTACATATTGTTCCATTTACCGATATTCAAATGGAAATTTATGAAAAATGTCCGGATGATCAACTGACTCTGATCATGAGAAGATTAATGATGAAAATAGCTGAAAAAATTGGGTTAAAGAACAATTCAAATGCACTTATTACAGGTGAAAGCCTAGGGCAGGTTGCGAGTCAAACCATTCAAAGCCTTGGAGTGACTAATGCTGCAGTAAAGTTACCTGTTTTTCGACCTCTCATAGGTATGGATAAGGATGAAATCGTTGCAATTGCAAGGAAGATTGAAACTTTTGATATTTCTATTTTACCCTATGAAGATTGTTGTACAATTTTTGTGCCAAAACACCCTAAGACAAAACCACAGTTAGACAAATTATTAGCTTCTGAATCTCATGTTGATGTAGACGGAATGGTAAATAAAGCTGTAAATGAAACTGAACTTATAGAAATAACCCAATAGAAAGGAGAATATATTCCGTTTATAAGGGCGAACTCATGGGTTCGCCCGAGTTTTAATGTGTATACTGTCTAAGGTCATTCTTTATCTCAATTTAACCCTATCTTAAAGTTGTATTTGTTTTATAACATTTTTTAATGTAAAAGCAGATTTTTCTAGTAGCTGTATTTCTTGTTCATTTAGCGGTACTTCTAAAATTTTATCAATACCTTTTTCATTGACAATTGTAGGGAGACTGAAGCATACATCGTTTATTCCATATTGCCCATTTATTAAACTTGATACTGTTAATATAGAATGTTCATCTCGTAATATACATTCTATTATTCTTCTTACACCTAGGGCAACAGCATAATAAGTTGCTCCTTTTTTTTCAATTATTTTATATGCTGCATTTTTTACATTTTCATATATTTTCGCCATGTTCACCTAATATATAAGCATGAATATTTCTTGTATCTACTCCTGTATGTTCACTAAGTAAAAATTTAAGTCGAGAAGTATCCAAAACGGTTCCTGAACCAATTACTTTTTGAGGTGAAAAACCAGAAATTTTTAAAGTAACATACGTTAGTATATCTATAGGGTTGGTGACAACCAATAGAATAGCGTCGGGACAATATTTTATAATTTCAGGAACAATTGATTTAAAAATTTCTGTATTCTTTTTTACCAAGTCTATTCTAGTTTCCCCGGGCTTCTGATTAGCTCCAGCAGTAATAATGACAATATCTGAACCGTCACAATCTTTAAAATCTCCAGCAGTAATTTGTACTGGACGAACAAAAGATATGCCGTGGTTCATATCCATTACATCGCCTTCTGCTTTTTCCTTGTTAATATCTACTATAACAATTTCTGATACTAACCCGCTAAGCATGAGCGTATATGCCGTTGTAGACCCTACAAAGCCAGAACCAATGATTGAAACTTTACCGGTAATCTTATGAATCATTTGATAGCCTCCCTCATCGTTTGTAGTATTAAAAATAATAATATAACAAAATTAAAATCTATAGTGTTATTGTTTACTTTAAATATTCTTAGTATTACAATAAATAAAAAATGTTGTGATAAAATTCATAAAGTATGTTAAAATTATACAGTAGATCGTAAAGTAGCTTATTAACAATAAATTAATGCGTTGTGCTAGTTCAAAAATATTGTGGCAGGGGCATAGTGAAAAGCCTTAGAATTTCTTGGCTTTGAGCTTAGCGACTAGAATAATATTTTAGCTAGCATAACAGGTTAAATTATTACTTGGTTATCTAAAGGAGGTTTTAAAAGTATGAACGCAGAAATTATTGCTGTAGGAACAGAACTGCTTTTAGGGCAAATATTAAACACAAATGCTCAATTTTTATCTGTTGAATTGTCGAATCTAGGAATAAATGTTTATTTTCAGACTGTGGTCGGAGATAATCAACAACGGCTAAAGGAAACTTTTCACACTGCTTTAAAAAGAGCAGATATTGTTATTTTGACAGGGGGACTTGGGCCGACCAAAGATGACTTAACAAAAGAAATTGTCGCTGAAACATTAGGTTTATCATTAGAACTTCACAAAGAAAGCCTAGATAGAATTAAGACTTTCTTTGCTGCAATGCATAGAGAAATGGCTAGCAATAATGAAAAACAAGCATATCTTCCAAAAGGAAGTATTGTGCTTATAAATAATAACGGAACGGCTCCAGGGTGTATTATTGAAAAGGATGATAAAATAGTAGTGATGTTACCAGGACCGCCTAAAGAAATGAAGCCGATGTTTCGTGAAAGTGTATATCCGTATTTGCGTAAAAAAACTTCTAATATCATTTATTCAAGAGTTTTAAGAATATTTGGTATTGGAGAATCATCCTTAGAACAAAAATTAATTGATATTATTGACAACCAAAATAATCCCACTGTAGCACCCTATGCGCAAGAAGGAGAAGTAACTTTAAGAATAACTGCTAAATGTGAAAATGAAGAAGCGGCTGAAAAGTTAATTGTACCGGTTGAAAATGAAATAAGAAATCGTCTTGGAATAACAGTTTACGGCGTTGGAGAAGAAAGTTTAGAGGAAGTAACTGCTAAACTTCTAATGGAAAAAGAAATCACACTTGCGACTGCTGAATCCTGTACCGGAGGTCTACTTGCAGAAAAAATTACGAGAATTCCAGGTATATCAAAAAGTTTTATAACGGGTGTAGTAACATATAGTAATGCGTCTAAAATACAATTGTTAGGGGTATCAATAGACACTTTAAATCAATATGGGGCAGTTAGTGCTCAAACAGCTTTAGAGATGGCTAAAGGAATAAGAGAGCGTTCGAATACCGATATAGGAATTTCTGTTACAGGTATAGCTGGGCCAGGTGGAGGATCTGAAGAAAAACCTGTTGGCCTTGTATATATTGGAATGGCTACAAGACAAAAGTGCTGGTATAGTGAACTAAGACTTATAGGTAATCGAGAAAAAATTAGAAATATAACAACTTTAAATGCACTGGATATGATTAGAAGATATTTACTTAGCGGACAATAAATGTTATTTTGATATTCGCTGATGATTTCAATTAGTATAAACTAAACGGTAACTCAAAAATCGAACAGAAAAAATTAGAGATTAGAAGAAATATTTTACAAAATTGCTTGACCTTCCTTTGATGATAAGATATAATATATAAGAACAAATGTTCTTATATATTATATCTTAATATTTGATTTTAGCAATAGAATGGTTTTAATTCCGAATAATGCGTAGCATTAGGTATGAATAAAGTGTCGTGAATCAAAACTAATTTACTTATACTAATTCTCTATTATTTTTAAACTAATTTCAATATAAAGGCGGGAAAAACAATGATTGAAAAGAAAAAAGCACTGGAAATGGCTATTAATCAGATTGAAAAGCAATTTGGTAAAGGGGCAGTAATGAAACTAGGGGAAACTACCCATTTAAATGTTGAAGCAATACCTACCGGAGCATTGAGTCTTGATATCGCTCTTGGCATTGGAGGAGTTCCCAGAGGAAGAATTGTAGAAATTTTTGGTCCGGAATCTTCTGGTAAAACAACCGTTGCTTTACATGTTGTTGCTGAAGCACAAAAAGCTGGCGGTGAAGCAGCTTTTATAGATGCTGAACATGCTCTTGATCCCGTTTATGCTCAAAAACTAGGTGTTGATATACAAAATCTGATTTTAGCTCAGCCAGATACAGGCGAACAAGCCTTAGAAATTGCTGAGGCTTTAGTCAGAAGTGGCGCAATAGATGTTATCGTTATTGATTCAGTTGCTGCATTGGTTCCAAAAGCAGAAATTGACGGGGAAATGGGAGATGCGCACGTAGGATTACAGGCAAGATTGATGTCTCAGGCACTTAGAAAGTTATCAGGGGTTATTAATAAGTCTAAAACAACTGCTATTTTTATTAATCAGTTACGAGAAAAAGTTGGTGTGATGTTTGGTAATCCTGAAACTACACCAGGAGGAAGGGCATTAAAATTTTATTCTTCTATTCGCTTGGATGTTAGAAAGGTAGAAACTTTAAAACAAGGAAATAACATTGTTGGGAATAGAACCAAAGTAAAAGTTGTAAAAAACAAAGTAGCGCCTCCATTTAAAGAAGCACAGTTTGATATTATGTATGGAGAAGGTATTTCTAAAGAAGGTAATATTTTGGATACAGGAGTAGATATCGATATTATTAACAAAAGTGGTGCCTGGTTCTCTTATGGAGATACGAGATTAGGCCAAGGACGGGAAAATGCAAAACAATTTCTGAAAGAGAATCCAGAGATTGCACAAGAAATAGAAAATAAGATTAGAGAAAATTTTGACCTTGCATTTCTGAAAAGTTTACCATCTCCCGATGATGTTGAAGAATCTGAATAATATATGTATAATAATGATAGCCTCATCGAAATATTACGGTGAGGCTATCATTATAACTAAAAAAAAGAGAAAAAATTACATTTGTTTTGGAGGTAACGCATATGACTATTACTTCCATAGAGAATAAAAAAAAGAATTCGAGCAAAAAATCAATATTTGTTGATGGAAAATATGTTTTTAGTATTGATGAAGAGGATTTGTTTAGGTTAAACTTATATGTGGGTAAAGAAATCACAAAACAAGAAATTGAAAATATTCGCCAAATTTGTAATTATTCCAAAGCTAAGATATTAGCAATAAAATTTATAGTATTTAAAAAGCGTACTGAATATGAAGTTAAAACGAAATTGGAAAAACTAGGATTTGACCACTCCGTTATTGAAAAGGTATTGGATTACCTGAAACAATCGGGGTATGTGAATGATGCAGTCTACACAAAAAAATATATAAAAGATGCCTTAACGTTAAAAAAGTGGGGTATCTATAGAATACGTTATGAATTACAAATGAAAGGCATTGACGAAGGTACGATACAACATGAACTAACAAAGATAGAATTTGATGAAAAGCAAAATCAAATATTAAAAGCTTTGGTAGAAAAAAAATTATCTTCTGTTCGCAATTTAGATGAACGGTCTTTAAATAAGATTAAAAATTATTGTATAAGAAAAGGATATGATTTAAATGCTGTCAACAAAGTAATAAATGAATTGCTTGACGGTGATATATAATAATTTAAGAAATGAAACTATGATATCAGTCAGAAAACTTCAAGACGATTTCAGTCGATCGGATTGATGTTATATAGCATATTTTACCATAGTTCATTAGAAAGAAGGGATGAATTTGAAGCATAAAATTGGCATGGTATCCCTTGGATGCGCCAAAAATCAAGTTGATAGTGAAATAATGCTGGGATTACTATCTCAAGAAGGTTTTGTTCTTACGAACAGTGCTGAATTAGCAGATATATTAATTGTAAATACGTGTGGTTTTATAGAATCTGCTAAGCAAGAATCGATAGAGAATATTCTTGAGTTAGCAAAATTTAAAGAAACGGGACATTGTAAACTGTTAATTGTAACAGGATGCCTGGCAGAACGTTATAAAGATCAAATTATTACAGAAATACCTGAGGTGGATGCAGTAATAGGAACAGGAAACTACCATGAAATTGCAGAAGTAATAAACGAAACTTTTCGCGGAACGAAAGTATTGAGATATGGTAATCAAGATTATACACCTCAGGAGGGAATTCCGCGTTTACAAAGCACACCCTCCTATACTGCATACTTAAAAATTGCTGATGGATGTGATAATTATTGTACATATTGTATTATTCCAAAACTGAGAGGGAAATATCGCAGCAGAACGATACAAAATATTGTAGCTGAAGCGCAGCAATTGGCTAAAATGGGTGTAAAAGAATTAATCCTTATTGCCCAGGACACTACACGATATGGAATTGATTTATATGGACAACATAAATTACATGAACTGCTAAAAGAACTTTGTAAAATTGAAAATATTAAATGGATTAGATTACATTATTGTTATCCTGAAGATATCACCGATGAGCTTATTCAAGTTATAGCTGCTCAAGATAAAATTTGTAATTATCTGGATATCCCCATTCAACATAGTAGTAACTACATCTTAAAAAAGATGGGAAGGAGAGGCACTCGAGAAAATTTAATACGTTTAATACAAAAAATACGAGATAAAATTCCTGAAGTAGCTATACGAACTTCAATTATTGTAGGATTTCCTGGGGAAACGGAAGAACACTTTAAAGAACTTGAAGATTTTGTTCGAAATACTAAATTTGACAGGATGGGAGTTTTTCAATATTCCCAAGAAGAAGATACCCCTGCAGCCCAGTTTGAAGGACAAGTCAATGAAAATATTAAGCAGCAAAGATATGAAAAGCTTATGACTCTACAAAGCAAAATTTCAAAGGAACTGAATAAACATAAAATCAATAGAGAGTATGAAGTTTTAGTGGAAGGCTATGACAGTAACTCTAAGTATTATTATGGTCGGACATATGCTGACTCAATAGATATAGACGGCAAAGTGTTTTTTAATAGTGAGATAAGCTTAAAACCAGGTGAATTTGTAAAAGTAAGGATTGTAAAAGCTGTTAATTATGATTTAATAGGGGAGATCTTAGATGAATCTAGCAAATAAAATTACCATGATACGGATATTTCTTGTACCAATTTTTATGTTTTTTTTACTTACAAAATTTCCATATGGCGCTTATATTGCAGTGGGTGTTTTTATAATTGCAGCTATTACTGATGGATTAGATGGCTATATCGCAAGAAAATGGAAGCAGGTTACAAATTTTGGAAAATTTATTGATCCGCTTGCAGATAAATTATTAGTTACAGCAGCATTAATTTCTTTAGTAGAATTAAATAAATTATCATCTTGGGTAGCAATGATTATTATCAGCCGCGAATTTGTTGTAACAAGCTTAAGAGTGGTAGCTGTTTCTGAAGGAATTATTATTGCAGCTAGTATGTGGGGTAAAATCAAAACGATTACACAAATTATTGCAATTATAGCTATACTGATTGATAATTTTCCATTCAGCTTATTTGGCTTTCCGTTTGATAAAATTTCTATGTTACTAGCAGTTATTTTCACAATATTTTCGGGAATAGATTATTTAGCAAAAAATTGGGAAGTTATTAATATAAATTAATAATTATTTTAATTTTGATGAATAATTTATATCTTTTTAATTCAAAATACATCTTATTGTAAAAAGATGTATTTTTTATTTGAATGGTATTGCTATTTTGAATAATATATATTATACTATTTATGATTAATTTATATAACCAGGTAATAATACTTCGTTCTATAAAATATGAGGTGTATGAGATGGGGAAAATGTCTTCTAAAAAAGAACGACAGATGAATTTACAGAAACAATTAAGGGAAGCCCCTTTCTTGACTGATGAAGACTTGGCAGAAATTTTTAATGTTAGTGTACCTACTATACGTCTTGATAGATTAGAATTAGGTATTCCCGAACTTAGAGAAAGAATCAAAAATGTTGCGGAAAATACCTATAACAAGGTCAAAACGATTAAAAGTCAAGAAATTGTAGGAGAACTAGTTGATATAGAATTGGGTAACAGTGGAATATCAATACTTGAGACTGATGAAAGTATGGTATTCGAAAAGACAAAAATTGTCCGTGGACATTTTATATATTCTTTGGCAGAAACTTTGGCCATTGCAGTAATTGATGCACAAGTTGCACTTATCGGTGTAGCGAATATCAAGTATAAAAATCCAGTTTATGCTGGGGCTAAATTGATTGCAAAGGCAGAAGTTATAAGAATTCGACAAAATAAATATATTGTTTGGGTAAAAATCAAAGAAAAACAACTAGAAGTGTTTAGGGGAAAATTTATCCTTGTTTCTCTAGATGGAGAACTCAAGAGGAGGTAAATAATGAAGATTGTTGTTGATGCAATGGGTGGAGATCATGCTCCTAAAGAGGTTATAAAGGGAAGTGTACAGGCTGCTAAAGATTTCGATATTGATATAATTTTAGTAGGTAAAGAAAAAATTATCAAAGAGGAATTAAATTCCTATAAACTATCTTTAAAAAATATACATATACAAAATGCAGAAGAAATCATTACTAATGAAGACACACCTACAAAAGCAATAAAAACAAAAAAAGATTCTTCAATGGTTATAGGATTAAAAATGGTGAAAGAAGGAAAAGCAGATGCATTTGTTTCTGCTGGAAATACAGGCGCTTTACTTACAGGGGCTTTATTACTCATAGGTAGAATAAAAGGGGTGGACCGTCCCGCACTAACGCCAGTGCTTCCAACCAATACTGGTTGCGCATTGCTCGTAGATGCTGGTGCAAACACTAACTGTAAGCCAGAGAATTTTTTACAGTTTGGTATAATGGGCTCTGCTTATATGAAAAAGGTATTAAACATTAGCTTTCCTAGAGTTGGGTTAGTAAATGTCGGGACTGAGGAAGGAAAAGGAAATGATTTAACTAAAAATTCTTATATGTTGTTAAAAAATGCACCAATAAATTTTATTGGAAATATAGAAGCTAGAGAAATACCCAGTGGAAATGTAGAAGTGATTGTGTGCGATGGTTTTGTGGGAAATGTTATTTTAAAACTTATGGAAGGTATGGGTTTGGCATTTTATTCTAATATTAAAGAGATTTTCACAAAGAATATATTCACCTATTTAAGTGCCATTTTAGTTAAAAATGGGTTAAAAGGTTTTAAAAAAAAGATGGATTACACTGAATATGGAGGGGCACCTTTGTTAGGAATTGATGGAGTGGTAATTAAAGCACATGGAAGTTCAAATGCAAAAGCTTTTTATTATGCAATTCGTCAAGCGAAAACGTTTATTAGCACAGGGGTTATTAACGAAATAAAAGAATATATTGCGATGCCAACAGGAGGGAATAATGTTGAGTCAAACAAATAAAAATATAGGTATTGTAGGATTAGGAAGCTACGTTCCTGAAAAAATACTTTCAAATACAGATTTGGAAAGAATGGTTGATACATCTGATCAATGGATTAAAACCAGAACAGGTATAGAGCAAAGACGAATAACCGATGTTCATACATTCACATCTGATATTGCATCCAAAGCAGCTTTGGATGCTTTAGAAGATGCTGATATGAAACCAGAAGAAATTGAATTGATCATTGTGGCTACTGTAACGCCAGATATGTTTACTCCTTCTACAGCATGTATGGTTCAACATAAAATCGGCGCAGTTAATGCTACAGCATTTGATGTGAATGCAGCATGTTCAGGTTTTGTATATGCACTAACCATAGCCAATCAATTTATTACAACAGGTTATTATAAGAATGCGCTAGTAATAGGTGCTGAAACATTATCTAAAGTGATAGATTGGAAGGATAGAAATACTTGTGTTCTTTTTGGCGATGGGGCAGGAGCTGCAATTTTAATGCCTACAGAAAATAATTTTGGTATTTTGGCCACACATATGGGTGCAGATGGCTCTTTGGGCAAACATCTTACAATTCCCAGTTTAGATATTCACCAATATGAAATAGAAAATGAACCACAATATAATCCGAGAACGATACGAATGGATGGGTCCGAAGTGTTTAAATTTGCCGTAAAAATAATGGCTGAATCCACTATAAAAGTTTTAGAGAAGATTGGTAGGTCGATTGATGATGTAAATGTCATTATTCCTCATCAAGCGAATTTAAGAATTGTTGATGGCGCTGCAAAAAGATTAAAATTTGATAAGAAAAAGATTTTTACCAATCTTCAAAAGTATGGTAATATGTCTTCTGCTTCTATACCTGTTGCATTATATGAAGCTGCAAAGGAAGGTTTTATTCAACAAGGTGATTTAGTTGTGCTTGTCGGATTTGGCGGTGGACTTACATGGGGTTCTGCGGTTTTAAGATGGTTTAAGTAGAGGAGGGCAAACATGAAAACAAGATTATGCAAATTGTTAGGAATAGAGTATCCTATACTTCAAGGTGGTATGGCTTGGGTAGCTACAGCGGAATTAGCTTCAGCCGTATCAAATGCCGGAGGGTTAGGGATTATTGCTGCGGGTAATGCTCCTGCAGACTGGGTAAAAGAACAAATAACAAAGGCTAAAAGAATGACTAACAAACCTTTTGGTGTAAACGTTATGCTGCTTTCACCTTTTGTAGAACAAGTAATGGAAGTGATTTATGAAGAAAAAGTTCCGGTAGTTACCACGGGAGCTGGGAATCCCGGAAAGTATATTGATAACCTTAAATCGGTTGGTACTAAAGTAATTCCCGTTATACCTTCTGTAGCACTGGCTAAGAGAATGGAAAAAGAAGGTGCAGATGCAGTTATAGCAGAAGGTACAGAAGCGGGAGGACATATTGGTCAACTCACTACTATGGTATTGGTACCTCAGGTTGCAGACGCAGTTAGTATACCAGTTATTGCTGCAGGAGGTATAGGAGATAGTAGAGGAGTTATTGCAGCCCTTGCGCTAGGTGCTGAAGGCGTACAGTTAGGCACTCGTTTTATATGTTCAACAGAGTGTACAGTTCACAAAAACTATAAAAAGGCAGTTTTAAATGCTGGAGATAGAGATGCGGTCGTAACAGGTAGTTCAACGGGACATCCTGTAAGATCACTCAAAAATAAGCTAACAAGAGAATTTGAAAAATTAGAGAAAAATAATGCTAGTATTGAAGAAATAGAAGCATTAGGAAAAGGAAGGCTCCAGGCTGCAGTATGTGAGGGGGATGTAGTGACCGTGACGTAATTGAAAGGATAAAATCTTTTTGTGGAGGGAATTAATATGGGTAAAGTTGCTTTTCTTTTTCCAGGTCAAGGCGCTCAATCGGTAGGAATGGGCAAAGATATCGTACAAAATTATGAAGTGGCAAATAAAATTTTTGAAGAAGCAACGGACGCATTAGGATTTGATGTAAAAGCGATGATTTTTGAAGGAGATGAAGAGACCCTAAAAATTACAGAAAATACACAACCGGCTATTTTAACTACTAGTATAGCATGCCTTGAAGTATTAAAAGAAAAAGGTATCAAGCCAGATGTAGTTGCAGGATTAAGTTTAGGAGAATATAGTGCTCATGTTGCTGCTGGATCTATTGAGTTTACCGACGCTGTTAAGATTGTAAGAAAAAGAGGCAAGTTTATGCAAGAAGCAGTTCCATTAGGAGTAGCAACAATGGCGGCCATTATTGGATTAACCAAAGAGGACGTAATCGATTGTTGTGAACAGGCGAAAGACGTTGGAATAGTAGAACCAGCTAACTTTAATTGCCCTGGGCAAATTGTTGTTGCTGGTGAAGTAGCAGCGATTGATAAAGCATGTGAATTGGCCAAAGAAAAGGGAGCCAAAAGGGCATTGGTTCTTCCGGTTAGTGCTCCATTTCACTGTAGTATGCTTAAAAAAGATAAGAATCAAATAAAAGAATTATTGATACAACAGGTAAGTAACCCTGTAAAATGGGAGGATAGTATTAGAAAAATGTTGGAAGACGGAGTTTCTACCTTTGTTGAAGTTGGTCCTGGCAAAACGCTAAGTGGTTTTGTTAAAAAAATTGATAAAAAAGCATTAACATTCAATGTTGAAGATATGCCTTCATTAGAAAAAACACTAGAACATTTAGGGGTGTAATGAATGGATAGCAAAATAAAAACTGCCATTGTAACTGGTGGGTCAAGAGGAATTGGTAGAGCGATAGCACTAAAATTAGGAATGAATGGCATAAATGTTGTTATCAATTATATGTCATCTTCTGATGAAGCGGAAAAAACTGCTGAAGAAATTATTGGCAACGGCGGGAATGCAATCATCTACAAAGCTGATGTTAGGAATTATGCTGAAGTAGATGATATGCTGAAGACCACTCTTGAAAAGTTTGGTACTATTGATATATTAATTAATAATGCAGGTATTACTAGAGACACTTTATTAATGAAGATGAAAGATCAGGATTGGGATGATGTAATAGATATTAATCTAAAAGGTGCTTTCAATTGTATTAAAGCAGCCACGAGACCTATGATGAAGCAGCGTGAAGGAAAAATTATAAATATATCTTCAGTAGTTGGCGTAATGGGTAATGCAGGTCAAGCAAATTACTGTGCCTCTAAAGCAGGTTTGATAGGACTTACGAAATCCACTGCCAAAGAATTGGCTGCACGCGGCATTACTTGTAATGCTGTAGCTCCTGGTTTTATCGAGACAGATATGACAGAAAAATTATCTGAAACTATAAAAGAACAATATCTTAAAAATATTCCACTCAGACGGTTAGGGACGCCGGATGACGTGGCAAATGTAGTAGCTTTTTTAGTTTCAGATAATGCAAATTATATCACTGGTCAAGTTTTTCATATTGACGGTGGATTAGTAATGTAATATTATCTTAATGTAGCAATTATTACTATTTAAATTCATTATTTTGGAAGGAGGTGAATAATGTGATATTTGAAAAAGTAAGAGAAATTGTTGTTGATCAGTTAGGTGTGGAAGAAGATGATGTTACAATGGAAGCTTCCTTCATTGATGATTTAGGTGCAGATTCATTGGATATAGTTGAACTTATTATGGCTCTTGAAGAAGAATTTGATTTAGAAATTCCAGATGAAGAAGCTGAAAAAATTTCAACTGTTGGTGATGTAGTAGAGTATATTAAAGCCAACAGCTAATCAAAAGTCCCGTACAGCGGGACTTTTTGTCTGTTTTTTAGTTTGTTATATCAAAATCTCCGATTTTATTCTGTAAGGCAACTCTCTTAATTTTCAAGAGATGGATTTTGATATGACTTTATCCGACATTCTCCTGCCTGTAAGCGGCGAGATTCTGTCGCAGCCCATTATAAAATAATCGCTTCAAAAGCGTTACAATATTATACATCTATAAACCATAATTAGTTCGGGGGGAATAGCGTGAAAAATACAATTAGCTGTGAACTATTGACTAAAACGTAAAAAAGGCAATACTAAACAAGCCTACCATTTGGTTAATAATGGAATTTTCAG
>JASGMB010000073.1 GCA_030156665.1 Clostridiales bacterium
AGCGCAGATTATTTAATCTGCATTTTTAGTCACTTTATTTCCTACAATTAAAATGGAATAATGTGCTGTTTGAGGAACGGTTTAATGTGCTGTGTAACATGTAACACTTAGTTCTAACATAAAAGGAAGAATTGAACAACTTAGTAAAAAGGCTCAGTATTTAATGAAAATGACTGATAAAGATTTACCAGAAACGTGGTGGATTGATATGAAGGAGAAGTTGGATAAATTAGAAAAAGTAATGGAAATTATAAAAGAAAATTTGATGTAAATAAAAATAAAAACATCTAATATGATAGGAGGATTCATGTGAAAAAGTTTATTCTAGTTTTTATAACATTAATATTAATACTAAGTGGTTGTACTAATCAAAAAACTGAAACTGTATCAAAATCAAGTGAGATAGTTAAAGAAACAAAAGCTGAAAAACCTATATTTATTATGGCGGGAAAGATAGAAGCTAATGACAAAGCCAATGTAACTTCAAAGGTTCCTGCTAAGGTTACTGAGATTATGGTGGATATAGGTTCTAAGGTAAGTAAAGGAGACCCATTAATAAAGCTTGATACTAAGGACTTAGAAGCATCGGTAAAACAAGCAGAAGCAGGAGTGAATGCAGCTAAGGCAAATTTAGCTAGAATTAAGAGCGGTGCAAGACCGGAACAAAAAATTCAAGCACAAGCAGCCTTAGATAGTGCAAGCAAAGCCTATGAAAATGCTAAAAATAATTATGACCGTATGAATCAACTGCTTCAAGCAGGTGCTATTTCTCAGCAACAATTTGAAGCTGCAGAGAGTCAGTTAAAGGCCGTTGAAGCCCAGTACAAATCTGCAAAGGAACAAATGGACATGCTAAATGAGGGAGAAACTAAAGAGGCTATTGATGTTGTACAGGCTCAGGTAAAACAGGCTGAAGCAGCTTTAGAAATGGCAAAAATACAGCTTGATAATGCTATCATCATATCACCAGTATCTGGAGTAGTTAGTGCAAAAAATATTAATGTAGGTGAGATGGCTTCTCCGGGAATTCCTTTGGCAAGCATCGTAGATACCGATTCTTTAATTATTAATGCATATTTACCATCTGGATTAGTTCATAAAATAAAGGCTGGACAAGAAGTTTTAGTAAAGGTTTCAGAAGTTTCTGACAAGATATTTAAGGGTAAAGTAGCTATAGTCAATCCAGTTATTGATGATAAAGGAAAAACAATCCTTGTTAAGGTTTCTTTAGAGGAAAAGAATTCAGCATTAAAACCAGGTATGTTTGCAGAAATAGGACTAAAAAATTAAAGGTAGGTGCAATTAGATTATGAATGGAAAAAGGAAAAAATTAATATTTTCAATACTAGGGTTAATTATTCTTGCCTTAATGGGAATTGGGATTTATTATTGGTATAATAACGCTTATTATGTTTCAACAGAAGATGCTAGGGTAGATGGAGACTTAGTAAAGGTAGGCCCTCAAATATCAGGTAAGCTTTTAGAGTTTGATATAGATGAGGGTGATAAAGTTATTAAAGACCAAATCCTTGGAAGACAAGAGGCTTTAAATTTACCCGATAGTAATATAGATATGTCGGTTATAAGGGCTCCTATCAGCGGTGTGGTTATCAAAGAACAGGGTACAGTTGGAGAAATGGTAGTGCCAGGTCAAACACTTGCTATAATAGTAAACCCAGATAAATTATATATAACAGCAAATATTGAAGAAACAAAATTAAATAGGGTAAAGGAAGGACAGCTTGTAGATGTTTCTATTGACCAATATCCAGGTGTAAAATTTACTGGAAAAGTAAAATCTATTGGGTTAGCAGCTAATTCAACGTTTTCACTTTTACCAAGCACTACAGGAGGAACATTTACTAAAACTGTTCAGAGAATACCTGTAAAGATTGAATTCGATAAAGGGGATTATAAGGTGTTGCCAGGTACTAATGCAGTTGTTAAAATTCATATAAAGTAACGGAGTGGTGTTTATGCAGAAAAAAGAGCATAGTAGCCTAGATAGATGGTTAGCTTTAGTAGTAGTAATCATTGGTACTTTTATGGCTATTCTAGATAGTAGTATCGTAAATATTGCTATTCCCAAGATGATGGCAGTTTTTGGAGTATCTTTAGATAAAGCAAAATGGATAATTACTGCATATACACTTTCTTTAGGAGCTATTATACCTTTAACTGGTTATTTAGGTGAAGTTTTTGGCACGAAAAAAGTATATATGTTTGCATTAAGCATGTTTACTCTTGGTTCTCTATTATGTGGGTTTGCCTGGAGTAGTACCGCTATGATAATGTTTCGTGTAATTCAGGCCTTAGGTGGAGGTATGATTATGCCTGTAGGTATGTCTATTATCTATGAGATTATTCCACTAGAGGAGCGAGGGCTAGCTCTAGGTTTTTGGGGAATTGCTTCTATGGCGGCACCTGCAATAGGGCCTACTTTGGGAGGCTATATTATTCAGAATATGGATTGGAGACTTATATTTAACATAAATATTCCTATTGGTATAATCGGTGTAATTTTAGCTTCAATCTTATTAAAGGATACTCGTACTAAAAAAACAGTTAAAAACTTTGATTATATAGGATTTTTGGCATCTACAATAGGTATAGTAAGCATACTATATGTTTTAGGAGAAGGTTCTTCAATTGATTGGAGTAATATAAAAAATCCTATGCTATTAACATTAGGATGCTTAAGCTTAGTATTATTCGTCGCAAATGAATTGACCCATGAAAATCCACTTTTAGAACTAAGGGTGTTTAAAATATTTTCCTTTAGTCTTAGCCAAGTAATCATATGTATTCTAACCTTTGCACTAATAGGTGGTACTTATGTTTTACCCTTATTTTTACAAAACCTGAGGGGATATACAGCTATGCAGACTGGAATCATTTTATTTCCATCCGCTATTGCTGTTGGATTTATGATGCCTATAAGTGGAGGTCTGTTTGATAGAGTTGGTGCCAAACCTGTTGTACTGCCAGGACTTTTTATATTAGGAATAGCTTCTTTGAGGCTAGCCCATCTTATTGATATTAATTCTAGCAAGGATGTAATTAGCTTGACGTTATTAGTTAGAGGACTTGGTCTTGGACTTGCTATGATGCCTATTAGTACAGCTGGTATGAATTCAGTGCCTTCACATTTAGTTGGTAAGGCATCTGCATTGTCAAATACTATTCGACAGATAGCAGGTTCTATAAGTGTAACTATTATGACTACTATAATTCAGAGTAATCTAAATATGAATTATGCCCATATGTCAGAGCAAATTACTCCATTCAATCAAATGGCTGTGAATACGATAAAACAGTTACAAGGATACCTTATGCAAGGTGGATTATCTCAAGGAGGGGCACAAGGAGGAACTTTAATGACTATCTATGGCTTAGTTTACAAAGAAGCATACATTGAAGCCATGAGAAATGCAGTTGAGGTATCTCTTGTCGGTGTTGTTATTGCGATAATTTTAGTCTTATTCATGCGTGGTAAAAAGAAGAATAAATCAGATAATGATAGAAGTGATTCGATAAATACGAAGAAGATAATGACATCTCATTAGACTAAAAGATAGTAAGTTTATATTTTATAATGATACCAGAAATTAAGACAGACAAAATGCCGAAAATAAGTTAGAATATAATTATGGAGAAGAGAAGAAATTTTACACCTAAACAGAAAGTAAAAATCGTTATGGAGGTTTTGCGAGAAGAAAGACCACTAAATGAGATTGCTGCAGAGTATGAAGCACACCCTAACCAGATAAGCCGCTGGAAGACAGAGTTTTTAAAGAATGCAGATAGAGCATTTAGTAAGGAAACTGATGAAGTAGAAAAGGTCAAGCAGTCATATAAAAAGGAGAAGGATGAACTGTTAAGGCAGATCGGGCAGCTTTCTTACGAAAATGCCTGTCTCAAAAAAAACTGGCCAATTCTAAATCTCGTGAGGACCGGATGAAAATGATTGACAGAGGCAACAAAAAATTAAGTATTAGTAAACAGGCTCAACTACTTTCAATTAACCGTACAAGCCTTTATTATAAGGCCTGTTCCCATTAGTGATGAAGAGTACCGGATTAAGCGTATAATTGATGAAGTATACACATCACACCCTGAATATGGGTATCGAAGAATGACTGCTATTTTACGAAGGGACTATGGTATTAAAATTAATCGCAAAAGAACCAGGCGTTATATGCGAGAGATGGGTATACATGGCTTTTGTCCCGGACCTAACCTTAGTAAGCGTCTGCATAAAAAATACCTATACCCATACTTGCTGAGAGGTTTAAATATTAACAGGCCAAATCAGGTGTGGTCTGTAGATGTAACCTATTGTAGGATGAAACGTGGCTTTATGTATATGGTTGCTATTATAGACTGGCATTCTCGGTATATTGTCGGTTATGCACTATCAAATACGCTTGAAAGAACATTTATTATTGAAGCAATTAAAAAGGCTATAAAACGGTACGGAACCCCTGAAATTATTAACAGTGATCAAGGGTCTCCGGCTCCGCCTACGATAAACGAGCAAAAACCGTTCGCCCTTGATATCATCAAAATGAATGCCAAAACCATGGCTTTATATAAATTTACACAAAATTATATGGTAAATAACACTAAATATGCTAAATAAAAGCGAAAGGAGAATCTAACTTAAATTTTTTGAAAAATTGTCTTGACAAGTGGGGGCACTATAGAATTATTCAACACCCGAATGTGGAACAGTTTGGCTTTGGAATGGGTACAAGAAATGAAGTAAAGAAAATTTTAGTGATGGGGGAAGAAGCCATATTAATAACCAATGCCACTGATTACAATATGGTGCAGTGGTATAAAGATAAATGTATTTATAGAATTACTGGGCAGACTTCGGAAGAGGAGTTTATGAAGATGTTGGAGAGCCTAAAATTTATTGAATAGTCATAGGTGTTAAATTAAGCCACATTCAGCTAATACAGCCTATGACTTGTATAGAGCCTGTTGGCAGATAGAACTTGTTTTTAAAGTTTATAAAAGTCACTTGAATCTTGATAAAGTTGGCAGCTGTGGAAAACACCAATTAGAATGCTTGCTATATGGCAGACTTATAGCTATAGTATTAACGTTTGGAATTATTCTGCATTGTATCAGCTTATGTATACTAGCCATAGCAAGAGCGTTAACATGCATGATATCATTCGTTAAGTTGATAGCAGCCAAGACAGAAGTAATTTAGAATAACCTTAAAACAAGATTTAGATTAAGACTAAGATATCGAGCATCTTAATCTAAATCTTGTCTATATCCTTGTCTATACCCCTTGCAAAATTTTGTTTTTACATTTCCCAAACTGCTTGGAACATTGATTTTCATTGCAGCATTTTATATTGATAATTGTACAGCCGTTACAACTTTTTTCGTTTACGTCCATAAGAACATTCTTCCGAATCACCGGGCAAAACCGTTCATTTCTTTCATGTGTAATGGTTTCAAAATACATATATATATCCCTCCTGCAAAATCATCTTAATTAGTATATTCATATAGGGCTTAAAATGTACCTCATAGGTAAAAATTTAATTATTAAAACAAGAAAATTCCAAAAAATGTAAAAACGCTGCATTTAAAATATTACACCGAAAATGGTTCTGTGTCTATTATATTTTTATAAAGCATTTTACAATTTATATCTCTTTATATCTCGTTAATCCTTATTCTTTCACTATTGACAAATTATTAGTACATCATTTTTAAATTTGATTGGACAAAGTATAATTTTTTCAATTTTTGACTATAATTACAATAAAACGAGATGAGCGCTGTTAACGTTAGGATTTGGGGTAAGTTGCATTTGGAGGGATATAATTATGATCAAAACTTTAGCAATCGAAATGAAGCCTTCAGAAGATAATAATAATATATTACAAGAATTACTAAGTAATTTTTTTATGCAAAAAAAACCACCGGTAAAAATAAATCCGAAAATGAGAGAAAAAGAAGAATTAATTGCCAATCTTAATCAGGCAAAAAAAGAATTAGATATTGCAAATACCAATTTTGAATTTGCTCAAGATGAAGAGCTGGTAGATTATTTTATTTACAAGATTAAGGCAGCTGAAACAAGATATCAGTATTTGTTAAAAAAAGCCAAAGAAAAAAATATTAATGTTGCAAACTTGGATATGACTCATATCTGGGAGCGAAAAAATAAAATAGAATAACAAGATATGTCCAAATTTTTATCATATTGCTTGGCATAAGATAGTATAATGATATTAGCAAAGTTCATAATTCGCAGTTGACTGTTCCTAATATTTAACATATAAATTGTGAACTAATACTACAGGAGTGATAAAAATGCCAGCAATTGAGTATAATGTTGTGATTGCATATGTATTTGGGCTTATTCTTTTATATTTAATAGGATGGGTATTATTGGTTCCTCTTAAGATTATAGTAAAACTTGTTTATAACGGAATCCTGGGAGGTATTGCTCTAGTGTTGTTAAATATTTTTGGAGGTTTTGTAGGAATACATATAGGAGTGAACCCTCTAACTGCACTCATTGTTGGATTATTAGGCATTCCAGGAATTGCACTGTTATTAATATTGCAGTTTATATTAAAAGTATAAATTAACGTTTGTGCTAGTTCAATTTGAAGTTTGGAGCTAGGAGCTTGAAGTTCAAAAATATTGTTGAAAAAGCCTTAGAAATTTTTAGATATATAGTTTTTGAAATGTTCAACCCTCTGGCATTCGTTGGATGTCGGGGGGTCATATTTATATGGAAGTATATTTTCGTGTCTAAGTCTTGATCTAAATTTAAATCTTTTTTGTATACAATAATCATTTTCATTTCGTCAAATCCTCATAGCTAGCGTTATAGCAAAATCTTGCTTGACAATAAAAAAACGAATTGATATACTTATTAGAGGTAATATGGTTAAAAAATTAATGTATGTAGGCAGACTTTTCTATGTATACTGTATTCATTTTAACAATATTCTATTCACTTCATTTACCTACATATATTATATATTTACCTTAAATTAATGCGTTGTGCTAGTTTAATTTAGAGTTTGGAGCAAGGAGTTCAAAAATATTGTGGAAAAAGCCTTAGAGATTTTTAGTTTTGAGACTTTTAGCGGCTAGGATAATATTTAAGCTAGCACAGCAGGTTAAATGAATTCATTAGACTGATCAATTTAGAGGGAGGGAATACTCTATGTCAAAAGTTGTTGAAATCAGATGGCATGGTCGTGGTGGCCAGGGTGCAAAAACAGCTTCGTTGTTGCTTGCTGATGCAGCATTCAATACCGGCAAATATATTCAGGGTTTTCCGGAATATGGTCCTGAAAGAATGGGTGCTCCTATCACAGCATACAACAGAATTTCTGATGAAAGAATTACTGTGCATAGTAATATCTACGAACCTGATTATGTAGTTGTAGTTGATGAAACCTTATTGGGTTCAGTAGATGTAACTGCAGGATTAAAAGAAGATGGTGCGATTATCATCAATACTCAAAAGAGTCCGGATGAAATCAGACCTAAGTTAAAAGGGTACAAAGGAAAAGTTTGTACAGTGGACGCAAGAACTATATCAATAGATGCTCTTGGAAGATATTTCCCTAACACACCAATGCTTGCAGCAGTAGTTAAAGTTAGTGGTGTTATGGATGAAGATGCATTTGTAAAAGATATGGAAGAGTCATTTGCTCATAAGTTTGCTTCTAAGCCACAAGTTATCGAAGGAAATATGAAAGCTCTTAAGAGAGCATTAACGGAGGTGAAAGGACTATGAGTAAAGAACGAAAAGTGGTTGTAACTCCTGAAACAACATGGAAAGAAACGACTCCCGGTGGAATTATTATTGATGCTGGTAATGCAGAAGATTTTAAAACCGGTGACTGGCGCTCAATGAAGCCTATTTGGTTACAAGATAAATGTAAACAGTGCTTGCTTTGCTATCCGGTATGCCCTGATACTTCTATTCTTATCAATGAAGAAGGTAAAAGGGTAGACTTTGACTATGATCACTGTAAAGGTTGCGGTGTTTGTGTGGAAGTATGTCCATTCGACGCAATTGATTTTGTTGAAGAAGAATAATAAGGGAGGGGAAAATAATGGCAATTAGAGATAGATTAAGTGGTAATGAAGCTGTAGCAGTTGCTATGAAGCAAATTAATCCTGATGTTGTTGCAGCTTTCCCTATAACACCATCTACAGAAGTACCTCAATACTTCTCATCCTTTGTTTCAGATGGTAAAGTAGATACTGAATTCGTGCCTGTAGAATCTGAACATAGTGCAATGAGTGCATGTATCGGCGCTCAAGCTGCTGGTGCTAGAACAATTACTGCTACATCAGCAAACGGTCTTGCATTGATGTGGGAAATGCTCTATATAGCTGCGTCCTCTAGACTACCTGTTACTTTAGCAGTAGTAAACAGAGCATTATCCGGGCCTATCAATATTCACAATGACCATAGTGACTCTATGGGTGCAAGAGATTCCGGTTGGATTCAATTATACGGGGAAACTAACCAAGAAGCATATGATAACTTAATTCAAGCAATTAGAATTGGTGAACATCCTGATGTTATGCTTCCTGTTATGTGCTGTTATGATGGATTTATTACCAGCCACGCTGTTGAAAATATTGAATTGGTAGAAGATGAAAAAGTAAAAGAATTTGTAGGTGACTACAAACCTGAACATTACTTAAATAATGCTGCAAATCCAGTAGCAATGGGTCCTTTGGATCTACAAAACCATTACTTCGAACATAAGAGACAGCAAGCAGAAGCGATGAAAAATGCGAAGAAAGTAATTCTTGAAATCGCTGCAGAATATGAAAAGTTAACCGGAAGAAAATATGGCTTATTTGAAGAATATAAGATGGACGATGCGGAGGTTGCAGTTGTAGTTATCAACTCTACTGCAGGTACTGCAAAGTATGTAGTAGACCAATTACGAGAAAAGGGAGTAAAAGCTGGCTTGATTAAGATCAGAGTTTACAGACCATTCCCTGTAGAAGAAATTGCGGCTGCACTCTCAAAATGTAAGGCAGTAGCGGTTATGGATAAAGCTGACAGCTTTAATGCTGCCGGAGGTCCTTTATTTACTGATATAACTAGTGCATTGTACGGACGAGTAGATGGAGTGAAAGTAATCAACTACATCTATGGCTTAGGTGGAAGAGATGTTAAAACTGATGATATTGAAGTTGTTTATAATGAATTGCTTGAAATCGTTAAGACCGGACAAGTGAAATCAGTTTATAATTATCTTGGAGTAAGAGAATAGGAGGTGCAATAATGGCTTATAATTTGAAAGTAGAAGCTAAGAAACCGGAAAGATTTACCGGCGGACATAGAATGTGTGCTGGTTGCGGAGCTCCAGTTGTTGTTAGAACTATCTTAAGAGCTTTAAAGCCAGAAGACCATGCAGTAATTGGTGCTGCAACAGGATGTCTAGAAGTTTCAACATTCCTTTATCCATATACAGCTTGGAAAGATTCCTTTATTCACAGTGCTTTTGAAAATGCAGGAGCAACTATTGCCGGTGCGGAAGCAGCTTATGTTGCAATGAAGAGAAAAGGTAAATTACCAGAAGGTGAAACGAAGTTTATTGCATTCGGTGGAGATGGTGGTACGTACGATATAGGTTTCCAATCCTTATCTGGTGCAATGGAAAGAGGACATGACATGGTTTATGTATGTTACGATAACGGTGCATATATGAATACAGGTATTCAGCGCTCCTCAGCTACTCCTAAATATGCCGATACAACTACTTCTCCAGCTGGATCAGTAGTACCTGGTAAGATGCAGTCCAAAAAAGATTTAACTTTAATCATGGCTAATCACCATTTACCATATGTAGCACAAACTGCTCCTATTGGTAACTTTAAAGATCTTCATACAAAAGCTGAAAAAGCGCTTTATACAAAAGG
>JASGMB010000074.1 GCA_030156665.1 Clostridiales bacterium
ATTCTTCTAGCCACTGAAGCATTTTCAGTATTAATTTTTAAATAATTTTCGGTGCTACTATTTTTAATTATACCTGCAAAGCAAATAATTCCTGAAAGTTCAGCCATACAACAACAATCTTTATCTTTAACCAATCTACACAACTCATTTTTAGCTTTAGATGAAAAGGACACTTCCCATACCCCCATATTAAATTGAGAATTAATAATGGAGAATGCAGAATTAAAATTCTTATTATTCATCGTTTTCCGTTCTGCATTTTCCATTCCCAAGAATGTCTTCAACATATGCTCTTAGAATTTCACCAACACCCCAAGCCTGAGCAAAACATCCTCGGGGAATATTTGGTGCATTGCCATCAAAAACTTCGGATATAGAGCCAATACATGCATCTTTTAAATGGTCTCGAAAAGGCTCTATTAACTTAAGGCAAACTTGTCTGCTTTGTTCAGAATATTGATGAGCTTTCCTGTAAGCAGTGATAAATTGTCCCATTAGCCAGCTCCATGCAGTACCCTGATGGTAAGAAGCATCCCGTTTCCACTGATCTCCTTCATAGATTCCGACATATTCTTTATCACAAGGAGATAAACTTCTTAATCCATATGTAGCATATAGCTGCTGCAGCACAACATTAACGATCGCACGAGCCCTTTCCCCTTCAACAACTGGAAATTTCAGGCTAACCGCTAAAATTTGGTTTGGTCTTATCTTATCATCTCTGCCATTCTCATTTATTACATCATATAAACAGTTTTTTTCTTTGTTCCAAAATTCTTTTTCAAAGGATTCTTTTGTTTTGGATGCCATTTTAAGATATTGGGTGTTATCTTCACCCAAGTGCCTAGAAATACTTGCCATAATATTTAATGCATTGTACCACAATGCGTTAATCTCAACAGCTTTACCATGCCGTGGCGTTACAATCCAGTCCCCTGCTTTCGCATCCATCCAGGTTAACTGAGTGTTGGGGGTTCCTGCATAAATCAAGCCATCGTCAGTCATTTTTATATTATAAAGTGTTCCTTCAGCATAAAAAGAAATAATTTCTTGAAGCTTTTTATAAAGATTCCTTTTTATAAATTCATAATCTCCTGAATACTGTAAGTATTTATACACCGCATTAATATACCAAAGCGCAGCATCGACCGTGTTATATGCAGGTTCTTCTCCTACATCAGGAAATACATTAGGTACTAAACCGTGCTTTATATAGTGAGAAAAAGTGTGTAAAATATCTTTAGCATCTTCATACCTCTTTGTTACCAGAGTAAGGCCGGGTAGTGCAATCATTGTATCCCTTCCCCAATCGGTAAACCACGGATATCCTGCAATAATTGTTTTAGAATTTGTCGATTCACGGTAAACAATAAAATGGTCACAGGCTTTAATTAATGTATCTGTAAATTCTTTTGTTTTTGCTGGCACAATGATATTTACAGTGTTTTCTACCAGTGAATTTATTCTAGCTGTCTCTCGTGCTATCACTTCATTACCATTCAGTTTTTCCTGCTTACCAATACCTGCTGTAATGGTAATATATCTTTCTTCTCTGGCACCAATATCCACTTCAAAAATCCCGGGAATATAATGGTCTTCAACAGGATGTAAGCCTCTTTCTCTTTCTACATCATAATACATATTATAGAAATATAAATGATTTTTCCTGACAAAGATACCTTCGCTGGTGTTTATAAATATGTCTATAGCATAATTTTTAGGTTTTAGTATCGTTCCCGTTTCAAAATCTTTTTGCTCAAAATGCAAATGTTCACTGGAACAATTAAAATGGTAATCTCTAAAATTGACCAGCGGAGCTATTTTTAGTTTACACCCTCTATCACCAGTTACAATTTTATATACAATTACCACTTGATTCTGTCCATAAACCATACAGACCTTCTTTTCTACAAAAATATCCTCAACACAATAAGTATAAGTAGGGATGGGTTCCATGGTAAATCTCTGCTGGTATAAATATCCCTTACTAATATGATCCACCGTCTGATTGGTATATAAATTATGTGAAACGTTATCTATCGTTATACTTTCATCAAGTTTTGATATAATCAAATGTCGCATTATTGGAGCTTTTAATGATGCAATGAGCAGTCCATGGTATCTTCTCGTATTAGCTCCAATGATGGTAGATGAAGAGAAACCACCTATTCCATTGGTTAAAAGCCATTCTCGTTGTATGCCTTGATTAAATGTTCTCCAACTACCTTTTCCAAATTCCATATTATCCTCCAATGCATACTAAATTTAAAATCAGTCTGTTGAAGATTTATTCTATCTTAATTTTCTTTAATCTATCTTTTACATAATAATAATCTATTATTCTTTCTTTGTTTTCAGATAAAATTTCATTTAATGCCACTTGCGCAATCATTTGTGCAAGTTTTGCAGTATCATGCCTTATAAATCCATTAGAAACCGCTAATAAATCTCCTTCTAATAACCTTATATTTGCTTCTTTAAACTTATGTCTATCTAACAGTACGGCTTGTGCGCCGTCTTCAATATACCTCTGCAGTAATTCATCGGGAATGGTTTGTTTATTAACGATACAATAATCAATTAATCCTTTGCCTACATGCTTCTCTATTGCTGCAATGTGTTCATAGGCAGAATATCCTTCGGTTTCCCCCGGCTGAGTCATAATATTACATATGTAAAGTTTAAGGGCATTGCTATTTTTAATAGCCTGTGCTACGCCCTTCACTACCAGATTAGGCATCACACTGGTATAAAGACTCCCGGGGCCTATAACGATAATATCTGCTTTGTCAATCGCTTCTAATACTTCTTGCAGTGGCTTTACATTGTGCGGCCTTAAATATACACTTTGAATGCGGCTGCTATACTTTTTTTGAAATGCTGAAATCTTTGATTCACCACATACTTCTATTCCGTTTTCCAATAAAGCGCAAAGGTGTACATCTTGGGAAGTAACAGGAAGTACACGTCCGGTAACTGCCAATACGTCACTCATTTTTCTGACGGCCTCTTCAAAATTTGTAGAAATACCATTCATGGCTGCCAAAAATAAATTGCCAAAACTCTGTCCTTTTAATGTTCCTTCTGTAAATCTATATTGTAATAACTGTTCCATGATTGGTTCGGTATCTGCTAACGCCAAAATACAATTCCGTATGTCTCCCGGCGGTAACATTCCTAAATCTTGTCTTAAGGCACCGGAACCTCCTCCGTCATCTGCTACAGTGACTACTGCTGTAATATTTGCAGTATACCGCTTCAGCCCACGCAACATTGTGGAAAGTCCTGTTCCTCCTCCTAAAGCTACTATTTTAGGCCCTTTGATTGTTATACTTCTTTCATAAACAAGATTACTCACTCCGTCATCATCAATCATAATTTTTATTCTATTATTCTTGAATAAATTTTTTATATTTTCTCCCCAATAAGTTAGACACTTGTTTATGGCATCTAACCCTCTATTGAGTTTCACTATTTTCCACCTCTGTCATCTTTATCGATATCTCTATGGTTAATAATTACCCGCTGGTTTGTTTCTATAAGATAATGATGCAAAGCTTCCGCAATTGTAACTGAACGATGCTTACCGCCCGTACAGCCAATTGAAATTACCAATTGAGATTTCCCTTCCTCAATATAATAAGGTATTAAAAATGCTAACATATCCTGTAACTTCTCTAAAAATTCAGTTGTCTGTGGCCATTTTAACACATACTCTTTGACATCATTATTTAACCCTGTAAGATCTTTTAGTGAACCTATGTAATATGGGTTAGGAAGAAAACGTACATCAAAAACAAGGTCTGAATCTAAAGGTATTCCATATTTAAACCCGAATGACAAAATTGTGATAATAATACTCGCATACTGCTTTCCTTCAACAAATATACTGGTGATTTGTTCTTTAAGCTGTCGTGGAAGTAAGTTAGAAGTGTCAACAATACGGTCTGCTCTATTTCGTACTTTTTGTAACAACTTTCTTTCGTTTTCTATTGCTTCTACAATTCTTCCTTCAGGAGCTAAGGGATGTTTTCTCCTACTTTCTTTATATCTTTTGATTAATACTTCGTCACTTGCTTCTAAAAATAAAACCTCTGCCGTGTATCCAGCTTTTTCTAATGAATCAATGGCATTAAATAATTCATCAAATAAGTCTCCACCTCTTATGTCAAATACTAGTGCAACTTTATCTATTTTGCCTTGAGATTGAAAACAGATTTCAGCAAATTTTGGTATTAATGCCGGCGGCATATTATCAACACAATAAAATCCCAAATCTTCCATGCATCGTATCGCTTGGCTTTTCCCTGCCCCCGATAGACCTGTAATAATTACAAACCTCATGCCAACCACCTCTTTAGTATATTATTAATAGATAAATCGTAAGTTTTTAATACCTTTTATGAAATAGTAAACAAAAACTGCCAATTACTTTTCTCCTACTACTTTTACTTCTGTCTGTAATTCCACACCAAACTTAGATTTTACTGTTTCCTGTATATGTTTTATTAATTGTAAAACATCCTGAGCTGTCGCATTCCCAGTGTTCACAATAAATCCGCAATGCTTTGGCGAAACCTGTGCTCCGCCAATACTGTATCCTGCTAATCCACTATCTTGAATAAGTTTTCCGGCATAATACCCTTCCGGCCTGCGAAAAATGCTTCCGGCACTAGGCATTTCTAACGGCTGTTTATCTCTTCTTCTTTTATTTAAATCATCCATTTCCTCTTTTATTTTGTTTTTATCTCCATATTTAAGCTTAAATTTGGAATTTACTATAATCTTATTTGTTCTTTGAAAAATACTTGTTCTATATCCAAATCCATGTTGTTCACCCGTTATAATATTAATGTTACCTTTTTCATCAATGTATTTTGTCTCTATTACGACATCTTTCATTTCTCCCCCATAAGCCCCGGCATTCATTACTACAGCTCCACCTACTGTGCCAGGAATTCCTGAAGCAAACTCCAGACCTGTTAACCCGTTTTGTAAAGCCATATTAGCTAATTTTGAAAGTAACACCCCTGATTCACTTTCTATGTAATTTCCATCCACTTTAATTTTATTTAAACAATTATAAGTTTTTATTACCATTCCCCTTATTCCTTTATCCGTTACCAACAAATTGGATCCATTTCCCATAATAAGATATTTCACTTTTTGCTGATTACTTAGCTTAATAAGCTTAGCTAATTGTTCGGAGTTTTCCGGTAATACCACTATATCAGCACATCCACCTATTTTAAAAGAAGTGTGATTTTTCATAGGTTCATCTAGCAAAATTCCAGCTTCATCCACTATTGTTTTAAGCAAGTCGATAAATTCTTTATATTGCGTCACTGTCTAACCTCCACCATTTATTATTCATTTTATTATATCCGCAGTAACTTATATATATTACTATTTACCAAATTATTACTTCAATCCATTATACATTAATTCCATTATATCAAAAAAAGAGTATATATAGAATTCTATATATACTCTTTTTTAATCATTCATTCTATCCATTCAAAGTATATCTACTACTTCATTTCAATAAAATCAAAGCGATCTAATATTAAATTTTCAATCCCTGTTTAAATATCGGTTTGTCGGTATAACATGGCTGCACCAATAATACCGGCATCATTTCCCAACTGTGCGACTCTGATCTTTGTTTGTGGAACATCTTTGCAGTATACTTGTGTTTGAACCAACCCATTCAAACGATCGATTAAGTTGCTTCCTTCTTTGCTAATTCCACCGCCAATTAGCATCAAAAGCCGTTTTACCGTTAATTTTATCTAAATTTCCATTGACCAATTCATGAATAACAGATTGAGGGTTTTCTTTGGCGGCTTTCTTAGTTTGTAAAATTAATGCCGTTGCAGATCCATAGCGTTCCCAACAGCCTTTCCTACCGCAAGTACACTGTTCTCCACCTATTTGAATGACTATATGCCCTAATTCTCCACCGGCACCTTTAAAACCGCTGTATATTTGATTATCAATAATCACACCAGATCCTATACCCGTACCCAAAGTAATGGTAACCGAAGATGCGACATCTTTTGCTGCACCTACCATCGCCTCTGCATATGCAGCACAATTGGCATCGTTATCGATAAAAATGGGTAAATTCATCATTTTTTGAATTTCCTCTTTCAACGGTACATTATAAAAGTTAAGATTGTTTGCATATAAAATCATGCCCTTTTCCTTATCCGGTATCCCTGGACTACCCACGCCTACTGTATTTATGTCTTTAAGTTGATATCCTGCATCTTGTACTACTTTTTCCGAAAGGTAAAACATGTCTCTAATAATCTCACTGTAATGTCTTGAAGCATTCGTTGGAACACTATCCTTATAGATGATATGCCCCTGGTCGTCTACCAACCCTATAGCAATATTTGTTCCTCCTAAGTCTATCCCGATATCCACAGTACATTCTCTCCTCATATATTAATTTTTTTTCTCTTTTTTAAATAGTTCAATAATTTTTCTGCAGAAGTGTTCATAATTAATTCTTCAGGCATTCTAATTTCTTCCATGAGTTGATATACTTTGTCAAATTCTCCAACATTAAAGCTAATATGGGCATCGCTGCCAACCACCACTTTCACTCCCAGTTCCTTACATTTTTGAGCGATTATTTTACAATTGACCTCACTCCCCGTTCTAACGTAAAAGGAATGATTGTTAATCTCTACTAATTTATCGAATTCTTTTGCTGCTCTTAGTACTTCATCAAAATCATACGAAAATACCGGATTGCCACTATGTCCGATAGCATCAACATAAGGATTTTGTATAACATTAATCCATGCATGCGTGTGCTGTTCCGATGTCCCAGGCTCTACACACACATCATGAAAACTGGCAATAACCCAGTCAAGTCTCCTAAGATATTCTTCCGTCATATCAATGTTCCCATCCATATCAATAATATTTGCTTCTACACCCCTTAATATTTTTACACCATATATTTCCCTAGGTATAACTTTTAAATTTCCAAAATGCCATAAATGAGGTGCATCAGCCATTGCTACACCATGGTCGGTAATTGCTATCATTTCTAACTTTTTCTTTGATGCCTGTTCTGCTAATTCTTGAATTGTACTATACGCATGTCCGGTAGCTATTGAATGACAGTGAGTATCTACTAAAAATTTCAAAAAATTCCCTCCATTCAATTTCAAAAACTTATTCATTATTATGCTCAGTATTACAAAATTCTGTTCAGTATTACAAACCACCTTTACCAATCTCATCCATCAGTCGTTGATTTAATTCTTCTGCAGCATTATAGCCCATTTTCTTTTGTCTATGATTCATCGCTGCAACTTCAACAATAATTGCCAGGTTCCTTCCAGGCCTTACAGGAATAGTAAGCGAAGGTACATCAATATCTAACACGTTGGTATATTCATCTACTAAACCCAACCTATCATATTGTTTGTTTTCTTTCCATAATTCTAAATGTATAATCAGGTCAATTTTTTCAGCATCTTTAACTGCTCCCATACCGAATATTTTTTTTACGTCTATGATCCCTATACCGCGAATCTCAATGAAATGACGTATAATTTCAGGGGCACAGCCTATTAGTGTTGTCTCTGAAACTTTCTTAATTTCAACTGCATCATCTGCTACTAAGCGATGTCCTCGTTTCACCAATTCAATTGCTGTCTCACTTTTTCCTACGCCGCTTTCACCCAGAATTAAAATGCCCTCACCATATACTTCAACTAATACGCCATGCTGCGTAATGCGCGGTGCAAGCCAATGATGAAGATATCCAATTAAGCTACTCAAAAATCTTGACGTCGATTGGTTTGTTCTTAAAACAGGTATTTTATATTTTTCAGCAGTTTCAGTTATTTCCGGAAAAACCTCAAGACCCCTAGTAATGATTACAGCAGGAATCTTCCTTGAAAAGAGTTTATCAAAACTTTCATATCGCTGTTGAGATGTGATCTTTTGTAAATATGTAGTTTCCACTTTGCCAATAATTTGAATACGATTGGCATCAAAGTAATCAAAAAAACCTGTTATTGGAAGACCGGGTCTGTTTACATCCGGTGTAATAATTTTTATTTTGTCAGTATCATCCATATTGGACACATTTTCTAAATTAAAATCGTCAATAACCTGTTTTAAAGTAACAAAAAAAGAAGGATTTTCCAAAACTTTCCCTCCTGACATTATTTTTTCACTTTAATATTATATACCTTTTGCACTATTTATGAAATAGAGAATCATAAAAAGTTAAAATTATATCGTCATTTTACTATTCAAATAATTTTGTTGAATCATAGTATTCCAAATCAAAAAAACTATTACCTTTTTAGAATGGAGGACTATAAAGCATTTTTACCAAGCTTTATCCTATCTCTCGTCTAAAATATACGCTACCCACCCTACCACTTAAATTTCCTGTCACACTAGAATTAACCAATATAGATGATTTTATACACCAACTACTAAAAATCCCTGACGCATAAATGGCAGAGATTTTTACACTACTATCCATAATTTTCTACAAACCAGTCAATTAACCGCCGCGCTATACTGATCTTCCCCGGAATAGGGGGAAGATCGTCTGCTCCAAACCATCCTGCATCACTAAGTTCAACTTCATCCACAACAATTTCTCCACCAGCATATTCAGCTGTAAAAGCCACCATTAATGAATCTGGAAAAGGCCAGGGCTGACTGGCAAAATACCTTATATTCTTTACTTCTAAATTGACTTCTTCTTTGACTTCCCGCCTCACACATTCCTCAAAAGTCTCACCCGGCTCAACAAACCCTGCAATAACGCTATAAAACTTATGTGGAAAACGATTTGCATGAGCTAGAAGTATTTTAGCATCCTTTACAATGGCTACAATGATTGCAGGAGAAATGCGTGGGTAATTCAAAAGTCCACACTTCGGACAAACTTTAGCCCTTTCATCCTGTTTTGTTTTCATTTTAGCACCACATCTGCCACAGTACTGATGATTGCGGTCCCAGTCTACAATCTGGGTGGCTCTGCCGGCTAACAAAAACAGATCATCTTCTATAAGTCCGAATAGTGACCGCAACTCTCTATAACACATATCTTTAACATTTACATCCTCAATTATTTCTACTGAATAACAATGCCTACCATCCAACACCCCTAAATATTGCTTGCGTATTGGACTTAAATTTAATTCTTCCAAATGGGTAACACAGGGAATGGAAACTGAGTCATCTGCCACTTTCACTAAAATATCACTACCGTGAAAAATAAACCACCAGGCAGGTTCCACCTGGTTGTCCGGCGGCACTACACCGGGTATATATCTTTTATAAAGACTTTCTGTTATCATGATGAATGATCACCTTTCTCATCAAAGAATTTTATATGTTAAATAATTTTGCACTATTACAGTTGATAGAATTTGAGTATAAAATCTAAAAACTGCATCTAATAATATTATTATAGCATATTCCCATGGTAAAAGGACTACAAAATAATACAAACCCCTTAAAGCAGGTATAGACAACAAAAAAGTCTATAACATCTACTTTAAGGGGTATTTCATTACCGAAACCATTAAGTATTAAGCAAATATCCTTTTATAGACATCATTAATTTGATTAATTTCATCCGTTGAAAGTTCCCAAGCTCCTGCTGCCGCATTTTCTTCCACCTGCTCAGGCGTCTTGGCTCCTACTAATACTGTTGTTACCGCTTCCTGTTGCTTAACCCAATTGATTGCCACATGGGATATGGGCTTATTTCTATTCAAAGCAATTTCCTTTAATACCTCCAAAAGCTGCATACTTTTGCTCCATAAGGGCTCTTTAAAGAAAGAGTAGAATCTACTTCTGGCATCCAATTCTGCAAACTGGGGTCTTTCTTTATATTTGCCGGTAAGAATCCCACCATCTAAAGGCCCATAAGCTAATACGCCAATATTGTGTTCTATACAAAAAGGTAATGTACTTTCAATTTCTCTGGATAAAATAGAATACTTGGACTGCAGACTTATAATATCTATCATTTCCATTATCTCTGCCATAAGCTTTTTATCAAAATTAGAAACTCCCAAATATCTAAATTTTCCCGCTTCCTTAAGTTTAATCAGCTCATTCACCGTATCTTCAAGAGGCGTATTAGGGTCAGGCCAGTGAATTTGATAAAGGTCAATCACATCTACACCCAGACGCAAAAGTGATTCATCTATCTGATTTCTAATAAATTCTGGCTTTAACGATTTGACAAACTGGTCTCCCTTTCTTTCAACACCACATTTTGTGGATATGATTACGTCATCTTTATGTCCTTTTATAGCTTTCCCTACTATTTCTTCTGAATGCCCACTACCGTAGGCAGGTGCCGTATCAATCAAATTTATTCCACAATCAATAGCTTTTACTATCGCGTTGATGGATACCGAATCATCAACCGTCCCCCACGAAGCTCCTCCTATAGCCCATGTGCCCAAACCAATTGCCGAAACTTGCAGGTCACTATTCCCCAGTTGTTTATACCTCATGTAAATCGACCTCCCGTTTTTAATATCCTTGTAAGTACTCTATATTTTATTGTATCATATTTTTGAAAAAATTTCCTGATGAAATTCATTCTCACTATAATTCATTATTTATCTTTCCTTCGTATAATACCTGGTTTCTTGTTAACAACATGTTTTGATAACCCATAAGTTATTGTAAAAAATATAACTAAAATTAAACCTGCTGCAAGGCCAGAACCCTGTCCCGGAATCAAAGGCATACTTACAATAATGGATATCATCAAAACAATGGCAAACCAGGAAGTATAAGGGTATCCAAAAAGTTGACATTTCCCTTTTGGCGGACAACCGTAAATTTTACGAAACTTATAGTGAGTGGCCAGAATGACTACATAAGTGAATAAAAGAGAAAAGCCTCCGGAGCTCACTAAAAAGATATAAATTCGCTGTGGAAGAACGAAGGATAATCCAAACCCAGATAACATCGCTAAACCGGAGAAAATAATCCCTCTATAGGGGATATCTCCTTTATCTTTTACCCACAGTGGCGCATACCCTTCACTAGCCAAAGAACGTATCATTCGTCCGAGACCAAAGGTTGCCGCTAGCATGGTAGACAAAATAGCTGTAACCAGAATCACATTAATTACACTTGCAGCCCATCGCACTCCCTTTGTCTCCAGAGCAGCTACTAAAGGACTAACCTCTTCGGTAAGATTGGCTGTAGGAATAAGCGGTAATAGCAAAGCAATAGCTATCGTGTACAATCCTACTAAGGCTAAAACAGTATATGTAATAGCTCTGGGAACAGTTCGATGAGGATCGGCAGTTTCGGTAGCAGCTAGCCCAATAATTTCAAAACCTGCATAAGTAAACATTACAATCAACATACTTCCTGCAATTCCTGAAATTCCCTTTTGAAATAATGGTTCTCTACCTAATGCACCAATTCCTACAGCTGGCCTATTGGGTATAAATCCAGCTATAAGCGCTAAGGCTAAAACAATAAATCCTACAATAGCCAAAAGCTTTACTACCGCCAGCCCGCTTTCCAACTTACTTAACCGGTCAGCTCCCAGAAGATTTATCAACGTTACACCGGTAATAATACTTAAACCCAGAATTGGTAAAGAAATCTGCGGAAACCATATACGAAGAAGTACAGATACAGCTGCCGCTTCACTGGACATGGCCAATATTAAACCCGTCCAATATACCCATCCTACAACAAACCCTACACCTGGTCCGAAAGCTCTTTGAGAAAAAGTACGAAAAGACCCTGGTGCTGGATCAGCAACAGTCATTTCAGATAGAGCAAAAAGAATTAAGTAAACGAGTGCTCCTCCCAATATATAAGCAATTACCACTGCAGGTCCGGCAGCACGGATGGCGATGGCAACTCCTAAAAAAAATGAACCTCCTACTACCGTACCCAACGCCATCATGGTAAGTCCCCATGCCGATAGACCTTTGTCTGTAGTGTTCATAATATCTTCCTCCTTAAAATACTGTATTAATACTTAATATATTCTTTTTAAACTTTTGATAAGCCCCCGGTTTTCTAACCAGGGGCTTATAGGCTTTAGAGACACCAAATTTTTAAATCGTTATTGAATATCAATTTTTCTACCTTTTGTTTTTGAAGGTTCAACTTTTGGAACCGTAACAGATAAAATTCCGTCTTTATATTCTGCTTTTGCCTCTTCAGATTTCACTTCTACAGGAAGCGGGATTGTTCTTGAGAAGCTTCCATAGTATCTTTCTGTTCTGTATACATTTTCATCTTTGAATTCGTCATTTTTCTTAGTATGACCGGAAAGCCTTATGGCATTCTCATCTACATATACGTTTAAATCTTCTTTGGATACTCCCGGTATTTCTGCTTTCACAATAATATCGGTATCTGTTTGATAAATATCTACTTTAGGTGAAGTCATCCCACTTAAAAATCTAAAAGGCGAATTTTCCAATAAATTTCCCATTTCCCTACCAAGATGGTCTATATCTCTAAATGGATTCCACTCAATAAGACTCATTTATGTCACTCCAATCAAATATTTTTAATCAATATTAGATTCCCTCATTTTTTAACTGCTTATGCTAGTTATTCATTTCATCTTAGATTATATTTTGACATTATAGGCAAAAAATAAAAACTATATCAATCATATGATTGATATAGTTTTTATTTTTTGTATCAATATATATCACAAGAGCAATATATTAATCAATTTTTAGTTGTTCTGTAAAATACCGATTCCAACTTTCTGTGATTATACTTTTTACCGGTTTATCACCACTGGCAAGTACTACTAAAAACGATTGTTCCTGTGCAATGTTGGTGGGATAAATAGACACTTTTCCTCCGATACCATCTACATAATGCCAACCTTCTATAAGCTTAACAAACCCTTTGATACGGTATATCGCATCATAAAAATCACATATCCACTGTTCTATCTCTTTTTTTGAATATACATCTTTTATTTTTAATAAAAATTTTTGGGTACCTAGGGTTCGTTTTTTAATCAAGCTATTAAAATCCATTTTCGGTGCAGCATCTAAACAGGTAATCCATGTAGGGTCTTCTATACTTGAAAAAGTAGTGGTTCTAATCATTGCTTTAGGATTTATGCGGTGTATTTCTTCTTCAATTTGTTTAATAATCTCTTCATTTGCCAAATCGGTTTTATTGATTAAAATCAGGTGACTGCTGACAATTTGCTGAGGTACCGCAACAGCCGTGTGCATTAATTTCAGAAAATTGGTAGCATCTACAACTGCAATAGCCCCTTTATAATCAAATTGATCGTTGGAAACTTTGGTAACGGTATCTAATATTTTATCCATTCCGGTGGGATCGGACAAACCTGAAGTTTCAACCAGAAGTATATCAATGTCTATTTTTAATGCTTCTATAAGGGCATCTATAAATAAATCCGAGCGACAAACACAAAAAATCGATCCATTATTAATTTCGGTAATCTTTAACCCTTCTTTTTTAAGCAAGGTTCCGTCTATTCCTTGTTTTCCGAACTCATTGATAATTACGCCAATTTTTTTATCATTAAAAATATTTATCAATTCCTTCATTAACGTGGTTTTGCCTGCTCCCAAAAATCCGGTTACAAGATACAACTTCTTCTTTTCCCTATTTGTCATTGTTACACCTCTAATAAGAATTATTTAAGTGCTTCAATGGCTTTTTCAATAGCATCAAACAGCTCCGCCTTACTTGGAATAATGGAAGAATACACAAGCTTTCCATTGATATAGATAGACGGCAAGTTTTTAACACCCATTTTTTTACATCGCACAATATTTTCTTTTTCCGTATATTTATACTCAATTACGTCAACTTGATCTCCAAAATGCTCTTTAGCTACATTCGCTGCATCCATCATATAAGTACAAGCCGCACAAGTAGCTGAATCCAATGTAAACACTTCTATGAGCGGTTTATTCAGATGCGCATAGTCCGGAATTTCTACTTCAATATTTTCATCTTCATCTATGCTCTCGTAATTCTTTAACATTTCACGGACTTCATCGGTTTCGTGAACTGCCTGCTGTGCAGCAATGGTATTCTCAAATGGAATATTATAAGGCATATCACATCCCGGAGCAATAATCAAATTCTTATGATTGAGTTGATCTAATAAATCAATTACATATTTCATATTATCCTGCTGTGTTCCATGAAGCATAACCGTTGTCAGTGGAATATTCCCCCCAATGGTAATATTATATTGATCGGTAATTTTCTTTGCTGCAGCCATATCTACATTTTCATCGACAGAGATGGAATCGGGATTTGTTTTGCACATTACCTCAATGTTCCTTGTAGCATTTCCACAAACAAAGAATGAGGAAAATGATCTTTTTTCTCTTATAAATTTAAAAATATCGGTAAAAGCTTCTGAAAGAAATGCTTCAAAGTGCCCCGGTGAAATCTGCGAAACCAAAGGATCCACCACAGCAATGACATCCATGCCTGCTTCAATATAATATTCCGCCATTCTTTTACTCACCGCAGCAGTATATTGAATTAACCCCTTAACATATTCCTCATTGTCAAACATATCCATGAAAATGTTGTTACCGCGGAGATGAGATGCCAAAGTAAATGGACCGCAAATCAAACCATAAAGTGCCACTGAATCCCCTATCTTTTCTTTTACTTTTTGCATAACCTCTAAAATCATAGGCAATCTTCCATCAGTTTTTTCGGGTAATGTACACATACATGGTATCTCATCGGTTCCGGATAAAGGATGGCCTTTTACTGAAGGCGGCGCTTCTTTTGCCCATATTAATTCACAGCCCAGAATTTCCGCTTCTACCTGGAGGTCAAAAATTACCGGCATCCCGTCAGGACGATATAGCTTGTGTGCTTCTAACAAAGCTTCTAATAACTTATTCCCATCCGTCAACACTTCGGTTGCGTTATATCCAACCAACTTTCCCGCGTGTACTCCTGTAAAAGGAACCCATGGTACTTTAGAAGTTTCTTCATGTTTTAATACTTTTAGTAATAATTCTTTTCCTGTCATTTGAAAATCCCCCTTATATCGCTGATGCTTAAACAAAAGCTTTTATATAATATTGTTTATATTTTAAAATTACATATTCGTAACGGTTTAGAATCGACTTCTTTAGTCTAGATTATATATTATCTCGCAAAAAAAGTTTTGTACCTATCTGATATTATTTGTAATTTTTTCGGAATATCCATTTTATTAAATGTTAAATAAAAATAGACTATATTAGAAGTTAATCTCTAGTATAGTCTGTCATCTACAAAACGATTGCTATATTTTATTTAAATATTATTTCTAAATATTACACACACTTTATTTACAGTGTAAATACAAAAAAATGAAAATATCATACATGAAAAGGTGAATGGAAAATGTAATTTATGTCCCCATGAATGTGGTATCAACAGGAAAGAAAAACTGGGATTTTGCCGGGCTTCCGATAAAGTTTTAGTTGCCAGTTACGGTCCTCATTTCGGTGAGGAAACACCATTAGTGGGCAGAAACGGTTCAGGCACCATATTCTTTGGTTACTGTAATATGCGCTGCGTTTTTTGTCAAAACTGCGAACTCAGTTTCGGTGGAGAAGGGGAGATAATTCCCAATGAAGATCTGGCACAAATAATGCTAACACTCCAAAATCATTACCGTTGTCATAACATTAATTTCGTTACTCCCACTCATTTTGTGCCCAATATTTTAGAAGCGCTCTCTATAGCAGCGGAAAAAGGTCTACACTTACCTTTAGTTTATAATTGCGGTGGATATGAGAAATTAGAAACCCTGATATTATTAGACGGCATAATAGATATTTACATGCCTGATTTTAAATATCACTTAGCTGAAAGAGGAGAAAAATATTCTAAAGTAAAACACTATCCGCAAAAAGTAAAAAGTGCATTAAAAGAAATGGACCGCCAAGTAGGAGGGCTAAAAACAGATAAAAACGGAATAGCTTACCGTGGACTCCTTATTAGGCATCTCATGATGCCGGGAGGTCTTGAAGACACAAAAAAAATTTTAAAGTTTATTAAGGAAGCACTCTCCCCTGATTGCTTAGTCAATTTAATGCAGCAGTACTATCCTGCTCATCAAGCCTTTAAATATGAAGAATTAGCAAAACGGCTAGAGCCGCAAGAATATAAAGAAGCTTTCATCTTTGCAGAAGAATTGGGGTTAAGACTAGCTAACTAAGTGGCTGTCCTGAAGTCAGCCACTTCTTTATAACGTATATGAAAGTATTGGTACCAATCAAAATGATAATACCAGCAGTAAATAATACTGCTTTGTTTCTATTCATACCTTTTTCTTCACATAAATAAGCTACCGGACCTGATGAAAAAGTTTCTCTTTTTCTGTTGTTCTGTTCCACTTCTAATTCCTCTTGATTATCTTAGGTACTATAGTTGTGCACTAGATTGTAAACAAATGTAATTAGCAGTGCATCTAACAATTACATTGCCAATAGAATGGCAAAAAGAAAGCATAAGTGGCCCAAATCTGTTAATTGTATATTATCCAAAAATATAAAACAAGTATTTGGGAGCCATACTTATGCCTGATATGATCATAGAACAAAGCCACGATATTCTTTAAATAAAAATATACGTCCATATGCTAGGTTTACCATATTTTACAGCTTTGCATAATCATACATAGGAGAATAGGGAACTCTTTTCATGAAAAAGCTCTCCACTTTTTCTACAATCGGTCCGTCTGCTTCAGAAAGACTCTTTGCTTTAATCCATTCAGGGTCATTTTTAAATGCCTCAAAGTTTTGATTTCTACTTTCCATATCTTTATGTTCTAATATGTAATAAATCTTGTTTTTTTCCTCTGCATCTTCCCAAAAATCAATGGTTTTCATACTATGCTTTTTAAATAGTTCTAAGGTAACATCAGAAAACCGTTTATGAATTGCATCCATTTTTCCAGGGTATATATAATATACTCTTAATTCATAAATCATCTCTTATAACCCTCTTTTCCATTTAAATATATATTTTGTACTGGCCCGTGATATTTTTATCTAGCTAATTTTAAAATGTTTAATACATCTTCTTTATTTAATTTTACAAAATTACCCAACTGGAAAGTATCTGATTTAGTAGCTTTATCTGCCATTTCTTCTAATTTGTCTTCAGGAATATTTAATTCTTTTAGAGTAATTGGCATACCTAAGCGTTTGAAAAAGTCAGTCATTCTATTAATTCCTTCTAAAGCCGTTCGTTCAGGAGATTCAAAGTTAAAATCAACGTTCCATACTCTTACAGCAAACTGAACAAATTTATCCATATTTTGTTTATAAACATATCTCATCCAGGCAGGAAAGATAACTGCTAAGCCTGCACCATGCGCAACATCGTAAAGAGCACTCAGTTCATGTTCTATCTTATGAGATGCGAAATCTCCAATCCGTCCGGTACTTAGCAAATCATTATGAGCAAGTGTACTAGCCCACATGATCTCAGCTCTTGCATTGTAATTTTCGGGTTCTTCCAAAGCAATAGGTGCATTCTCAATCACTGCTTTTAATGTTCCCTCACACAATCTGTCGGTTAAATCAACGTTAGGTACATTGGTAAAATATCTCTCCATTACATGCGCCATAATATCAACTACACCACATGCAGTTTGATAAGGAGGTAAAGTAAAGGTTAATTCCGGGTTCATTATAGCAAACTTCGGACGGGTAAAGTCACAATTAAGACCTACTTTATACCATCCATCCTCATTTGTAATCACAGAACTTCTACTTGCTTCACTACCTGCAGCAGCAATCGTTAAAATAACACCTATAGGAAGTACCTCTTTAGGAGTAGCTTTTCCCGCATAAAAATCCCATACATCTCCATCATAAGGTACGCCCATTGCAATCGCTTTAGCAGAATCAATAACACTGCCTCCACCTACTGCAAGAATAAAATCAATATCATTTTCACGACAGAGCTCGATTCCTTCATATACAAAACTAAGTCTGGGATTAGGCTTGACACCAGAAAGCTCAATAAAGTCTATATTCGCCTCTTTTAAGGATTTGATAACTTTATCATAAAGTCCTGTTTTTTTAATACTTCCACCGCCATAATGAAGTAAAATTTTGCTGCTATACTTTTTAGTCTCTTCTCCTACCTGATTTTCTGTGTCCCTGCCAAAAATAATGTTGGTCGGGCTTAAAAACTCAAAGTTTTCCAAATTATACCGCCTCCTTGGATAGTAAATTTTGTATTATATGTCCTATTAGCTATACTAATATATACATTCCACACATTCAAGGTCTGTAATAAAACAAAAAATTTTTTAATCTTTATCTAGTGTCAAGCATCTAATTCGGCAAACATTGTTATCGGTGCACTATCAACTTCATCAATAAATAATGGAATGGAAAATACACGCTTAATTTTATGTGGGATTAAACCTTCAAAATTTACATCCTCAATAATACATATGTAGTGATCATGAAATTCTCCCAGCAAGTACTGATGAGCTAACTGCCCATCTTGTGCATGCGCATAAGAGGCAAGTGAAATCCAATCCACAGCTACAGCTTTTAAATTATTAAAATTTTCTATCATATATTTAGCTGCTTCCGAACTTAACGCAGGGCCTTCGCCAGCATATCTTTCCGGCTGATTGACTCTATAAACCGAAAAACCACTGCGAATCATTAGTAAATCCGATTCTTTAATATCAGATTCGTAGGGTAATAAATCCTCAACAGTAATTAATTCTCCAAAAGATTTCGGGATATCAATTAATAAAGGTTTTTGATAAATAAAAGCGTCTAGTGGTAATTCACTTAACCGTAGACCAGTTTTTGTAAAATGTTTAGGTCCGTCCATATGTGAGCCAAAATGATTAAAGAGTATTAAATTATACGTATCTGCTACTTGACCTTGGGTAATAAGACTTAAAGGTATAATCTCAAGCGTAGGATTGCCTGGCCAGCCAGGAGCCGTTTTATTTATCGGATATGACAAACATTTATACATATCAACACCTCACAATGATTAAACTATATTTATTATATAATTAGTAAAATTTACTATCAACCCCTTTCTTATTACATCTGCCACTGTCATTCAAAATAAAACTTAATATTTATCCTGCAGTATGGAAGTATCTTAAAAAACAAAAACAACTGTAGCATATCGAAACAGCCATTTTGTTATTATATCTACTTAACACCCATATCCATTTCCACCATATCTCGTTTTTTCCATAACCGAACAACTCCTTTACATAAAAGTATATCTTCGATAATTTAGTATATGACAATTATGTAAAGAATGTAGTACATAATATTCTGCAAAAATTGTTTTTTATATTTTTACAAACTATGGTAAAATAAAGTATAACAATTTATAAAGAGGTGATTTTTCTGGCTACTGAAATTTTATCTTGTCATCAAGCTTATGTATGGTATTTATTTCACAGCAGTTTTGCTGTTAAAACCAAAAATTATTTTATCATTTTTGATTATTATATGGATACTCCCTCAAAAGAACCTCGCTGCTTACAAACAGGTGTTATTCAGCCCGCAGAAATACAAGATGATAATGTTGTAGTATTTTCATCACATAATCACTTTGATCACTTTAATCCTGTAATATTTAATTGGAGAAATAAAATCAAAAATATACATTATATTTTGTCATCGGATATTCGACCTGAGCAGCATGCAAGTGATATTCTTTTGGTCAATGAGGGTAATCACTATACGGTCGATGATATGCATATAGAAGTGCTCGGCTCTACAGATGTAGGCGTATCTTTTTTGGTTAATGTAGACGGACTTACCATCTTTCATTCCGGTGATTTAAACTGGTGGCATTGGAAAGACGCCGGTCAAAGTGAAAATCAGCAGATGGAAATAAACTATAAAAAGCAAATTAATCTCCTAAAGGATAAAAAAATTGACCTTGCTTTTATTCCTGTTGACCCACGCCTTGAGGAATTTTATAAGCTCAGTCTGGATTATTTTATAAAAACTGTGGATGCATCTATGGTTTTCCCAATGCATTTTGGTAACGACTATTCAATTTTTGAACAACTAAAACAAAATATTAGTGTGACAAATTATTATAAAAAAATTGTAGAGATAAGCCATCGTGGTGAACAATTTATGTACTAATACCTGCTAACAACCCAACCATATTATTCCCAATTTCTCTTTAATCAAAAAGTTCTCATAAAACACAAAAGACTAATAACATTTTGTTAGTAGCCTTTTGTGTTTTTTATATATTTTTTATTAAATGTATAAATATATACACTACTTTATATAATCTTTTACACTATCCTGAGTTACCAACTCATACGGAATATCATATAGCTTATCAATTTTTTCTCCCTGTGCTACTTTTACTACAACTTCAATTGCTTTTAGTGTATCCATTGCCATTTTGTAATTTCTGCAAAGATCATATAGATTTGCATACTTGATTGTAAAAGATTTTCTGCTGCCGACGTCGCTAATAGAATTAAATTATTTTTTAACACGTATAGATTTCTTACTCTACGCTAAAAGAATATGATGTCAACTACCCACCACCTAAACCTATCGGTTTTGAGACGGGGGCTTAAGAGCAAAACCCAGAATCGTCATGCGATATAGTTTTACAAAAGCATGAGTGGCAAGCACTCTATTGCGTAACTAATCAAACGAATATCTTACCAACACAGTCTCCAACATTACAGGAAGCTGCGCTTATGATAGCCAAAT
>JASGMB010000005.1 GCA_030156665.1 Clostridiales bacterium
GGAAACATTAATTTTCCTATGTTTCGTGTAATTCTCTATGTATAGCGATTATTCCTATAGAGGATAATTATAGCAATATCAGTAGTTGCACGTATCCCAGGCTCCTTGAAAACTGAAAATTTTAAGCACATTTAAACTCATGTTTGACTCTGATTTCATAATTATCACGGTTACGGTATCTGTATGCTCTACGTTTAATATTCTTAATCTTATGGTTATTACCTTCTGTAGTGCCGTTAGATATTGGGTAATCGTAATAATTTAGGATGTATGTTATCCAGTTATCAAGGGTTTTTACAAATTTCTTCAGCTCAGGAATATCATATTCTTCTACTAAATCTTTGTAATATACTAAAAACGCTGCAGCATCTTCCTTCCTGGTTATAGATAACGGTATCATAGTTGTGACCCTTTTTAGAGGCGATATCATCTATACCTAGAAGTCTTAGTGGTTCAGGTTCATTTGCTTGAAGCTGTTCTCTTGCGTAATGGTTGTAAATCCTTTGGCCAGTACCTTCACTAATACCAACAATGCCACATACATTTTTAATTGTATTTTTATGAGTAAGAGTAAAAATATACTTTTCATGTGGTATGGTGTGCCTTTGATACTTTCTGATGAAAGCAAAATATTCATCAAATGGATGTTCAGGGTCACATTCACATACATAACGCTTTTTCTCAAGCATGATAACAGTATCCATTCCCCATATAGGTAAATGCTTATATGGCTGACACCTTTTGTTATGTACAATATATGTGATATGTCTACAATGCGGACACACAGCAAAATCAAATATAGATTTTGCAAATACTTCAAATATGCCATTATTTACATTGGAATAAACTATCTCTATCCCTTGCAATCCAATTAATTTTCGGATAATATCATAATTGGTATTCATCCGATGCATCCCCTTTAAATTTTGTAATGGTATATAAAATGATAAGGGATGTATCGGATTTTTTGTACCCTTTTTACCAGCTAATTGGTAATATAATTTATGGCAATATTATCTTTTCACAAAATTAGTGGTTGAACCAAAATTATTTTATTTCTTTTTTGCAGCTTTCTTGTAGGTCATATGAATAGACTGATACCATTTCGGTCATCTTAATAATAAAAGAATCTTCCATCGCGATCGTTACAAACTAAAAATTAATTTGCTAAAAGGAGTGTACGTACTTATGGAAAATAGAGGTAAAACAGGTGAACTAGTAGTAAATGCTGGCGTTTATCAAAACAAGTATGGCAAAAAGGTAACCCTAGCTGCAAATGATGTTTTTCCTCCCTGCCCCTTGAAAGGTGCTCCTATAGAATGGGAAAAAGTAGATAAATAACTTTCCTATGCATTATAAACAAAAATACCGTAAAATCAGCTTGTAAGCTGATTTTACGGTATCAAACATCCAGTTCAATCAAACAAGAAAAATATTTTTAAATTCCTTAAGAAATTAAAATATTATTCAATTTTACTACCTCTTCACTTATTTTATTCTTATCATTAATTCCTTGATTTATATCGCAATCTACCGCTTTTCCTGCTACTATTCCAACCATTCTATTGGTCTTACCCTCCAGGAGTAGCTCTACCGCTTTTACTCCCATTTGGCTTGCAATAAATCTATCAAAAGCTGTAGGTGCACCACCTCTTTGCAAGTGGCCTAATACACTTGCCCTTGCGTCAATATTTAATATTGAATCTACTTCTTTCTTTAGCTCATAAACGCTTATTGCACCTTCTGCAACAATTACAACACTATAAACTTTTCCGTTTTCAAATTTTCTTTGAAGATGTGCACACATTTCATTTACATCGTATGGCATTTCCGGAACGATGCAGTAATCAGCTCCACCTGCAATAGCAGAAGTAGCAGCGATATAGCCACAACCTCTACCCATAACCTCAACTAAAAATACTCTAGGAGTGTCTACGATTAGTGATCTTGCTGTATCGTGAATCTTAGATATAGTATCTGTTACGATATTTACAGCTGTATCTGCACCTATTGAGAATTCCGTTCCAGCAATATCATTATCAATAGTGCCTGGAATTCCTATTACTGGAAGACCATATTTTTCTACATCACAGGCACCTCTAAATGAACCGTCTCCTCCAATAACAATTAAACCTTCGATTCCATTCTTGTCAGCCTGTTCCTTAGCTAATTTTAATCCTTCTTCTGTTTTAAAAAGTTTACTTCGCGCACTTTTTAAGACAGTACCGCTTAATTCTACTATATCATCTACATAATTCGTAGTAAGTACTTTCATATTACCTTCCATTAGACCTTTATAACCTTCATATATACCTATTGTTTCTATATTATTTACTTTTGCTGCTTTTACAACTGCGCGAATACAAGCATTCATACCTGGTGCATCGCCCCCACTTGTAAGCACTCCTATTCTTCTCATTGTACTCCCCCCCATAACAACTCTTATTCACTACTAATTATATATTATATATTTTTTATTTACATATGTCTAACATATATTTATCTATTCATTCTCAACTTTTATATGAAGTTCTTTAAGCTGCTTTAAATCTACTGTTGAAGGTGCATTGGTCATTAATTCGGACGCATTTTGCACTTTCGGGAAAGCAATTACATCTCTTATGCTATCCTTTCCGGCAATAAGCATTACCAGTCTATCTAAGCCATAAGCCATACCACCGTGCGGAGGAGTACCATACTTAAATGCCTCCATTAAAAATCCAAATCTTTCCCATGCTTCTTCCTTGCTAAATCCTAGCGTTTCAAACATCTTTTGCTGGAGTTCTGTATTGTATATTCTAATACTTCCTCCTCCAATCTCAACACCATTCAATACAATATCATAGGCTTTCGCTCTCACTTTAGACGGATCAGTATCTAACAATGCAATATCCTGGTCCATTGGAGAAGTAAATGGGTGATGTTTAGCTACATATCTTTTTTCTTCTTCATCATACTCCAAAAGTGGAAATTCAGTAACCCAAACAAATTTATATGCATCTTTTTTAAGCATGTCTAATCTTTTAGCAAGTTCTAATCTTAAATGACCTAAAGCATCATAAACAATCTCATTTTTATCAGCTACTATCATAATGATATCTCCAGGTTGGGCACCAGTTCTGTCTAAAATTGCTTTAATCTCTTCATCGTTAAAGAACTTTGTTATCGGTGACTTTAATTCATCTTCTGTTACTACAATCCAAGCCATTCCTTTAGCTTTATATATCTTTACAAAATCCACCAAACCATCTAAATCTCTTCTGCTGAATTTCTCTTTACAATTTTTTGCATTAATGGCTCTTACACTTCCACCTTTTGTAACTGCATCTGCAAAAACTTTAAATCCACTGTTTACAACAATATCCGAAAGGTCAACCAACTCAAATCCAAAACGCATATCCGGTTTATCCGAACCAAACCTGTCCATTGCTTCTTGATATGGCAGTCTTAAAAAAGGTGTTTCTATTTCTACTCCCAAGGTCTCTTTAAATAACTTAGCAATAAACTCTTCATTTATGCTTAATATATCTTCCACATCGACGAAAGACATTTCAAGGTCTATCTGCGTAAATTCAGGCTGTCTGTCTGCTCTTAAATCTTCATCTCTAAAACATTTTACAATCTGAAAATATCTATCCATACCAGCTAACATCAGCAGCTGCTTATATAACTGTGGAGACTGTGGCAGCGCATAAAATTCACCCGGATGTACACGGCTAGGTACTAAATAGTCTCTGGCACCTTCCGGAGTGCTTTTAGTCAGCATGGGTGTTTCAATCTCCAAAAACCCATTTGCATCAAAATAATCCCTTGCAATTTTAGTTACTTTATGTCTTAATATAATATTTTGCTGCATATCCGGTCTTCTGAGATCTAAATATCTATACTTGAGCCTAATTTGTTCATTGGCATCAGAATCTTCCTCAATATAAAAAGGAGGTGTTTCTGCCTTACTCAATATGCGAAGCTCAGTAATCTTTACTTCTATTTCTCCCGTTTTTAGCTTAGGGTTTACAGTTTCCGGGTCCCTTTTTACAACACTCCCCATTACAGCAAGTACATATTCGTTTCTAATAGATTCCGCTTTTTCAAAAACTTTATTACTTATTTTTGCGTCAAATACAATTTGCACAATTCCGGTTCTGTCCCTTAAGTCAACAAAGATAACGCCACCTAAATCTCTTCTTTTTTGTACCCATCCCATTAAAACAACTTCTTGCCCTACATTTTCTAAACTTAATTCCGCACACATATGTGTACGCTTTAAACCTTGTATTGATTCTGCCATTATTGTTCCCTCCAACTATTAATAATTGTGAAAGTAAAATGAGAATTATTTTTGAATTACCGTATTTATTGTTGAATATTTCTCTTTAAACTAACATACTACACTAAATTAACATTTTAACATATTATAACTTATAATTCTTTAAGTGTTTCAACTAAATGATCTAGTTCTATATCAACTATTTCTCCTGTTTTCATGTTTTTCAGCTTCGCTTTACCGGTATTAATCTCATCCTCACCTAACACCATGGTATATAATACACCTAATTTATCGGCATATTTCATTTGTGCTTTCAGGCTTCTGTCCATATGATTTTTTTCAGCACTAATACCATGTTTTCTGAGTGCTAGAACCAGAGATTGCGCTTTTATTTCTGCCTTTTCACCTATGTTCGCAATAAAGACCTTTATCGGTTCACACTGAGGTATTTCTATCCCTTGTCCTTCTAATGTTAATAGCAAACGTTCTATTCCCAATCCAAAACCTATACCTGGAGTAGGTGAACCTCCTAGTTCCTCTATAAGACCGTCATATCTTCCACCACCGCAAACAGTTCCTTGAGCCCCTATATCCTTTGAAATAATTTCAAACACTGTTCGAGTATAGTAATCCAATCCTCTTACAATAAAAGGATCTATGTTATAATCTATATTCATATGCGCCAAATAGTTTTTTAAACTATCAAAATGTTCTTTACAGCTATTACACAAATTATCTAGTAAAATGGGCGCATTTTTTCCTATTTCTTTACATTGCTCATGTTTACAATCAAGTATTCTTAATGGATTTTTTTGATATCTCTCTTTACATGTTATGCACAATTTGTCCAAATGTTTTTCTAAATATTTCATCAATTTTTCGTTATATTCTTTTCGGCATTCAGGGCAACCAATACTGTTTATATTTAATTCCAAACCTTTTACACCTAAGTTGTTTAATAAAGTCATTGCCAGTGAAATAATCTCAGCATCTATTGAAGGTTTTTCTGAACCAAAAGCTTCTACCCCAAACTGATGAAATTCTCTTAATCGTCCTTTTTGTGGATTTTCATATCGATAACACGAGATAATATAATACATTTTTGTAGGCTGAGGTGCTGCATATAGGCTGTTTTCCAAATAACTTCTTACTGCAGAAGCCGTACCTTCCGGTCTTAAAGTTATACTTCGACCACCTTTATCCTCAAATGTATACATTTCTTTTTGAACAACATCGGTAGTATCCCCCATACCTCTTTCAAATAATTCAGTATGTTCAAAAACCGGAGTCCGAATTTCTTTATAACCGTAGCTGTCACATACTTTTCGTATTGTTCTTTCTATGTATTGCCATTTATATGATTCCTCAGGGACTACATCCTTTGTACCTTTCGGTGCTTTCGTTAACATCCTATTCACTCCTTAAAATTTTATAATATATACTTCTCAATATTATTTTCTTAATACGATTTTAAAAAAACATTTCGCCGCTAATCATTTTATTAGAAGTTATATATGGTTATTGGTTTCTATAATAATATAAAAACCTCTCATCCCTTAAGCAGGGACGAAAGGTAATTTCATTCGCGGTACCACCCTAATTGAACGTCACTCTCCAAATTTCCTAAGTTTACAATCTTTATATCTGGAGCTGTTTACATTCCTCTTTATATCCGTTAACGCCGGCAACGGATTAACCTACTGACTAGTTTAGCGTATATAAACTATGTTCGGATAATCAACTCCAGAGTGTTATTCAGCTGCTTGTTCATAAAAGCACTCACAGTCAAGGTGCTTTCTCCCTGAATGACAGTCCAGCTTACTCTTCTCTTTCATTGTTTTTCAATAAAATTATGCAAATATTCTTTAAATTTTAGTTTTGGACTATTTTGATATCATTCATTGTGCGTATAAAAATAACACTTAAGTTTATCAAACATTATTTTAACTGTTATGTATTTCTGTGTCAAGTGTATCTCTCTAAAAAACCTAAAAGCTAGAATGATCGTTGAAATAGTAAAAGAACATACTATTTTTTTATAGATAGATTTTTTAATATTACCAATACGCCTGCAATAATTAATAATACCGGCCAAAAATATCTTAGCCAATACAATACATTTATCCACATTTGCTTCTCTATGATACCTCTTATGGTCATAAATGATAGCAGACCGATACCAAATAATATCAATGACGTAACAAGAGGCTTATAACCTAATGTTCTAAATTCAAAAATAAAAATTAATAAAAATGCAGTGGCTAAAGTCATAAATATTAATGGCCAAATTTCTGATTGTTCAATAAAGTTCATCCCCATTATATAATTGTATATTCCAATGGCAGGAAGAATAAACCCTGGAAAAATAAATCCTGTCTTTTTTTTTGCAAAGTAAACGGTTAAAAATGCTAATCCAAGTGCTACTAAAACAAGTGAACCAAAGGTTTGTTGTTTGATAAGGCGAGTACTATTTAGAAAGATCAAGCTGCCAAAATATGATAATATTAAGCCTGTGATAAGAAATCCAGCTTTCTTTTTTATAAAATAAGCAATAATAAATGCTATTCCTATTCCTAGCAAAAACCAATCTCTAATATTGATATTATAGTTACGCAGTAAAAATAAAATACCTAAACCTATTAAAATAACACCTGGTACAACACCTTTTTGCCTATTCTGCTCCATATTTCATCTCACCCCATTCTGTTTAAAATATCATCATACTTAAAGTATTATCATTATTATATACTATACTTATCAAGAAAAGTCTGGTTTATTATATAAAAATTTTTTATTAATAATAAAAGAATAGAGAGATTTATCTTTTTAATGACAAATCCCTCTAACTGATTTTTACATTTTCCCTGCAAAGGTTCTTTATTATCTAGTAACCAATCCATCCTTTGTTCTACGCTCTAATGTGAAACTAACTTCTCTTACCTTACCATCTCTAATAAATCTCAGCGTACAGTTCTTTCCCGGTCCACACTTAAATGCCTTTTCTCTTAGTTCCATCATGGTATTGACTTCTTCATCATCCATGTGGGTAATAATATCCCCTGCTCTTATACCCGCTTTATATACTGGACTATCCGGGTCAATGTGGGACACATAAATCCCATTGGATATATTCATATCTTGATTTACATATTCTGCTACTATCTTATCATAAGCAAAAAGCCCCATGTATGGCGTTGAATAACTTCCTTTTTCCAAAAAACTTTCTATAACCGGCTTGCTAATATTAATAGGGATTGCAAATCCCATTCCTTCTGCACTAGCTACCTTAATAGTATTAATTCCTACAACCTCCCCCCGGGAATTAATAAGTGGTCCACCACTATTCCCCGGATTTATAGAAGCATCCGTTTGAATTAACCCCTCCATATAATTTTCTCTACCATCGGTAGTAACTCTAATCGTTCTGTTAACCGCACTAATAATTCCTGCGGTAACCGTCCTCTGAAATTGCAGCCCTAAAGGGTTGCCTATCGCAACAGCTGTTTCACCAACTTTGAGCTTATTTGCATCACCTAAAGTGGCAACAGGTAGCCCTTGTACATTTATTTTTATTACAGCTAAATCCAGAGTAGGGTCTGCCCATTGGCTTGTAGCATTTACTGTTTTTCCATTTGCTAGCGTTACTATAATTTTATTCGGACTTGAACCAATAACATGATGGTTCGTGAGAATATATCCATCGTCTGAAACAATTACTCCTGATCCCACACTCCATCTCTGTTCCTGACTGGAGCGAAATAAATTGGTTTGATCTACCATTGATGTAGATATACCTACTACTGCTGGCATTACACCACTAGCAATTTCTGTAACATCAAGATTCCCAGAAGAAATCGAATTTTGAGGTATATCCTTAATCGGTTGTGTCTGTATCATATTCTGATTTTCCGGAGCATTTAATTCATAATTTATATTTTTCGGCTGCATATCATTTCTAGATATATATGATGGAATAAATAACAATAATAACAGCCCCGTTATTAATGAAGAAGCCAGAATCATTAATATTCCTCGTAATAGATTACCGCCTTTTCCTTGTGAATACATCTACTATCACCTTTTTCCCTTATAATATTACTCTCTCTAACGTTTTCCCTTCTACTTTACCTATGCCATAACCATAGGCAAACGCTTGAAATATACTATCTACCATTAGTAGGAGTAAGATTTCTTTTTCACTCTACTATTTTAAGTATTACCAGCTATTTAATTATTATACAAAATAACAACAGAGGCTTCATCATTACACGATGAAGCCTCTGTTGTTATTTTGTAACATCATGTTATCCCGATGTCTGTAATTCAGAATAGTCATCTGATAAAGAACGATAAATTTTTAATATTTCGGCTTGGGACTGTAAAAAGGCATCAACAACATCCGGATCAAAACTCTTTCCTTTTTCTTTTATAATAATCTCTAAAGATTTCTCAACTGTCATTGCGCTTTTATAAGGCCTCTTTGATGTTAAGGCATCAAACACATCGGCTACTGCAACAATTCTTGCAGATAGTGGAATTTGCTCCATCTTTAGTCCATACGGGTATCCTTTCCCATTATATTTTTCATGATGGAACAAAGTAATTTCTATTCCAATTGTAAAAAAATTTTTATCTTTATTTTTTAGCACTTCCTGAGTTTTTTCCAAGACCTTTGCGCCAATCAATGTATGTGTTTTCATAACTTTAAACTCGTCAGGAGATAATTTGCCGGGCTTTAGCAAAATACTGTCTTTAATCCCCACTTTTCCAATATCATGCAGTGGGCTAAAATTATATATGTCTCTTATGTATTTTTCAGTGATAATATCGGAATATTGCGGATAATTCGCCAATTGTCTGGCAATCGCTACAGAATAATTTCTCATTCGCTCTATATGTCTACCCGTATCGTTATCTCTTGACTCAGCTAGTTTGGCAAAGCCCGTTATAGCAGCTAATATCAGATCACCTACTAGTATACTTTTTTCGAAACTAATTGATATATGACTTGCAATATGATTTAAAAAAACAATATGTGAATCATTATAGGTATTTTTATGAATACTTGAAAAAAAGAGAACACCTATGCACTTATCATTTACTTTTAACGGCAAGGTCAAACTGGACTGTATACCTTCTTTGACAATTAAATGGGTAGACTCGGAATGTGGATGTCGTGCTTTATATTTTTTTAAATCGTTTATAATTCTTGGCTGTCCTGATTCTATTACTTGTTTCAAACTGGTTTTTGCTAAAGGAAGTGAGTATCCATTTCTTAAATGGATCTTTACATTATCACTGCGGGCAATTTCAGCTCTGATAATTTCCTCTTGATCATCTATTACTGCCATTCCAATACGATTATAGGGTATAAACTGTTTAAAAGTATTAAACACATATTCAAAAGTATGCTCAAAACTTTCTCCACTATTTACCTTTTCAATAAGGTCGTAGGTAGATAATAATTTTGAGAAAGTAAGTTAAAACTTCTTTCCATCGCACCTATTTCATTATCACCAGAAATTGAAAGCTGCTGCTTGAAATCGCCTTCTGCCATTTTTTCCATCGCTTTTGATACTCTATCGATCGGTATGAGAATGCTCTTGATAAGGAAATGAAACAACAAAGAAATAATGGTAACACATATGAGCGAAACACCGAATAGTATAAACTTTAACATGTTTATATGACTTTCAATGCTCATCATAAATGCACCTAAGATAATGATTAAAAGTATAGAAATAAATGCCAACAGCATAAGTAAGATTGCTTTAAATTTTAATGATTTAAATGAAAAGTTCATAACGTAATCGCATCCTGTTCTGTCATGATCAATAGCATATTTATCAGCAGCAAAATTATAATAGAATCATTTACATTTATTCTTATATTATATTATAATAACATAGTATATGCATAGTTGTCTACTTGTAAAATGATAAACAGATGAGGTGTAGATATATGATAAGCAAACAAATCAAAGCAGATTTAACGTTGCTACTTATTACAGTTGTTTGGGGGTCTACTTTTGTACTAATGAAAAACGCTTTGGACGATATTCCAACACTGAAGTTTCTAAGTATACGTTTTTCAGTAGCTTTTATTGCTCTTATATTAATTTTTAATCGTAAACTTTTAAAAGTAAATAGGCGTTCTTTATTTTACAGCTGTATTCTCGGTACGCTCCTATATGGGGGTCTTGGGTTCCAGGTAGCGGGATTGAATTATACAGCTGCTTCTAAATCAGCATTTATTACAGGTCTGTCTGTTGTTTTAGTGCCTATTTTTTCCGCATTTATCCTAAAAAAAATGCCCAAGCTGCCTGCTGTAATTGGTGTAGGCCTAGCGTTTATCGGTATGGTCTTACTGACTTCAGGTATATCTCTATCGTTCAATTTTGGTGATTTTTTAACTTTACTGGCTGCCGTTTGTCTGGCTTTTCACATTATTTTTATTGATAAATTTACAAACTCAGAAGATTCAATTATACTAGGCGTATTTCAAATTGGATTTGCTGCTGCTATAAGTATAATTGTTGCATTTATATTTGAAGTGCGTCCTGTAATTTATTCTGGAGATGTAATTGTAGCAATATTAGTTACTGCTATTCCTGCAACAGCACTAGCTCTGGTTGTACAAACAGTTGTTCAAAAATTTACGTCTCCTACTCACACCGCATTAATTTTTATTGCAGAACCCGTTTTTGGTGCAATATTTGCTTTTCTTATTCCAAATGAGTTAGGATTAAGAGAAACACTTTCCATACAAGGTATAATAGGATGCGGATTAATTCTCTTAGGAATGCTCATTTCAGAAATTGATTTGAACTCATTCCTGCTTAAATCCATTCTTGCGTTAAAAAAGGAATAGAAAAAACAAGTTTCTATTCCTTTTTTAACGACTGTAGCACTCTTCACTTAAACAAAAGTCTGAGTCAACCAATATGCTATGATAATATTTATAATGAATATGGCGGGAATGCCGATAATAAATTTTAACTTTTTTGTTTTATGCCGAAAAAGATTCATGGCTATGTATATTCCCAATGCGCCACCGGCAAATGCCAATATAAATAAATTTTTCTCTGCAATCCTCCACTTATTGTGTCTTGCTTTTCGTTTATCCATCCACATTAGTATTATAGAAAAAAGATTAATTAAAATCAGGTAGGTACTAAATATTTTATTCAACATAATTTCTTAAAGTACCTATACCTTCGATTGTAACTTCTACACAATCTCCCGATTTCATAGGACCTATACCTGATGGCGTACCAGTGGTGATAACGTCTCCCGGGAGTAAAGTCATAACCTGTGATATAAAACTAACGAGTTCTTCAGCTTTCCAAATAAAATTAGACGTATTAGAGTGCTGTTTTAATTCTCCATTTAATAAAAGTTTTATGTCAACATTATTAGGATCGATCTCATCGGTAATCCAAGGACCTAAAGGTGCAAAAGTGTCAAATCCTTTTGCTCTAGTCCACTGTGCGTCAAGCTTTTGTAAATCCCTTGCAGTGACATCATTTAAGCATGTGTAGCCCAATATGTATTGTTTTGCATTTTCAACAGCAATATTTTTTGCTGTTTTCTTAATAACGATCGCAATTTCAGCTTCATAGTCAACTCGCTGTGACATAGAAGGTAATACAATCTTCTGTTCAGGACCTATCACTGATGTTGACGGCTTTATAAATAATTTAGGAGTGTCAGGGATAGATTCTTTCATCTCCTGTGCATGGTCTTTATAATTTAATCCAACTGCCACTATTTTTGAAGGTTTACAAGGTGCTAATAATGTTACTTCATTAAAATCATAGGAAGTATCAGTTATATCATACTCTCCAAATAAATCGCCTTGTATTTGCCTAATCCTTTCTTTTTCTACTACTCCGTAAAAAATTTTGTTACCTTTACTCACTTTCACATATCGCATATACATTTCCTCCTCCACTTTACATTTTTAAAAATGATGCTTTATAAATAAAATTCTTAGTAGATATTTAGATTGTGGTATCATTTTTCTAGTCTATGGGCTAGTGTTTTTTTAATACAATGGTTGGTGTTATGTATTTACTTAATTTGATGCATATGCGCGTTGTACAATCGCATCAATAATATCCCATATCTCCTCTTTTCCTTCCCCGGTTTGTGCAGAAAATGGAATAATTGTACCTTGTTCGGTGAGCTGCAAAGTGTCTGCAATCATTTGTATATTTTCTTGTTTTTGTTTACTGGAAAGCTTATCCCATTTTGTAGCTACAATTAGAACATTAGGACTAAATTCTTTAATCCAATTTAACATTAACATATCATCCTCCGTGGGCTTATGGCGGCTATCTACTAATAATATTACTTGAACCAGTTGTTCCCGGGAATTAAGGTAATCTTCAATCATTTTACCCCATTTTTGCTTTTCAGTTTTAGAGACCTTTGCATAACCATATCCGGGTAAATCCACAAAATATAGTTTATTCTCGACATCATAAAAATTGATGGTGCTTGTCTTCCCAGGTTTCGAGCTAATACGTGCCAAACTTTTCCTGTTGACTAATTTATTTAGAAGAGAAGATTTGCCTACATTTGACCTTCCCACAAAAGCTATTTCCGGTTTGCAATCTTTCGGGTATTGAGCAGCACTAACAGCAGAGATTGTTAAACTTACATGATTTACATTCATACATATGCTCTCCTTTTTAGGTTTACAGTTCACAAATGATAAAATCCATTTTGAAATCTTTTAAAATAAAAATGTCCTTGTTTATTATATAATATGTATTATATAGATTCAATAAATACATAAAAAGCTATAGTTTTTAACTATAGCTTTTATATATTACTTTATTGTTTTATTGCTGGTAAGTTGGTATCTACTTCTGTAGGAACCTGTTCTAAAGAAGATTTTTTAATTTCGTCGGTTTTATTGACCCTGTATAGATGCTTTTTCTTATAATTTAATGCAGTCTTAAGCACAACATCCATATGATCAGCAAGTACAAACTTAATTTTTTTCTTAACATTTTCAGGAATCTCATCAAGGTCCTTTTTATTATCAATCGGCACAATAATTGTATAGATACCAGCTCTATAAGCTGCTAGCGCTTTTTCTTTTAATCCTCCTATCGGTAGTACCCGGCCTCTTAGTGTAATCTCCCCTGTCATAGCAACATCTCTTCTTACAGGAATACCGGATAACGCAGAAACCAGGGCAGTACACATTGTTATACCTGCCGATGGTCCATCTTTAGGAGTAGCACCTTCCGGAACATGAATATGAATATCCTGCTTTTTATGAAAATCTTTGTCAACGTCTAACTCCTCTGCTCGTGAACGAATATAACTTATAGCAGCCCGTGCTGACTCTTTCATTATATCACCAAGCTGTCCGGTAAGTTCAATACTTCCTTTGCCATCCATAACATTCACTTCTATGGATAAAGTGTCTCCTCCCACTGGCGTCCAAGCTAATCCTGTTGCAATTCCAACTTCATCCTTTCCATTTGCCTTATCATATCTAAATTTCTTAGTACCTAGATATTTCTCAAGATTTTTGCTATTGATACTTACCGATTGCTGATTATTCATAACAAGTATTCTTGCAGCTTTTCTGCAAACATTAGCAATTTCTCTTTCTAAATTTCTAACACCAGCTTCTCTAGTATAATAATTGATAATATCTCGAATTACTTTTTGATCTATTCTTAAATTTTGCTTTTTAAGACCATGCTGCTCTATTTGCTTAGGTAATAAATATCTTGTTGCAATATTGACCTTTTCTTCTTCAGTATACCCTGAAATACGAATTACTTCCATTCTATCCAATAATGGTCTCGGAATAGTATCTAAATTATTTGCAGTTGTCAAAAATAGAATTTGTGATAAATCAAAAGGTACTTCTAAATAATGGTCTCTAAAAGCATAATTTTGTTCCGCATCTAATACTTCTAACATCGCTGCAGTAGGGTCTCCTCTAAAATCACTGCTCATCTTATCTATTTCATCTAGAAGTACTAGGGCATTCTTAGATCCCGCTTGTTTTAATGCATTGATGATTCTTCCTGGCATAGAGCCGACATAAGTTCTTCTGTGCCCTCTTATTTCCGCTTCGTCTCTAACGCCACCTAAAGACATTCTCACATATTTTCTATTAAGTGCTTTAGCTATGGATTTTGCAATAGATGTTTTACCTACTCCCGGAGGGCCAACCAAACACAAAATAGGACCTTTAATATTTTTAGCAAGTTGTCTGATTGCAAGATATTCAAGTATTCTCTCTTTCACCTTTTCCAATCCATAGTGGTCTGCATTTAATATCGCTTCCGCTTCTTTTAAATCAAATCTTTCTTCTGTAGTTTCGTTCCAAGGAAGATCAAGAATCCAATCCAGATAATTCCGTACTACCGAACCTTCCGCAGAACCTAGCGGCATTTTCAGCAGCCTGTCCACTTCTTTTAAAGCTTTTTTCTCAACTTCTTCCGGCAATTTAGCTTCGGCTATCTTTTCTTTATATTCATTTACTTCACCAGTAATGCCATCTTTATCCCCTAATTCATTTTGAATCGCCTTTAATTGTTCTCTTAAATAATATTCCCGCTGATTTTTGTCTATTTGTTTTTTTACTCTAGCACTAATGTTTTTCTCAATTTCTAAAATTTCAATCTCTTTACTTAATATAACAAGCAGTTGTTCTAAACGCGCCTTTGGATCAAATTGATTAAGGATTTCCTGCTTGCTTTCCTGCTTTAGCATGATATTTGCTGCAATTACATCGGCTAGCTGTCCCGGGTCTTCGATTGTCATCACAGAAACCATTGTATCTGGAGATACTTTGTTACTAAGTTGAACATATTCTTCAAATACAGCATGAACTTTTCTAATAATAGCTTCCATCTCTACTTTATCGTAAACAGGTTCTAAAATCATTCTTTCTACAACTTCACTCATAATAAATGGTTCAGTTTGAGTAATTTCTGTAATTTCTGCTCTACTAAGGCCTTCTACCAATACTCTAATAGTATCTCCCGGAAGCTTTAATAATTGCTTAACTTTTGAAATAGTTCCTACACGATTGATATCTTCTTCCTGCGGATCATCTGTCTGTGCGTCTTTTTGAGCTACTAAAAAAATCAATTGATTGTTAACCATCGCTTCTTCTAATGCTTTAATTGACTTGGTTCTTCCGACATCAAAGTGTAATATCATGTACGGAAATACTGTTAAGCCTCTTAGGGGAAGTAACGGCAATACCTGCTTCTTCATTATTTTTTTACCTTCCACCTTTTAATCAACTCCTCACCAAACTATCTTTCAAATATAATAAAGTAATCTATTATGCAAAAACTTCTATTAAATATTTGTTATGCATCTAGTTTTCATTCATTATAACGTTACATATACTTTTTTTCAATATTTATTTATTAGTAAAAAAACATAATAATGGGTTAAAGAATAAAATAGTTCACAGTTTACAGTTCTTAGTTCAAAAATAATAACATAAAATAATTTTCCGCGAACTGTGAACCATAAACCGCGAACTTTTTAAAGACTTGAAGCAGTTAGTACACCAACAGCCTCTGATTGATTAGGTATCATTATTCCTTCTTCTTTAATATTAAAAACATTTTCTATTACCTGGTGAACATCTTCAACGGGGATTATTTCAATATCCATTTCATTAAACAATTCTTGCCAATTTTCTTTTGGTATTAATACTTTTTTTACACCTGCCTGTCGTGCTGCTTCTACTTTTGCTACTACGCCTCCTACAGGCTTCACTTTTCCTTTGATAGATATTTCTCCTGTCATAGCTAGAGTTCCGTCCAGTGGAATATTTTTCATAGCAGAATATGCTGCTGTCATTATAGCTATACCGGCAGAAGGACCATCTATTGGAATACCACCAGGAAAATTTAAATGTATATTATAATCCGCAGGATCTTCTCCAAAAAATTTTTTAATTACCGTAAGCATATTCTGTACCGAAGCTCTAGCAGTACTATTTCTTTTTAATTTTTGTCCCCTTCCATCCATCTCTTCTTCTTCTATAATACCCGTTACGGTAAGTGTCCCTTTGCCTTTCTCACATGGGGTAGCCGATACTTCAATATCTATTACCATACCTTGGCTTCTCCCTAATACCGCTAAACCATTCATACACCCAACTTGCTTACCTACAGCAACTTTCTTTTCAATTCGTGGACTATATTGTCCAAATTCAATAACCCACTCTATATCTTTTTTTGTAATAGTAGATCTACCTTCTACCAGTGCAACTCCCCCAGCAATTTGAACGATATTAATTGCTTCACGTCCATTTGTTGCGTATTTAGCTACTAATTGGTCTATATCTTCTTCTATTATAAAATTACCTTTGCTGCAAGCATTTCTTGCTATCTTCGCAATTTCTTCAACAGTCAGAGGTCGGAAGAATATTTCAACACATCTGGACCTTAGGGCTGGAGGAATATCTTCCGGTGTTCGAGTCGTTGCTCCAACCAACCTAAAATCAGCCGGCAATCCTTTTTGAAATATTTCATGTATATGAGAAGGAATATTATGATCTTCTGAGCTATAATAAGCACTTTCTAAGAACACTTTTCTATCTTCAAGTACTTTTAATAATTTATTGAGTTGAATAGAATGAAGTTCTCCTATCTCATCAATGAAAAGTATACCCCCATGGGCTTTAGTAACAGCACCCTGTTTCGGTTGCGGTATACCAGCTTGCCCATAAGCTCCAGCTCCTTGATATATCGGATCATGTACTGACCCTATTAAAGGGTCTGCTATACCTCTCTCATCAAACCTTAATGTGGTAGCATCGATCTCTACAAATTTAGACTCTTTATTAAAAGGTGAAATATCCATTTTTTTTGCTTCTTCTAATACTATCCTTGCTGCAGCTGTTTTTCCTACTCCCGGTGGTCCGTATATAATTACATGCTGTGGATTTGGCCCACATAAAGCTGCCTTTAACGCTTTTAATCCTTGTTCTTGTCCGACTATCTCTTTAAAAGTAGAAGGTCTGGTTTTCTCCGACAATGGTTCTGTAAGTTTAATTTCTCTAAGTTTTCTTAGCTTTTCTAACTCTTTTCTTGATTCTTTTTCTACCGCATTTTTATTACCTTGTTGAGATTTTAATAAATTAAGAAAGTAGATACCAATTACTACAGAAAAGAAAAATTGTATCAGTAAAATTGTGCTGTTAAACAAAGTAATTCCTCCTTATTTAACTAGTGCATAAGGTGAAAGTTTTACCTATTTCTTTTATTTATTATTTGTTTTAGCACTATTTTTATCCTGTAAACATAAACCAATTTCAATAAATCATGTAATTGGTTCATAGCTAAATTTACAGCATATACGATTAAAATGTAAAGAATAGATAGAAAAAAACCAGTGCATTATGCACTGGTTTTTATGACACTGATTCTCTTTTTACTCTTGATTTCTTAGGCGTAGACTTTTTTAACGGCTTTTTATTTTCATTAATTATCAATTCAGGAGATTTTTTCTCTGTAATACAATCTGCATGTATAATACATTTTTCAATATTATTTTCTGAAGGAATATTAAACATTACGTCCAACATAATCTCTTCCAGAATAGCTCTTAATCCGCGCGCTCCCGTATTGCGTTCTATCGCTTTGTTAGCAATAGCCTCTAAAGCTTCAGAATCAAATTCAAGCAATACATCATCAAGCTCAAATAGCTTTTGATATTGTTTTACAAGCGCGTTTTTAGGCTCAGTAAGTATCTGAATTAAAGCATCTTTATCTAAAGAGTTTAATGATACGATGACTGGTAATCTACCGACAAACTCAGGAATTAGTCCGAATTTCAACAAATCTTGTGGAAGAATATGTTTGAGAATTTCTCCAACATCTTTTTCTTTTTGGCTTTCTATTTCGGCACCAAAACCCATCGCTTTTTTACCAATTCTATTTTGAATGATTTTATCAATACCATCAAATGCTCCACCGCAAATAAAAAGTATATTAGTAGTATCAATTTGAATAAATTCTTGATGTGGATGCTTTCTACCACCCTGAGGAGGTACAGATGCAATTGTACCTTCTAAAATTTTTAATAATGCCTGCTGCACCCCTTCTCCACTCACATCCCTTGTAATGGATGGATTTTCTGATTTTCTTGCAACTTTATCTATCTCATCAATGTATATTATACCTTTTTCAGCCTGCTCTATATCGTAATCAGCAGCTTGAATCAGTTTTAGAAGAATATTTTCAACATCTTCCCCTACATAACCCGCTTCTGTCAATGATGTAGCATCGGCGATTGCAAAAGGTACATTGAGTATTCTAGCTAAAGTTTGAGCAAGAAGTGTTTTACCAGAACCGGTAGGTCCTAACATAACAATATTGCTCTTTTGCAGTTCGACGTCGCCTGATTTTACATCAGCATTGATGCGTTTGTAGTGATTATATACTGCAACAGCAAGATTTTTTTTAGCTTGCTCTTGCCCAATAACATATTGGTCCAATATCTCTTTTATTTCTTTAGGTTTTGGAATATCACTCAATTCTACATCAACTTTGGCTTCTTCAAATTCCTCTTCAATAATCTCAGAACACAACTCTATACACTCATCACATATATATACACCGGGACCTGCAACCAATCTTTTGACCTGGTCTTGTGTCTTTCCACAAAAGGAGCATTTTAGTTGCTTCTTTTCGTCATATCTGGACATTTTTACACCTCTTCTTTTTAGGCATGATCTATCTACCTTTTTGATATTACCTGGTCAACTATTCCATAAGCTTTTGCTTCTTCTGCTGACATAAAAAAGTCTCTGTCGGTGTCTCTTTCTATTTTTTCTAAAGGTTGCCCTGTTCTTTCACTGAGAATTTTATTTATTCTATCTTTCATCTTTAAAATATGTTCTGCATGAATCTTAATATCTGCCGCTTGCCCTCTTGCACCACCTAAAGGTTGATGAATCATAATTTCACTGTTAGGTAATGCAAATCTTTTACCTTTAGCACCAGCAGTTAGCAAAAATGCGCCCATGCTAGCTGCCATACCTATACAAATAGTAGATACATCCGGCTTAATATACTGCATCGTATCATAAATTGCAAATCCTGCAGTTACCGAACCTCCCGGACTGTTAATATAAAGGCTAATGTCTTTATCAGGATCATCAGCTTCTAAGAATAATAACTGAGCAACAACAAGACTTGCTGTTACATCATTTATTTCTTCTCCAAGAAAAATTATTCTCTCTTTTAAAAGACGTGAATAAATATCGTAAGATCTTTCACCTCTATTGGTTTGCTCTACTACTATTGGAACTAAACTCATTTATGCCACTCCTTTACAGTGTTTATAGCTCATAAGGCTTCTAGAAGAGAGAATCCTCTTCTAAAGACTTACTTTACTTTTGCATTTTGTACTAACATTTCAACTGTTTTGCTTATAGCTAGCTCATTTTTAATAGAATCAATATCTTCAGGTCTTAAAATATTCTTAAATTTGTCCACTTCCATTTTATAATTTTCTGCAAGCCTTTCCAATTCTTTGTTAACTTCTTCTTCAGATGCTTCAATCTCTTCAACTTTTCCTATTTTTTCAAGAACAAGAGAAGTCTTTACTTGGTTTGCCGCTTGCTCTTTAAATTGTTCTCTAAATTTAGTCATGTCTGATCCTGTAAGCTCTAAATATTTTTCGAGGTCTAATCCTTGCCCTTTTAGTCTAAAATCAAAATCTCTTGCCATATGGTCGATTTGATGCTCTATCATTACATCTGGAATATCGACGGTAGCATTTTCAACCACCTTGCTGATAACAGCATTTTCCAAATCGTGCTTTGCTCTATGTTCAGCAGATTCTGTTAATTTATTTTTTATATCTTCTTTAAGTTCATCAAGTGTATTAAATTCACTTACATCCTTAGCAAACTCATCGTCTAACTCAGGAAGTTCTTTAAACTTTATTTGATTAATCTTTACTTTAAATACAGCAGGCTTTCCAGCTAATTCCTTCACATGATAATCTTCAGGGAAAGTCACATTTACATCAAATTCTTCCCCTATATTTTTTCCGATTATCTGATCTTCAAAACCTGGAATAAACTGCCCTGAACCTATTTCTAGGCTGTAATCCGTCGCTTTTCCTCCTTCAAATGGCTGGTCGTCTACAAAACCTTCAAAATTGATTACAGCGGTATCTCCTGATTGGACTGGCCTATCCTCAATCGTTATCAATCTTGCATTTTTCTCTTGCATCTTTTTTAGTTCTTGCTGAACATCGTCTTCTGTTACATTATACTCGATTTTATTTATTTCTATACCTTTGTATTCACCCAAATCAACTTCTGGTTTTACTGTTACTTTAGCTGTAAAAATTAAATTTTGATTATTACCAATTTGTTTTATGTCAATTTCCGGACGATCTACCGGTTCTATATTGGTTTGTGCTACTGCTTCATCATATGCTTCAGGGCAAATAAAGTTTATGGCATCCTCATAAAAAATTCCTTCTCCATAGTATGTTTCAATAATTTTACGAGGCGCTTTGCCTTTTCTAAATCCCGGAATATTGAATTTTTTTACATTTTTTTTATAAGACTTCTGCATACCTTCTTCAAATTTAGCTGCATCAACTTCTATTTCTAGTTGTACACTATTTTTCTCTAACTGTTCTAATTTTACATTCATTTACTTCTTAGTCCTCCTTGATAATTTTTCTTATGTATATATTAAACACCCAATCGGATGAATTCTATATAATTATAACAATTATAACCACAATAACCATTACATTATAGCATAATAAACCTTGGAATTCCAATATCTATTATGATAAATTTAAGAGAAAATGTCAATTCCATTTAATCTTTTAATTTAAGTGGTCGGAAATTTATATAATCACAAGCAACCAAATAAAATTGTATCCCTTCATATTCACCTATTAGTGCATTTCTTTGAGAATTTGCATGAAGATGTCCATAAATACAAGTTTTAACACCATATTTTTTCAATAATTTAATAAAACCTGATTGCATATCTCTATATCGATTCACAGGTGGATAATGAAGCGCAACTATAATTTCACTTGGATTGTACTTTAACCCCTGCTGTATAGATAACTCCAATCTATGTAATTCTCTTAAGTATATTTTTTCATCTTCTTTTGAAAACTCATCAGAACCGGGACAATTCCACCCTCTCGTCCCACAAATTGCAATATCTTTATATAATATGCTGTTATTATATAAAAAAACGATTTTATCAAAATTGTGCTGCTTAATATATTGATTTAATTTACTTACAGTTGACCACCAATAATCATGATTGCCTTTCATTATAACCTTTATACCCGGCAACTGGTTTATATATTCAAAATCTTTATATATTTGCTCAAGGTATGTTGCCCATGAAATGTCTCCAGGCACCAATACGTAGTCTCCATCACTTACTTCTTCAATCCAATGACTTTTAATTTTATCCATATAACTATCCCATATGTCCCCAAAAACGTCCATAGGCTTGTCAATGCTTAGCGATAAATGTAAATCAGATAATGCAAATAGTGCCATACTTTTATTTAACCCCAAATCTTTTATTTATAGAAGAATCTTTGATTCTAAAACCCGGCCATAAACTCCGAGGTATTTTATAATGCATTAGATTTTTTAATAACAGCTTAATTGTTCAATCATACATTATATACTATTAAATACGAAAAAAAAAGACTAAAGTGTACACTTTAGTCTTTAAAAGTATTACCTTTATAAAACTTTTCTTGGTCTATATCCCCCTTCTCCAGTCATATTTTTAATTTCTTTTTCAGACTTTTTATAAAATTTTTGTATATAGGCTTTATTGCCCGGTAAATTTTCATCCCAACGTTGCTTATCTTTAATATTATCTTTCATAAAATCACCTCATAGTGATATTATTTGAAATTTTCTAACAAATTATTATATCTTTCCTTAATATATAAAAAAATTAACCTCAATAACAAAAAACTGACCTAAGTATTTAGGTCAGTTTTCAACATTATTTTAAATCCAATACATCACTTACGATATTCTTCATTTCTGTTTTGTTACACTTCTTATGATGTAAAATTACCTTATTTTGCAATTCTGCTAAAGATTTTGGAATTCTTGAACCACTTTTTTGAGAAAGCATTTCTAAAAGTTCAAACTCTGTCTTACCTTGAATATCTTCCGGTGCTGCAAGAGCGCTTAAGACACTTTCATTAAACTTAAAAGGACTTGCTGTAGAAGCAATGATTGTCTTAGTATCATCGCCTGTCTCTTTTACATACTGGTCATACACATGCTTTCCTACTGCCGTATGCGTATCAATCACATAACTATAATTCATTTCGGTATCTTTTATTGTTTGAGATGTTGCTTGGTCATCACAATATCCAGCCCAAAATATCTCTTTAATCTTTTTCTTGGTAATATCAGGAATCTCGTATCTACCGTTATCTTTTAACTCTTCCATCCACTGTTTTACTCTTATATGGTCATGTCCTGTGACTTCAAATAATAACCTCTCCAAATTACTGGATATTAAAATATCCATAGAAGGAGATATCGTAGTTTTAAATTCTCTATTTCTATCATATACTCCTTTTTTGATAAAATCAGTAAGGACATTGTTCTCATTAGAAGCACATATTAATTTATTGATTGGTAAACCCATTTCTCTAGCATAATAAGCTGCTAAAATATTCCCAAAGTTTCCGGTAGGAACCACAATATTTATTTTTTCTTCCGGTTTAATTTCTTCATTTTTAACAAGATCACCATAAGCAGAAAAGTAATAAATAATTTGGGGTACTAATCTTCCCCAATTGATAGAATTCGCTGACGATAATTTAAAATTATTTTTTTCTAACAGATGATTATATTCATCGTCAGTAAAAATTGTCTTTACCCCGTTCTGTGCATCATCAAAGTTTCCTTCAACAGCAACTACATTTACATTATTCCCTTCTTGTGTAATCATTTGGAGTTTTTGAATCTCACTAACACCATTCTCAGGATAAAATACAATAATTTTCGTTCCTTTTACATCTTTAAAACCTTCTAATGCTGCCTTCCCTGTATCACCTGAAGTAGCCACTAAAATCACTATTTCTTTATCTTCACCTGTTTTTAAGGCGGATGTTGTTAATAAATGTGGAAGAATTTGAAGTGCCATATCTTTAAATGCACAAGTCGGTCCATGCCACAACTCAAGAAAATATATATTGTCTGTTAACTTATATATAGGTGCAATATTTTCTGTTTCAAATTTTTCTTTATTATAAGCCTTATTTACACATTCTTTAATCTCGTCAGAGGTAAAATCGGTCAAAAACAATTTAAGTATTTCCACTGCTCGCGCATTATAACTCATATTTGCTAAATCTATAATATTACTAGATAAAAGTTTAGGAACTTCCTGAGGCACAAATAGTCCTCCATCAGGAGAAATCCCAAGTTTAATAGCCTCAGCAGATTTCACAAGTATATTTTTATCTCTAGTGCTTTGATATAGCATACACCAACCTCCATAGAAAATAATTCTACAAACTCGTTCAATGCACAAATTACCAATTATTATATTCAGTAATATACATAATAGTAATACAAATACGTACAATTGTAAAGCAAAAAAAGTCAGGCAGATTTAACAACCTACCTGTTATCCTAAAACACTGAATTTATAAAATTTTTAAATATACGTTCGTCATTAAGAACAAATCCCAAGGAAAGCTTATTTACATGTACTGTTGTAAAAATGCTGGAACAGTCTTAGGGTCTCCACTAATTGTCATGGTAAATTCAATATTAAATTTATCTGAAATCTTGTTAATGTCATTTAAAAATATTTCAAGGGAATCCATATCATCATTGACTATTTCAAAGAGGCCATCTATGTAAATTTTAGAAATATCAAAATTTTCAGAAATGATACCACAGAGAAAACCATAGAATACGCAGAAATCATTAATTTCAAATTCAGATGTATCTATAAATCTTATTTCATGATTTAATTCATACATATGATGATTATTATTATCAACAAACACGATATCTCCTGAATCCTGTGCTATCGAACTATTGGCTAACTCAATAAGTCTCTTAGTTTTACCGGTGCCCTTTTTGTCCATAATAACCTTTATCATTTTACATTTCCTCCTTTTTAATTAAAGAGTTATATAATTTAAAGATACTATATTTTTACCCTAATTTCAAGGATGTATATCAATTTTGTTAAAAATTATAATATTATAGGCTATCCTTTTTGTTCAAAATGCAACACATTCAAAATGATCGATAAATTAACTAGATGATATTACTGAAACAATTACCAAACTTAATAATTAAGTGATTTGTAAAATGAAAAGAGATGGTTTATTTTCAATCATTAAACCACCTCTTTTTTTGCTTTTTTATTAATTGAGTGCAAAATGGAAGGATTAAGCGTTTATAGACTTTGCTCCAACATCCTTTTGCTTCTTAGAAGCTTTAGCCATAAACAGTATAAAGACTACAATGGCTACAATTATACCACCTGGGTATGCAATAGCGGTGGATAATTTAAATCCTTCAGGAGCTTGCATAATATACGTTGCACTTACTGCCGTCATAAATACTGCCGGTATAGTGGTAATCCAATGTAATTTATTATATTTAATCAAATATGCCGAAGCAGCCCATAGCATTATCATTGCCAGTGTTTGGTTAGACCAAGCAAAGTATCTCCATATAATGTTAAAATCGATTTGACTTAACCCAATGCCTATAGCTAATAACGGTACAGCAATATATAGTCTGTTGCGTACATTTTTTTGTCCAAAATTAAACGCATCTGCTATGGTCAACCTTGCACTTCTAAAAGCAGTATCTCCCGAAGTGATTGGACATGCAATAACTCCTAGTACTGCCAGTATACCACCTACCATTCCCAGTACTGATGTTGATACTGTATGCACTACAGCACCTTGCCCACCTTTAGCCATAGCTGCCATTAAACCTTCACTTCCGTTAAAAAATGCCATCGCAGCTGCTGCCCATATTAAGGCAATGATACCTTCTGCAATCATAGCACCATAAAAGACTTTTCTGCCATATTTTTCATTGGTTACACATCTTGCCATCATTGGAGATTGTGTTGCATGAAAACCACTAATAGCGCCACAAGCAATGGTAACAAATAATAGTGACCAGATCGGTAATCCTTTAGGATGAGCATTTACAAAAACACTTCCGGGAATTGTATAACCTTTTAGCACAAGGCCTCCGCCTATTCCTAGTGCCATAATTAAAAGAACCGCGCCAAACAATGGATATATTTTACCAATGATTTTGTCTATAGGTAATATTGTTGCAAAAAAATAGTAAACAATAATAAGGATAAGCCAAAAATTCGTATTAAGAGAATTGGGCGTCAAACTTGCTAATAATTTTGCCGGACCAGTCATAAATACTGTTCCAACCAATATCAAAAGTACCACAGAAAACACTCTCATAACCTGTCTTATTCCATCACCGAGATAAATACCAACAATCTCCGATACACTCGCACCATTATGTCTTATAGAAAGCATCCCAGAGAAGAAATCATGTACCGCCCCAGCAAATATACAACCAAAAACAATCCATAAAAATGCTGCAGGTCCAAACAATGCTCCTGCAATTGCCCCGAAAATAGGTCCTAGTCCTGCAATGTTAAGCAGCTGAATTAAAAAAATTTTCTTCCAATCCATAGGTTCATAATCTACGCCATCTTTTAATTCAACGGCCGGTGTAGCTCTTTCGGCGTCAATACCAAAAACCTTTTCTACAAACTTACCATAAATCAGATAGCCTACTATAAGCAGGACAATAGAAATTAAAAATAACCCCATAATGCCGTACCCCCTTAGAATTATCATTACTTTTATTATACTACTGCAATGCCGTTTCTTAGTTTTAGGCGAACAAAATGCAAAGATCCGGGTACCAAACACCCGGATCTTTGCACCAAATGTATTTTACTATTTTTAATGTTACATTCCTATGATCTGTTTAAATGATTTTATTTGATTTCTAGCAACAGGTATTTTATTTTTTTCATAACCTTTCATCACAACGCTTAGATTATTGTTGAACCAAATCCCTACTTCTTTTATATGATTAAGGTTAACGATATAACTCCTGTGAACTTTAAAAAAATACCTGTCAGCTAACTTTTTTTCCAATTCCCCAAAAGCAATTGTGCATTCGTATTGATTTGATATTGTATAAATCAACGTATGTTTACGTTGAGCTTCTACATATACAATATCACTTTTGTCAACTAATATAAATCTCTCATTCGCCCATATACCTATTTTATCACCAATCCCTTTATCCTCTTGAATGGCAGTAATAGCGTTAAATATATCCTCATTTTGAACATCTTTATTATTAAGTAAATGATGTATTTTATTTATGGTAACACGAATTCGTTCCTCAGAAAAAGGTTTTAAAATATAATCAATAGCATTTATTTCAAAAGCCTCCACTGCATATTCATCATATGCAGTAGCAAATATAATGATAGGGGAAAAGCCTTGCTTTAGTATTTTTTTTGCACATTCCAATCCGCTCATACCGTACATATGGATATCTAAAAACAATACATCTGGTTTTAGAGTATTGCATAGCTGTACAGCTTCTTCCCCTGTTTGACCTCTACCTATAATTTTAATGTTCCTATCTTCTTTTACCAGCAGATATTCCAATTCGTCTCTAGCAGGAATCTCGTCATCCACAATAACTGCTCGAATGATCACTATGCAATCTCCCTCCTTTGAATAGACGGTATTCTCACACATACAGAAGTACCATATCCTAACTTACTTTTTATCTCAAGTCCATAATCGTCTCCGAAAACATTTTTTAACCTATTATTAATATTGATGAGTGCAATACCTTTATTAGAATGTTCACGATCCGATAAAAGATTATTTGTCTCCTTCATTCCTATTCCATTATCTTCTATAAGTATTCTAATCTCATCTTTATAATAATATGCACGTACTTTTACATTACCACCATTAGTTTTATTTAACAATCCATGTTTAATAGCATTTTCAACCAATGGTTGCAGTGTTAAAGGCGGTATTTTGCATTTTACATTGCCAATATCATATTCTACTTTAAGTTTATCACCAAACCGCGCTTGTTCAATAGCGACATAAGATTTTATATGCTCAATCTCATCATGTAAACTCACAAACTCTTTCATTGTATTTAGATTTTTTCTGAAAAAGTCCCCTAAATGAATCAAAAGCCTTCTTGCCTCATCCGGTTTTGTTCTACACAGTGAGACAATGGTATTAATTGCATTAAATAAAAAATGAGGATTAATCTGTGCTTGCAGCGCTTTTAATTCTGCCTTTTCTAAAAGTCTTGCCTGTTCATCAATGATACTCAGCTCTATCTGGGTGGAAAACAAATGTGCTAATCCTTGCGCCAATTCAATGTCTACATGATCGATACCATTTACATTTTCGCTGTACAATTTCATCGTTCCAATGATTTCTTTTCGCACAAATAATGGTACGATCACAGCAGAATTCAAGCAGCAGCCCTCATATTGACATCCCACTTCACTGTGATTTCTCGCCACTCCATACTTTTGATTTTTTAATACTTTTTTGGTGATATCCGTTAAAATTTTATTATTTGGTTTATGATGGTCCGCCCCCACACCGACATGTGCCAAAATTTTAACTTTATCGGTAAATGCAACAGCAGTAACACCTGTTTTATTGAGGATAATTTTTGCTACTTCCTCCATTGTAGTCTCATTGAATCCGGTTCTCATAATCGGCAGCGTTTGATTTGCAATTTGTAATGCTAAGTGTGCTTTATGTGCACCAATTTTTTGCTGCTCAGCAAAAATCCCCTCAATGATTAACATAAATAACGCTGAACCAATAGCATTTATTGTAATCATCGGTAAAGCAATAAGCTCAACCAAAGCCAATGCCTCATCAAAGGGCTTTGCAACAATTAATATTGTAAGCATTTGTACTATTTGCGAAACAACGGTTACTAAAAAAGCTCTTGCCCATTTATGCTGTGAATTTTTTAAATATTGTGATGCAATCCCACCTATCATACCTTCCAAAATAGTAGCAATACCACATGCGACAGCAGTAAATCCGCCAATATCTATCGCCCAACGGTGAATACCTGCAATTACTCCGGCGCCCAATCCAACCCAAAAGCCGCCAAGCATACCTCCAACAACCACACCGATCGCTCTAAAGTTTGCTAACGCACCATTTACAGGCACTCCCGTATATGTGGCAATAATACCTAAACCGCCAAATATACAACATAATAATATTTTTTCCAATACTCCTATTTTATGATTTAGAATTAAGTTTTTAAAAAATTTAGTTTTACTTAGTATTAAAGCGAGGATAATGCCTAGTCCTAAGTTATTAATCAGGCTTATATAAATCTCTAACATATTGACCATTTGTTACCACCATCCTCTCTGTACATTAAAAAAATAGGCTTTATAAATTATAAAGCCTATTTCTATTATATGAAAAAGCTTAACGCTATTGCAATAAAAGTTTTTACCATATTATCCTTTTAACCTTTTTTCGAGTATTTCTTTTTCTTTTTCAAAACCCGGTTTACCTAAAAGCGCGAACATATTTCTCTTATAAGCTTCTACACCAGGTTGATCAAAAGGATTTACTCCTAATAAATATCCGCTTATTCCACAAGCTTTTTCAAAGAAATAAACCATATTTCCGAAATAGTATTCATTGATTTGGGGAATATTTAAAACCAGATTCGGTACTTCTCCATCGGTATGTGCTAAGAGCGTACCTTCAAATGCCTTTTTATTGACAAAATCCATTGTCTTTCCTGCTAAAAAGTTTAATCCATCTATATTTTCTTTTTCTTCTGTTAAAATAATATCTTTCTTAGGTTTTTCAACATTCAATACAGTTTCAAATATATTTCTTAGTCCTTCCTGAATATATTGCCCCATAGAGTGAAGGTCTGTTGAAAAATCTACCGATGCAAGGAAAATACCTTTTTTGTCTTTTCCTTCACTTTCACCGTACAGCTGCTTCCACCATTCTGCAAAATAATGCAATGCCGGTTCATAATTAACCATCAATTCGGTTGTTTTACCTTTTCGATAAAGGGCATTCCTCACAACTGCGTACTGATAACATTCATTTTCACTCAAAAACGGAGAAGCATACTCCTGATATGCATCTTGAGCCCCTTTCATCATCTTATCTATATCTACACCACTGACAGCAATAGGTAATAACCCGACGGCTGTAAGAACAGAATATCTGCCTCCTACATCATCCGGAATTACAAAGGTTTCATATCCCTCTTCATCAGCTAACTTTTTAAGCGCTCCTTTTGATTTATCTGTAGTAGCATAAATTCTTTTTCTTGCTTCTTCTTTTCCATATTTCTTTTCAAGCAGTTCTCTAAAAATTCTAAAAGCAATTGCTGGCTCTGTTGTAGTTCCTGATTTGGATATCACATTGATAGATAAATCTTTATCTTCCAATAATTCTAATAAATCAGAAAGATATGTAGAACTAATATTATTTCCTGCAAAATAAATAGCCGGTGTTTTTCTTTTTGACTTAGATAAAACATTATAAAAAGAGTGGCTTAACATCTCTATTGCTGCTCGTGCACCTAAATAAGAGCCTCCTATTCCAATCACCACCAGTGCATCAGAATCCGATTGTATCTTTGCTGCTGCTGATTTAATTCTTTCAAATTCCTCTTTGTCATAATGATTGGGTAAATCAACCCAACCTACAAAGTCATTACCTGCTCCACTTTTATTATGTAACATTGTGTGAGCGGTTCTCACCATATCTTCCATATAGAAAATTTCATGGTCTTTTACAAACGAAAGCGCCTTTGAATAATCAAATCTTAATTTTTCACTCATGCTTTTAGCCTCCTTATAGTTATTGATGTCTATTTTTATTTGATGCATTAAAACCAAATTTAATAATTTGATTTTTAATATTGGGCATTCTATAAAAACAAGCTATTATCCCTTAGTTTACAAACATTTTACAAAATTATCCCTCATCAATCGTTACTTAATCAGCTGTTGAAATTCATGATTTTTTCTCATAATATCAAAATCACTGCATTTTTTTGCAAAGGCAATATTTCTTGGGTTAAGTTTTATAGAAATTTTAAGGTCTTCTAATGCTTGTTCAACTTTTCCACTCAAAGCGTAACAGCATGCTCTATTATAATAACTTGCTTCGTGTTGAGGATTTAGTTTAATAGCCTGGCTAAATGTGTCGATTGCTTCGTCAAACTTACCCATTTCCAACAAAAGTACACCTTTATTATTATAAGCATCAATATAATTTGAATTAAGCTGCAAAACTTTATCATAAGCTTGCAGAGCCTCTACTTTTTTACCCATATGAGCTAAAACTACCCCTTTATTGAAATGAGATTTATAGTAATTATGATTAATATTGATAGACTCCTCTATTGCTTCCATAGCTTGTACATATCGTCCTAATTCTTCAAAAATACTCCCTAAGTTATTGTATGCAATATAATCATTGGGAATCAGCTCAATAACTTTTTGATAATATACTACTGCTTTTTCTTTTTGCCCCCACTCATCATAAATATTGGCTATGTAAAAATAAGCCCTGTCATACGTAGGGTCTTTTTCTACAGTCTTTTGATAATACGCTAATGCTTGGTGCTTTTCTCCCCTATCGTCCAATATAATTGCTATACCATAGTAGGCACCAGTAATTTCAGGATTAATTTCAAGTGCTTTATGATAATAATCTATCGCTTTATCAGGTTCACCCCTTTTATCAGTTATAATAGCTAAATTATAATAAGCTTCTCCCAAAGGGGGCTTATGATTCGTCGCTTTTTCATATGCAGTAACCGCCTCAAATTCTTGTCCCATATCTTCAAGGATATTTCCAAGTAGAAAATATGCTATCGAATTATCATCGATACTTATTGATTTTTGTATAAATTCTAATGCTTTTTTATAATTTCCATTTTGATAAAATTGTATGGCCAGTATTCTATAATTTTGTGCCCTATTAATACCATGTTTTTTCATATGTATAACTCACCTTCATTATTACCCTAAAATTACCTTTTAAAAACAATTTTTAACAATTGTTTTTCCTAAAATAACCAAACCGTTCAGACACACCATGCTTATATCCACAAATTTATTAATATTCAAATAAATAGAATAAATTCGAATTATTTTTTATAACACATAGGAAATTATATCGATAACCAATATCTAAATTTAAAATAAATGAATGTAGTTATCGATGAAATTAACCAACTTTAAAACTAAATATTTAATTTTAAAGTTAGTTAATTATAAACCTTTATATTCTGTGGATAAATTTATTTATAATTTCCGTTATGTGTTTCAAAAAAGTTAACCTTAAAAATCTTTTATAAAAAGACTTTTTTATAAACCTTCATATTCTTTGATTTTTTATATGGAATTTTTACTGAGTATTGATTTCCATTTCTATGATACTAAAATATTCACCTTATTTACAAGTATGACTAAAAATATTTTCACTTATAAGTATATAATAATATTATTTAGATAATAATTACATATAAAATATCTTAATACAACATAGGAGAAGATGATTATGCGTATACCCAACCACATAGGAATTATTCCTGACGGAAATAGACGATGGGCGGAAAAAAATGGATTGTCCAAAGAACAAGGTTATGGAAAAGGCTTATATCCGGGCCTAGCTCTATACAGACTCTGTAAAGAAATAGGTGTAAAAGAAATTACATTTTATGGATTCACCCAAGATAATACGAAAAGGCCGGCGATCCAAGTACAATCCTTTCAAAAAGCTTGTGTTGATGCTGTAAAAATTTTAGCACAAGAAGAAGATGCTAATTTATTAGTAATTGGGAATACGAACTCCCCTATGTTTCCAAAAGAATTACTTCCTTATACTGAGCGAACACGTATAGGTGAAGGAAAAATAAAACTGAATTTTTTGGTAAATTATGGATTGGAATGGGATTTAAGTTATATTATACAGATGGTGAAAGAAAACACGCCAAAAGCGAAACAAATCACAAAATATCTATTTTCCTCTGATATTTCAAGAATTGATTTAATTATTCGCTGGGGAGGCCGCAGACGGTTAAGTGGTCTTCTCCCTGTTCAATCTGTTTACGCCGATTTTTACGTTATTGATGACTATTGGCCAGATTTTAAAGAACAACATTTTTACGATGCATTACAATGGTATCAACAACAAGATATTACTCTAGGCGGATAAAAAAAGAAGCATTTATTTGCTTCTTTTTTTATCCGCCTAAAATATTCTCTTAGCGATTTTTATCTTTTATGTCATTGAATTGTCACATAAAACTGCTATCATATAATGTAAAGTCTATTGTATTCATAAAAATCAAATTTTCTTTTTTGTGGTTAACATTATATGGAGGATGTCATGTTATGAGTAATAAATTATTTTCAAAAAATAAATTATCAACTTTCCATGTTTTTTTCGGTCTCTTTTTCGTCAATTCATTAATTGTTTTAGGAGTTATTTGGATATTTTTCACCTTCTTCTCTCATCGCTATTATACTCATGAAGTAATTAATTCCTTTATACAAGACAGTCAAAATCACGAAAAGTTATATGACGAAATTGGTCATGATAAATATCTAAATGAGCTATATTCCTATGAAGTGAATAAAGAAAGTAGGATTATTCTATTTGACTCAAATACCAATCATATACTTTATCCTGAAATGGTTCCAAAAAGAGGCATGGGACAACGGGGCTTTGGTAACGCCATGGAAACATATGAGTTGATTAATACAATTGTTGAGAATTTAAAACAGAAAGGTGATGAAAACGTATTATATTATAGACATCACAGAACCAATATAGAAACGCTTATAATTTATCGCCAGTGGAATAATGGTATAATATGGATTGCACAATCAGCTATACAACCAATTGATCGGGCCGTTGATATATTTCAAACATTATTTTTCTGGTTTGGACTGTTAGGACTCGTATTATCAAGTATATTAGCTTGGATATTATCAAATAAAATTACTCACAATGTATCAAAAATTAATGAAAAGGTTATGAATATAGCTTCTTTAGCCTTTGAGGATTCAAAAAAGATACCCGTTGGATTTTCAAAAGAACTGGAAACACTGGGCACAACTTTAAATATCGTTTCAGATAAGTTAAGAGATAATATAGTAGCCTTAAAAAATACAAACCTTCGTTTGAAGCAAGAATTAGAAAAAGAAAAACAACTGGATACCATTAGAAAACAATTTATAACTGATGTATCCCATGATTTAAAAACACCTATCAGTATTATTCAAGGTTATGCTGAAGGGCTGCTAGATGGCATTTCCGATGACCCTCTGGAATATATCCATGCAATAAGAGATGAAGCTTTTTATATGAAGAATCTAGTAGATTCACTTTTGGAATTAGCTCGTTTAGAATCAGAACAATCTTTTATAAAGTTTCAAAATGTTAATGTTACAAAACTGGTATCTGATATTAAAAAAAGATTTATATCTTCTGCTAAAAAATATAATCGCAAAGTTTCTTTTAAAATAACTAACGAATCATTATGGTGCGATGGCAATCCGGTTAAGCTTACGCAGGCTTTTGAAAATTTATTAAAAAATAGCATCATGCATGGGAATCCGGAAGGTGAGATAATTATAAAACTGCAAAAACAGAATGACATATTTTTTTCGGTATATAATGATGCTCCTCCTATACCCAATGAAGAGATCCCTTTGATATTTGAAAGATTTTATAAACTTGACCGTTCAAGAAATCGCCAAATCGGTGGGACCGGATTGGGGCTTTCCATTGTTAAGAATATCATTTTAAAACACGGTGGAAAGGTTGGCGTTAAAAATGAAGGTAACGGAGTAAAATTTTGGATTAGTTTGCCAATTAAAATGATTCGTTAATTGTATGTATAAAGTAAGGATGGTGTAATATGGCAATTAAAATTCTTATTGTTGAAGATGAATCAAGATTGAGAAAATTAATACGTGATTATTTTTCTAAAGAAGGATTTGATATCTTTGAATCAGAAGATGGAAAAGATGCATTAGTAAAATATGATACCAATCACCCCGATATTGTTATTTTAGATATTATGCTGCCTGAGATAGATGGCTGGACAGTCATGAAAAGAATCCGGCAGGGAAGCAATGTACCCGTTATCATGCTAACGGCACGCAGTGAGGAGGAAGATAAGCTATTTGGCTATGAACTAGGTGCTGACGATTATATTACAAAACCATTTAGTCCAAAAGTTTTAGTTGCAAAAGTTAAAGCTTTACTCAAACGATCTGGAAAAATTAAAGTTGATGAAAATAAAATTGCTGTAAATGAGCTGGTTATCGACCTTTCAAGTCATAAAGTCATATTGAATGGAAAACATTTGGAGCTTTCTCCAAAAGAATATGATTTGCTTTCTCTGTTGATGCAAAACAAAGATATCGCTTTTTCCAGAGACGAATTACTAAATAAGGTATGGGGTTATGATTATTTTGGAGATGCGCGTACCGTCGATACAACTATCAAACGACTGCGAAATAAATTAGAAAATTACAGTGAAATGATTCAAACAGTCCGAGGATATGGTTACCGATTATCAGACAAAAAATAGATAAAAAGTGTGATGAGTGATTATACATTCTAATCACCTATCACACTTTTCATATGGTTTACTCAGCACGCAAAATCTTTGCAACCATTTTATCTCCTTCCACATAGGTTTCAATTTTTATTGGAAAGTTTTTTGTATTCTTAAATTTTAAATCAAGTGAACCATAAGCTATAGCAGCATCTTGACCCTGCGGAAGATAATGAATATCTTTACTATGCGAATGTCGTTCTATTATTTCCAAACCTGCCTGCTGTGCTGCATTAAATAATGTGCTGCTTACTTGACAAATTCCCCCACCTTCATCATATCCTCTTTTATCCTTTACAATAACAATGGCTTTTCTAAATCCTCTTTCCGGAAGTCTTTCCCCAACAACTTTATTAAAAGAAAAAATTTCTCCGGGCTGAACCACGTGTCCATAAATAATTTGTGATGCCAAATTTAAATTATGAACCCTGTCTTTACTTTTATCTAAAATAGTAGTTTTAAATGAACTTAAAATACCATTAACTTCAACTGTAGGTGGTGGTGTTGTAGGTGGTGGTGTTGGTACAGGCGTTTTCACCGGTGATGGCTTTGGAACTTCAACAGTTTTAGGTGCAGATTTTTGAGGTTTTTGTTCCGGTTTGGGTTGGTTTGTGCTACAGGATATAATATACAAATTTATAAAAAAAATACATATAATAAATAGAAATATTTTCATTACTTGTTTCACCAAATGATCACTCCTAAAACTAGTGTCATTTTTATTGTTTTACATAATAATTAAATCATTCAATGAAAATATTTCAACTTATACTGAATCGCGTACTCTTATCACGATATTCTTTATCAAATTTTAAGCAATATGTAAAATCAAATTCTATTTTTTCAATAATATTGTACTATTTGTGACTGATGATGAATATTCTTTTTAATATTACTCTTCTTTAGTATAACAGATTAAATTAAAAATTGTATCCATAATATTCCTTGTATATAATAATAGATAAATGTAGTAAAATACGTTTTATCCTAAAAAAAGTAATTGAAATATAAGGAGTGTTTTTCATGATTGGATATGTTATTGCCGGTATCATCGCTTTAATCGTGCTTAGTTTGATTTCTAAAGTACTCAAATTTGCTTTTAAATTAGTTTTATTTTTGATAATTGTTGTTTTTTCTGTCGCCGTACTTAAAAATTTTGCCCCTTTTCTGTTTTAAAGCAACAGCAGTATACTTATAAAAATATAATATGAGCCGCGGAAACTGCTCCACGGCTTCAAACTGTTTTATCAAAATTATTTATCTACTAAATATTCGCGTAATTTTTCTCTATCCTCCGGGTTAGAAATAATAACTTCACTTTTGTTAATTTTTGCTTGAAGAAATACTTTGGTAAACATCATTCTTTGACAAAGTTTTGATTTTAAATTCAACCTATCTCCTTCAGACGTAACAAGTTCAATTTGGCCATCACATTTATTCAATGTTTCTATGAATTTATTAACATCGGCAATATTTTTAATTTTCATATATAACCAACTACCTTTAATTTTAAATATACCACTATTTACGTATTAAAAATTCAAATTATGACATTTCAAATAAAGTATTTTAAATAATTTTTACACATTCGTCTATTTTTTACCCTCAACAATTCTTGACTCCATTGTTGTGACCTTCATAATTTTATCCATAAGTATTTTTTTTATGTCTTCAACGCTATCTTCTAAATTAAACTGTTCCTTTATCTGATTTAACATATCTGTATTTTCTACATCTACCAAATCGATATCCAAACACTCTTGCTTTGAACAGAGTCTGAATAATGCCTTATACTCATAATCTTCAGTAATGTTTAAGTGTACAACATTTAAATCTTTACATAACATTTTTCATTCCTCCTTGTACAATTAATATTGTATTAAATCAGTGACCGAAGCCACTGTTCGACCCATTAAAAATCATTGTTAACATAACACTTCAAACTTCATACTT
>JASGMB010000075.1 GCA_030156665.1 Clostridiales bacterium
GAGATTTAGATTGAGATGAGGATTTAGACCTTATCTCAATTTTTTATAGTCTAAGAAAGTATATCTGCAAGATATACTTTCTGGCTTCAAGAAAATCTACCTAAATCATATCCGAACGAAGTGAGATAAATTCGTCGAAGACGATTTTTTTATAATGCATAGGAAAGTATATTTTTTATTTAGCTTCACACTTTCCGTTAAATGCGTTTCAAAAAAGGCTTCATTATAATGCTTCTTTTAGAAGCCTTTTTTATCTAAAAAATTGTTTTACAAATGCAATTTGTGGTATATTATTAATATCATATTCATTAGGACATGAATAAGTACTAGGTTCAGGTGAAGGTTCTATAATCTGGAGATTTCCAACTGTGGACTATTTTTGAATGGGGGTTTTTTATGATGATTCAAGGCAATTTTAGCAATTTGGAAATATTGAAAATAGCAATGTCTATGGAAGAAGAAGGAATGAAATTTTATACCAATGGGGCTAAACATACAAGTGGAAAATTGAGAGACTTTTTATTACATGCCGCAGGACAGGAAAAGATGCACAATGAAAAATTTGCTCAGCTTTATGATGATATACTGGCGAAGAAAAATGATTTTAATGATGAATATTTGTTTGAGCCTGATGTAACGGCATATTTTAGGGCATTAGTAGAAAATCAGATATTTAGCACCAAGCCGCAGGCTGAAGATGCTTTTAAAGATTTAAAAACTGCTGCAGCACATGCAGTAAAAACTGAGGAATTAACAGTAGATTTGTACACCAAAATGCATGAAGGTGCAAAGTATTCTGAAGTAAAAGAAGTATTAGCTGCACTGATTGAAGAAGAAAAAACGCACGTAGAATACTTTAAAAAAATTCTTGAAGAAACATATCGATAACCAATATCTAAATTTAAAATAAATGAATGTAGCTAACGATGAACTAATTTCATGATAATTTTGATAATAATACTTTTATAGGTGGTATATTATTTGTTGAAGCAACAAGTTTGCAATTCATAGAAATGAATAAGTACATATATAAACTGTGAATTGTAAACTGTCAACTATAAATGAAAGGAGCATAATTATGGACAAATATGAATGCACAGCTTGCGGTTATATTTATGACCCGGAAGTAGGAGACCCGGATGGAGGTATTGAACCGGGAACACCTTTTGAAGATATCCCCGACGATTGGGTTTGTCCACTATGTGGTTTGGGCAAAGATGCTTTTGAAAAGGTTTCGTAAACAGTGAGGAGTGGGGAGTGAGGAGTGGGAAGAATTTCCTTTTCCGGCTCCCTATTATTTAGTGAAAATATTGTATGATTTGTATAAAACATCACAATGGTTTAAACTATTTGTAAATAGATTTTTAATGCGAGTCTAGAATATTAGATATATATCGGATAATTGTAAATTTACATGGTAAAAATAATATTTAGGAGTAAGGAGGAACGTGCATGGCAGTATTTGAAATAAAAAATGGAGTATACTCTGTAGGTGTGTTAAATCCTAATCTAAGAATTTTCGATATCATTATGAAAACTGAATATGGGACTTCTTATAATGCGTATTTAATCAAAGGAGAAGAAAAGGTAGCTCTAGTTGAAACGGTGCATACAACGTTTTTTGACGAATATTTGGACAATATCAGGAGTATCGTTGACATTCATGACATTGACTATGTTATACTTAATCATACCGAACCTGACCATTCAGGGTCACTCAAATATTTATTAAGAGAAAATCCCAATATAAAAGTAATAGGTTCAATGGCAGCAAACAAATATTTGCAGGGAATTGTCAATAATGCATTTGAATCTCAAGTAGTCAGAGATGGAGATACCATAGATTTGGGAGGCAAGACACTGCGATTTATTATTGCGCCATTCCTACATTGGCCGGATTCGATGTTTACCTATATTGAAGAAGATAATTTGCTCTTCTCGTGTGACTTTTTAGGATGTCATTTCTGTGAGCCAAGAATGTTTGACAATAAGATTGTATATAAAGAAAACTTTGAAGATGCATTTAAATATTATTATGATGTAATATTCAGCCCATTTAAGGAACATGTTTTAAATGGTATTGAGAAAATCAAAGATCTTCAAATTGATACCGTATGTCCAAGCCATGGGCCTATTCTGATTGAAACAATAGACAAGGCTGTTCAATTGTACAAAGAGTGGAGCAGTGATATTTTAGAGAAAAACAATCCTAAAAAAGTTGTTATTCCGTATGTATCCGCTTACGGATGTACACGTAGAATGGCGGAAGAACTGGAAAAAGCTATTAAGAGTGTCGGGGATTTTGAAGTAGAAGTGATAAATATTATCTATCATGATTTAATGGAAATAAAAGAAAAAATAGAAAAGGCCGATGCCTTCTTATTTGGGTCACCTACCATTAATAGAGATGCAGTAAAGCCCATCTGGGATGTACTATCGGTAGTGGAGCCGATCAAAAATAAGGGTAAGCTTTGTGGTGTATTTGGTTCTTACGGTTGGAGCGGTGAAAGTATTAAAATGATGGAAGAAAGGGTAAAAAGTTTGAAGCTGAATCTATTTGGGGAAGGATTAAAAGCAAATTTTGTACCTTCAGAAGAAGAACTAAAGAAAATATATGATTACGGCGTAGCGTTTGCAAAAAAGTTGCAGGAGCGTTAAATATTAAGAATATAAGGCGAGGTTTCCTCGCCTTTTTGTGCTTATAGTGTGATTTTTGATATATCTTGTAATAAAACGGCAAATGTTGTAAAATTATATCAAAATCTTCGATTTTTATTATGAAGCGAAGCGTAATATCATGACAATCTACTTTAATTTTTGTGCCGCAAGGCACATCAATTCGCTGAAGGCGATTGTCATATTTTTCGACATTGGATCTGATGACTGTGAATGATAAATGAACAAAGGGGGTTAACGTATGAAAGGTACAGTAGTTGCACTATGGATCAAAACATTTAAAAGTATTTATAGTCAAGAACAGATTGACAGGGCTATGCGTGAGGTGGGATGGCCGGTTGACAGGGTGATAACACCCCTCGAAGATATTGATGATGGAGAAGTAATCCGATTTTTTCAATCTGTTGCAGAGCAAGTTGGGAAAGATATTTCGGTTGTTCTGAGAGAGTTGGGACGTAATAACATTCTTTCCTTCAAAAAATGGTTTCCTTCCTATTTCGAGAGAAAAAGCCTTAAAGGATTTATTACGCTAATGGATGATGTTCACACCCAGATTACTAAAAAGATAAAGGGTGCCAAACCTCCACGCCTGCTAGTAAAAGAACTTTCACCAACAGAAATAGAATTAAAATACGTTTCTACAAGAGGTTTGTTTGATTATTTTATAGGCCTGTTAGAAGGAAGTGCAGCACTTTTTAATGAAAAGCTGGAGTGGTCAGAGCTGGAACGTGGAAAAACGCCGGCAGGAGAAAGCTTTCTTAATCTAAAGGTCAAATTTGAAAAACAGGAAGGCACCGTTCGAAATCATGTCATTAATAAAATACTTTCACTGGGATTTATTAAAAATATTCCGGTTAAAATTTCGATTTATACGTCGGTTATATTTGCATTGGCTTACATACTGCCCAATATACAGCAAAATCTTATAACAGGGCTCATATATACTGCAGTGGTATTTGCAGCTACCCTTATCGTTGCATTTGTAAGCTTATATCCAATGAAAGATTTTAAAGAAGAATTGACGAGGCTCAGCAGCCTTGATTTTTCCGGTTCTTCTGACATAAGGACTGGGGATGAATTTGAAAATTATGCAGCACAATTCAATACCATCAAGGAAAATGTAAGAAAGGATTTTTTATTCTTAAAGGGCGGTACCGATGATATGCTTCGCTTTACAAATGACCTTAGTGAAATTGCAGTGAAGATGAAAGAACTGTCTGATGGTATTTCCGGTGTTGTGCAGGAAGTTGCCAATGGTGCGGTACATCAAGCGGAAGAAACGGAAAAAGCTGTATACCAGCTAAATGATAATGTAAGCAGCCTGAATGAAATAGCAGAAAAAGAAATACATGAAAAAGAAGAATTAGAGAAGGCTGTAGAAGTTATTACCAAATCCCATTCAGACATTGAACGCGTCACAAGTATGATTGTAGATGTAAAAGATAATTTTTCAAAAGTTAATCAGCGTGCCGAAGAACTTGCCAATAATGCAAAGGAAATCATGAATATTGTTACCACAGTTGCTTCTATTGCCGAACAAACTAATCTTCTTGCATTAAATGCTGCAATTGAAGCTGCCAGAGCGGGAGAGCAAGGAAGAGGTTTTGCGGTAGTAGCAGAAGAAATACGTAAGCTGGCAGAGAATTCAAAACGGGCAGCAGAAAATGTAAATGAAAATTTATTGAAATTCACAGGGGAAATTGATAGTGTGGTAGTTGAAATAGCAAGTCAGTTTGAACAATTAGAAGAAGGGAATCAGACACTGATACAGGTAGCAAATGAAAATATGACTTCCATCGAGCGGGTAGCCCATGTTGCCCGGCAAATTGTCAAGCTGGTAGAAAGTCTATCGGGAGAAGCTGCCAATATTAGCAATGTATTTGAAAACATTAATTCTTTAGCTGCAATTGCTCAAGAAAATTCTGCATCCTCAGAAGAAATGAGTGCATCAGTAACAGAATATTCTGAAAAGATAAAAGATCTCATGTCCTACATACAGCAGCTAGAGCAATTAACTGCGGACTTTAAAACAGAGCTAAGTAAATACGGGATATAGTAAGTAGTGAGTATAACAAATTAATAAAAAAGGCTTCTAAAAGAAGAATTATAATGAAGCCTTTTTTGAAACACATAACGGAAATTATAAATAAATTTATCTTTTACAGTAAACTGTGAACTGTAAATTGCATAAATGTTAAAAAAAGCATTCATAATAATTATGAATGCTTTTTTAACGGGGTGAAGTTTTGTGGAACATATTCATCAAGACCAAAACTTTGACCGCACAGCACACAATCGTGGAAGGACATATATTATACTGGGCTGGGTGCTTGCAGTAGCATCAATCTTTTTTTATCCGTTTATTCTTGGTACATTAGGAGTACTGATGGGAGTAATTGCAAAACGAAAAGGGGCGAAGGGAAATGCAGTGATTATTGCAAATATTCTTTTTGCGTTGATAGGACTCATGATAAGTGCTCTAATTTTAACTTTATTCCGAACATATTTAAGTGTCATGACAATTATTTATTGAATAAAGTCATTATAAATGGCAAAAATACGTATTGGCAACAACAAAGGCAAAATATCTGCCTACAGTCGTATAAAAATCATATAGCGTAAAAACTATAATATATTAAAAAAACTCATAATAGCAGCGCTAACAACTGTACGCTGTTCACTGAAAAGGAAGTTGCTGATGGGCGATAAAGTACGAGGAAACCTTATTATTATAGGCGGTGCAGAAGACAAAGAGAATAAGTGCACCATTTTACGGAAAGTAGTAGAAATAGCAGGCGGTGAGCAGGCACATTTAGTAGTACTCACCACCGCAACACAGTTGCCGCAAGAAGTGGGACAGCAGTATAAAAAAGTATTTACGCAATTAGGTGTGAAAAATGTTACGGTTTTAAATGTAGATTCACGGGAAGATGCCAATAATCCTAAAAATGTAGAACATATAAACAAGGCAACAACTATTTTTTTTACTGGAGGAGATCAATTACGGATTACCAGTATTTTAGGAGGCACATTGGTAAATCAGGTATTACATGACGCATATCAAAGAGGTATTTTGATTGTGGGAACCAGTGCAGGTGCATCAGTCATGAGCAGTACAATGATTGTAGAAGGAAAGGACAGTGAAGCTGCAAAAAAATGTACAGTAAAAATGGCACCCGGACTGGGTTTGTTAGAAGAAGCAATCATAGATCAACATTTTGACCAGCGGGGAAGGATAGGAAGACTATTATGCGGAGTGGCACAAAATCCCTATATGTTAGGAATAGGCATAGATGAAGATACTGCCATTAGAGTATTTCCGGGAGATTATTTTGAAGTGATAGGAACGAATGCAGTTACAATCTTAGATGGAAGAACAATAAAAAGTTCCAATGTTTCAGAAACCAAACCGGATGAATTATTACAAATCTCTAACGTAACCCTGCATGTAATCCCTCAGGGTTTTAAATTTGATATGAAAACGAGGGAACTCATTATGCAGAATTAGAATGAGTGTACAATTAACAGTTTACAATTTATTATTATAAAAAGTATGGGTATTAATGCAATTTAAAAATGAGTGTTTACAGTTTAAGTTATGAGTCTTCGGTAACAAATCTGTGAATTGTGAAGTGTGAACCGTGAACTGTGAACCATAAACCAGCTCAAGGAGGACTTTTACAAATGGAGATTATTGACATACAGTGTCTGAGGGGTAGAAATATTTACTGCCATAGACCTGTGGTAAAGCTTTTGGTTGATGTTGAAGCATATTATGATATCCCTACAATTGAAATAGAAAATTTTAATAGCAGGCTTTTAAGTTTGCTGCCGGGACTCAACAAACATGCTTGTTCACGAGGATATGAAGGAGGATTTGTAGAAAGATTAAAGGAAGGGACATATCTTGCGCATGTTACTGAACACATTATTCTGGAATTGCAGTCGGTAGTGGGTTATGACATCAGATATGGAAAAGCACGGATATGGAAGGAGCCTAATGTATACAGCATCATATATGAATACAAAAATGAAAAGTGTGCTGTTGAATCGGCACGCTTAGCAGTGCATATGGTAAATGCACTTATTAACGGTGAGCACATCGGTATAGAAGAAGAGATAAAAAAAATAATCAATATTTCATCTGCATATGAATTAGGGCCCAGCACCCGTGCCATTCTGGATGAAGCGGTCAAGAGAGGTATCCCTGTTACCCGGTTGGGAAATGAAAGTCTTGTGCAGCTTGGCTATGGCAAATATCAGCGAAGGATACAATCTACTATTACCGATATGCCAAGCTGTATTGCTGTAGATATAGCAAGTAATAAGTACTTAACGAAAGAAATACTGCAAGATCATGATATTCCTGTACCCTGCGGCAATATTGTCTATACGGCAGAATCAGCAGTTGCGCAGGCAAAAAAAATCGGTTTTCCTGTAGTGGTAAAACCTTATGATGGCAATCAGGGGAAAGGGGTAGCGTTGAATCTTACCGGTGAAGCGCAAGTAAGACAGGCTTTTGAAACGGCCTTAACATTTAGTCCGGCAGTATTGGTAGAAAAATTTATTACGGGAAAAGACTATAGGGTATTGGTAGTAGGGGATAAAGTCAGTGCAGTATCCGAGCGCTGTGCTGCACATGTAGTAGGAGACGGGACCAGTACCGTCAGTCAATTGGTTCAAAAAGAGAATCTAAATCCCTTGCGGGGAGATGAACATGAAAAACCGCTTACAAAACTAAAAATAGATAATATTGTACGCCAAGTGCTGGATAAGCAAGGTTTTACTGAAGCGTCTATTCCTCAAAAAGGGAGAATTGTATGGCTAAGAGAAAATGGGAACCTCAGTACGGGTGGTACTGCAGCGGACAGAACAGATGATATTCATCCCTACAATGCACAAATAGCTGTAAAAGCAGCCCAAGTGGTTGGGCTTGATATAGCCGGTATTGATATAACATCGCCTGATATTTCAGTACCGCTGTATAAAAATGGAGGCGCAGTGATAGAGGTGAATGCGGCTCCGGGTATCAGAATGCATATTTATCCAAGTGAAGGCAAATCCCGCAATGTGCAAAAAGATATTGTAGATATGCTGTTTCCCGAAGGTGTACCTCATTCAATACCTATTGTATCGGTAACCGGAACCAATGGGAAAACCACCACTACAAGAATGATTGCCCATATGCTTAAGATACAGGGATTGAAAGTGGGGATGACCACAACTAGCGGTGTTTATATAGATGACAAATGTATATTAAAAGGTGATAATACCGGTCCGAATAGTGCACGAATGGTGTTGAGCAATCAAACGGTGGAAGCGGCAGTATTGGAAACAGCCCGGGGAGGAATGATTAAGAGAGGTCTGGGATATGACTTAGCAGATATAGGTGTGATTACAAATATCACCGAAGACCACCTCGGGATTGATGGAGTCAATACACTTGAAGATTTGGCATATGTAAAATCCCTGGTAGTAGAGGCGGTAAAACCGGACGGCTATGCTGTGCTTAATGCTGATGACTACATGGTATTGGAAGTTATTCCTAGAGTCAAAAGCAACATTATTTATTTTTCAAAGAGCTATGATAACTCCATTGTTATCAAGCATATAAAAAAGGGTGGGAAAGGTGTCTATCTTAAAGATAATATCATAATGGTAGGAGAAGGAAGTAAAACAATTCCGGTCATTCATGTAAAAAATATTCCTGCCACTTATCAGGGAAAAGTTGAATGCAACATTGAAAACAGTCTTGCAGCCGTTAGTGCGGCATATGGCTTAAAGGTACCTATAGATATCATTGTAAAAAGTCTTAAATCATTTTGTGCAGATATGACGGTTAATCCCGGTAGATTTAACCTATTCGAATTGGGCGATTTTAGAGTACTGGTTGACTATGGTCATAATATTGCAGGGTATAAGGCAGTAATAAACTCGGCAAAGAGACTGGAAGCAAAAAGATTGGTCGGTGTTATCGGGATGCCGGGTGACAGGCTTGAGAAACACATCCAAGCGGTAGGAGAACTATGCGGGAAAAATTTTGACCAAATCTATATCAAAGAAGACGGCGACCTAAGAGATAGAAAACAGGGTGAAGTAGCTGACATACTTTATCAGTCTGCATTAGCCGGCGGGATTTCAAAAGAAAAAGTGGAGGTTATATATAACGAAGTAGAGGCACTCCAAAAAGCGGTTATGGATGCACAGGCAGAGGACCTGATTGTTATATTCTATGAAAAGTTTGAACCGGTTATAGCATGTATCAATAAAATGGCGAAAGAATTAAAAGAACAAGATACTGCAGCAGAGGCAGTAGTACAGCAAACAGCAGGATAATTTTAGCCGACAACATTTTTAATGATATACAAAAAATTAAAGATTACAGCAAATTTTGACAATTTTGTATTAATAAAATATAATTATTATTGATGAAAAAGCAAATTGTCAATGAAAAAATTTATTAATAGTTCACAGTTCACAATTGAATATTCAAAGAAAATTTGGAATTTTATATCGATAACCAATATCTAAATTTAAAATAAATGAAGTTATCGATGAAATTAACAAGTCATAAATCGGTACTAATCTTTAGTACATTGGGGGGAATTGCAATGAGGGTAAAAATAAGGATTTTAGGGATTTGTATGCTTACATTTATAATGATTACATCACTCATTTCTATGGGCTATGCTGCAGGCGTAATAAAAGTCATATATAATCACCAAGAAGTAAATACCGATATTCAGCCTATTGTTAGCAGAGATACTGTTTATATACCTTTACCCATGATTGCGGATATGTTTAATAAGAATATTGTATGGGATAAAGTTCATTCTGAAGTAAAGATTACCGATAAACCGGATTATACGGCTGATGAACTGAGAGCCCAGATTGCCGAAAGGGACTACAAGATACAGCAGTTAGAATATAAGATAAAAATACTTGAAGATGGCAAAGCATAT